>JBGCDP010000028.1:0-4071 GCA_045105475.1 Anaerolineae bacterium
GAAAGCTGCTTCTCCTCAATCAACCCCTCGCTCAACATCTGAGATAGCCCCAGCTGAATCGTACGGTCACCCCGTCCTTGGAGCACACTGTATGCCTCTGAACTTAACGCCCGTTCATTGTCATGTAGATCACCGGTTAGTAGCCTGACTAAGTTGCGTTTGCCCCAACCGTTTTCTGACAAAGCGAGCAAAACCCCACGTTCAATTTCAGGATCGGCCGCCAATGCACCATCGTCCCAGTCTGGCAGAATTGACGGCTCACAGTTGTCGCATTTGTCACACTTTTCGCGTGTTGCTCCACCCAAATAGTTGGCCAAATAGCCATGCCGACAGTAACGGCTTTTGCCGTATGCCCCGATTTCAGCCACCCGCTGTTTTTGGATTGAGTCGTTCTCAGCCAGCAAGCGTTCGATGCGGTCTGAAGAGTCTGCCGGAGGTTGCAACACCCGGATGCTCGGAACCCGATTTTGTCCATCGTAAAACAGATGGCCTGCGACGGCCCAATCTGATAAAAGCGGCTGAACTTCACCAGGGAAGACCTCTAATGCTTGCGCCACATCAACCGTGTTACGCGTCACCGGAATGCCGATTTCTAGCCCCATGTCGGCCGCAAACGCGGCTAACTCCGGTGGTCCGGCCGAAATCCAGCGCATGCTCAGCGATAGCGGCACATCAAACCCTCGTTCGACCAGTCCCGCATTTTCAAGCATGTTGACCGCCACCCGCAAGTTGGTCGAATTGGTGTTTAAGGCCCTGGCGATTGAATCGAGCATGACCGGCCCTGAACGGCCGACCGGAACTTGCTTCCTAATCTGCCCATAAACGGAGCGGAGAAAGTCGATCTTAAGCGCATCGTTATTGACCAATCGGGTTAGAAACCCTTTATCGGCCGTGCTATGGACCAACACGCACCATGACTCTTCACCGTCACGTCCGGCACGTCCTGCTTCTTGATAATACGACTCGATTGAATTGGGCAGCCCGTAGTGCAAAATAAAGCGAATGTCTGATTTGTCGATCCCCATGCCGAATGCGACGGTGGCCACAATAATGTCAGACTCCCCACTCATAAAGCGGTTCTGCACCTGCGTTCGATTGCTGATTCCGGCATGATAATGCTCAGCGTTTAGCCCTTGGCCACGTAGAATGAGTGCAATCTCTTCGCAGTTTTTGCGGGACCGAGCATAGATAATGCCAGGACTTGGCAACTTTTGAGCCAGATTTATCACATCGGTCAATTTACCGTCCGCGTTGGCGGCCGTAATCGCGGCTAAGTTTAAATTGTCTCGGAACGTATCGAGGGCGATAAATTGGAACTTTCTCGTTTCACTTTCTTTGTTCAAAGGTGAAAAGAGGCGGCGTTCGATATCCTCACGGACCAGCAACGGAGCGGTTGCAGTGAGAGCCAAAATTGGGGGTGCGCCTAAATCGCGATGGGCTTGGGCAATCCAAAGATAGTCTGGCCGGAAATCGTGTCCCCAAGTCGATAGACAGTGCGCCTCATCGATGACCAGTCGGCCGATACCAGCCCGTTTAATCGCCTGCACAAACCGCCATTGACGTAAGCGTTCTGGTGCGACAAACACCATCTTGTATTTCCCTTTGGCCACATCTCGAATCGCCGCTTTTAAATCCGCCTCACTTAGTGAGCTATTAATGGCTAAAGCTTTTTCCCGAATACCATCTGGAAGTCCATCAACTTGGTCTTTCATCAGGGCGATGAGGGGGGAAATAATCAGAGATACCCCTTCAGTTAACAAAGAAGGGAGCTGGTAAGTCAACGACTTTCCGGCCCCGGTTGGCAAGATGGCGAGTACGTCTTCATCCCGCAAGGCGCAAGCCATAATTTCAACTTGGGCTTCCCTTAGATCATCGAATCCGAAGAATTCTTTGGCGGCCGATTCGATTTGCTCTCGTTCGGCGGCCGAAACTGGGATTTGATTTAGATCCGGCAGTGGAGCGGGCTTGCGCTTTTTCGGTAGGCGGGCCGGAGCTAAAGAAGCTGATCGTTTGGCCCGTTTCGCTGCATCGCTTTTGCCCCCTTCAGCGATGCCTTCGAGCAGGTTGTTTTGATCGGCCGCAAAGCGGGCTGGAATTATCTCATCGAGCAGCAAAAGCCGGTTGGTGTCCCCAACTTCATCAAAGAAATCGCGCAGTTCGCGCATGAGCGACAGATAGAGCGGATTCTCACCTTCGTTGACGGTAAAGGCATTGACGGCAAAGGCTTGAGCCTGTACACGATCCCCTTTTGCCAGATAGACTTTGCCCAAACGCAATGTTGCTGTCCGGCTACGGGGTGCGGTTTTTAGCTGCTCACGGCTTGCTTTTTCGGCCGCGTCTAAGTTGCCAACAGCTAGCTCAACATCTCCCAGCAAGGCCCAGGCCGCAATGGCTGCCTCATTTTGAGCGATGAGCCGTTCGGCCGTTTTACGCGCCATCTCATAATCTTTGTCTTCTAAATAATAGCGACCTAAGTTGGCCAAAGCCGTCGGAGAAAACTTTTCGATGAGCCTTTCACTCATCACTTTTATCGCAGTAGGTGTGCGCCCCATACCCGCTAACGCCTTTGCTTTTCGATCTGACATCGACACCAAATCCGGCCGATTGATCGCCTCGATTACGTCAATTGCTTCCTGAAAACTGTCCCAGTTAATGAGGAAGGTTAAAATGCGATTTCGTAGATTCCCCGGCAATGCGGCGGCATCAGTTGGTGTAAGTTCAAACTGTGATAAAAGCGTTTCTTTCATGGGTATTCCCCTTGTTGAGCAGGTGAAAGAGTATGGTACCCGAGAAAGTTGAAAAGACTACTTCATGAGAATAATCAGCTATAATAGGCGCCTAAACCATTTTTAAAAGCGAGGATAAATGAATACCCAATACCTCATTAATCGGAACAATATCGGTGAGACTAACATTCGCCAACAGGCGGCTTCTGAACAGCTAGAGCCGGGCCAATTGCTATGCAAAATCGACCAAGTGGCACTCACGGCGAACAATGTGACCTATGCGGTGACGGGTGATTTGCTCAACTATTGGCAATTTTTCCCAACAGCCGAAGATGGCTGGGGGATGGTTCCGATGTGGGGGTATGCTGATGTGGTGGCATCTGAGCATGCTGATGTGCCGGTAGGCGAGCGGCTGTACGGCTATTGGCCGCTGGCTGGCTATTTGGTGATCGATGCAGACAAAGTGACACCGCATGGTTTGGTCGATGGGGTTGCTCATCGGCAATCTTTAAACGCAATCTACAACCGCTATACACGTACAGCTACATCCCCCGGATTTGAGCCTGAAATTGAGCATTTAAACGCGCTGCTCCGGCCGATGTTTACGACCTCATTTTTGCTCGATGATTATTTGTGGGATAGCTCTCCAGCCGCTCAAACATTTATCATCTCAAGTGCTTCAAGTAAAACGGGATATGGCACCGCCTTTTTGCTGAGCCAAAATAAATCTAAGCGTACAGACTACACGGTGGTTGGGTTAACCTCGGCCGGTAATGTCGATTATGTAACCGGATTAGGCCTTTATGACACGGTTCTTGCTTACGATGATGTGGCGAGTCTGCCTGGCAAAGATGGCTCGGCCGTTTATGCTGACTTCTCTGGAAATGCTAAATTGCGAGCTGCTATTCACCACCATTATGGGGAAAACTTGATTCAAGATGTGGTGATTGGGGTGACCGACTGGACCCAACAAGGCTCAGCCAAAGGGCTGCCTGGAGCACGTGCTGAGATGTTTTTTGCACCGTCACAAGCGCAGAAGCGTATGAAAGAGTGGGGGACGGCTGAGTTTATGGGGAGAATGACGGCCGATTTCGGAGCATTTATCAGCTTTGCTCAAAGCCAAATCGATGTAACACCTGTATCTGGCACAGATGAGATTCAGCAGCTTTGGGCCGATTTGGTGAAAGGGAAAGTTGACCCACGCAAAGGGTTTATTCTGACTCTATAGTGGGTTGAAAGACACGCTCCCTGAGCCTGTTGAAGGGAGCGTGTTTTGCACAGTCAAAAGAGCCTGCCAAGCTGCTCAACCTGTGAATGAGTTGCCTATGTTGCTCGGTTATCTTCC
>JBGCDP010000029.1:0-45264 GCA_045105475.1 Anaerolineae bacterium
GTCGTGGGCGATGACGTGCATGCCAAATGGCTTGGCTCGCCGAGCAACGGCGGTTGAGATGTTGCCAAAGGCGAGCAAGCCTAATGTTTGTCCCCATAAGCGTGGAAACTGAACCACTTCCGGCCGACCCTGACGCCAATCCCCTCGGCGAACCATATCATCCATCATTTTGAGGCGACGGGCGGAAGCGAGCAGCAGGGCCATCGTGTGGTCAGCCGTCTCCTCGATAAAAACGTCCGGCGTGTTGGTGACGACGATGCCCGCTTCGGTGGCGGCCGCGATATCAACCATATCAACCCCCACGCTACCGACAGCGATAATGGCGCACTTGTCTAACCCTTCTATGATTTCGCGCGAGATGCGAATGCCCCACGAGCAGAGCAGCGCATCGGCATCTTTCGCCTGAGCTATAAATTCTTCGGTGGAGCAAGGTGGGATTTCGTGGATCGTTTCAACCCCTAGTGGCGCGAGGGCTTCCATTTCGAATTGATAGGGGGTATTCCCTTTTGCTTCGTTGCTCGAAGCGGGGAGTTGGGCCATGATTTTTTTATGGGCAAGTGGTTTTGGGGTCATGTTTCCTCTATTTATAGGTATCAAACACAGTAGGGTGGTTTAATATTTAAGTTCTGAGAAGTAGGAGATGGTACCTTAACTGTGATTGCATGCAATATGATTCTTTCTGGAAAAATAGTGCATTTTTATCCATTATCTTTAGAAAGGATTTTAATCATGCCTGATAAGAGAAAAAGGGATGAAAAAGAAAACGGTTGTGAAAAAAGCTAAACCGGCCGCAGCAAGGTTCGCAAACCAGGTTCGAAAAAATAGAATCTTTTAATAGCTTAGTTAAAGCTCAAAAGGGATTCCGTTTAGATAAGCCGACTACTCGCCGTCGGTAACCGTCCATTTGTGGGGCGTTCCCTAGCGATACGCCCGTCTCATAAACAACTGAAGCATCCATCGAATCAACGCCAACTGAAGCAGAACCCCAACCACCAAAGCAACTACCCAAAGATTTCGACCTTCCAACGCTAGCCAGTAGGCTTTGTTGATCCAAAACGGCGGGAACAACCCGATCAACCACTGAAACGGCTCAGCTACAAACCAACCAATCATAATCGTCCAACCGGAAATACCGCCAAATTTTGAATAGGCCAATCCTTGGACTTTGTTCTGTGCTACCGTTGCGAAAAATAGCGTGATGATCGGGGCGGTTAGCGCACCCCCGGCCGCGATTGGCACCATTTGCCAGAGCGGTAGCAACGCCTCACCCACAACATAAAACATCACCAGAATGATGAAAAATGCCAAGATCGTCGGCAACGTGACTCGATAAAGCGCATACTGATTCAACGGAACCGGCGTGACCATCATCGCCGTCAAGGTATCGTCGTCTTTTTCATCCAACAGCATAAAACCGAAAATCGTGCCGACCAGCAGCGAGCCGGTGTAGAGGGTCATGAAGCCGATAATCATCGGGTAAAACTCAGTGAGCGGCACAGGGAACCGTTCACCTGGTAATATCCCATTTTCAGCCAGTTGAACGGTGACATACGGCAAAAGATAGCGGAGCACAACGGCGATGATCGCCGCGAACGAAAGCATAAACAGCAGGAAGCTGTCTCGCCGGATAACTTTGACATCGACCGGGCCGATTTTGCGTACTAATTCACTCATTTGCATGTGATTATCCATCCTTCTATGTTGAACTTTAGCTACAGATGAACGCGGATATTCACGGATTTAAGACTTCATCTGCGAATATCTGCGTTTATCCGTGGCTGATTTTGCAGTGCCTAATAACTACCCAACTTTCAGCGTGACGTGTTTTTCAAACGTCCGGTAAGCCCAGAACGTTAGGCCAACGAGCAACACGGCCGTGTATCCGATCCCGTACGCCCATTCCCATGGGGCTAATTCCGTATACGCACCCTGCATAATCATCGTTGGTCCACTCGTTGGAATGAGCAAGAAAACCCAATGTTTGACCCAGCCCAAAAAGTAAAGGAACGGCATTTGGAGCACAACCGCCACGGCCGACATCGGGATCAGAAAATCGGTAAATTTGTCATAACGGACAATCAAAATAATGCCGACCAACGTGTAAATAATGCCGATAGCGAGAATGCCGATCAGCAGAATCATCAGATTAGGGAGCAGTAACTCTGCCACTGTGTAGCCGGTCCAGAGCCACATAATCAACAAGGCTCCGCCGATCATCACAATCGATTCGACGGTGGCCAATGTGGTAAGCGTTGTGACTTTTGAGCCTAAATATTCTCCAATACGCAACGGAGAAACGAAGTTTGCGCTTAGCGTCCCCTCGTCTTTTTCAAAGGTGATGATGCCCGCCACATAGAGCAGGGTTGAGCCGCCGACGACCAAAAGCATGAGGGTTGGGATGACGGCCGGGAGTTGGTCCGGTGTTGCGAGCTGTGACAATGCGATGGCGACCAACAGTCCGGCCGCAATACCGATCGTATACAAGTTGTTGCGTACCTGAACGATCACGTCCAGCTTCATCGCTGCAAATAGTCGATTCATGCTTTTAGCTCCTGCCCCGTCACTTCGATAAAGATGTTTTCGAGCGTTGATTCTTGGGTGTGGATCGTTTCGATACGGCCGGCCGATTGCAACAGCTGGCTAAATTCAGCGTTGTTGCCCAAGCCATCTAGAGCAAACTCCTGCTCATGGATCTGGTCTGACCCGTTCAGATACTCGACCCGTACATTCCGTTTGCCGTACCGCTTTTTCAGGGTAGATGGGGCATCGAGAACGCTAATCGTTCCGGCTGTCATAAATGCGACTCGATCACAAAGCAGGTCAGCCACCGCCATATCGTGTGTGGTGATAAAAACAGTCGTTCCTTGACTGCGTAATTCTAAGACCAACTCTTCTACCTTGCGGGCGTTCATAGGGTCCAACCCGCTGGTTGGTTCGTCTAAAAAGAGAATTTTCGGTTTGTGAATTAAGCTTCGGGCTAAGTTGAGCCGAATCTTCATCCCTTTACTAAAGTCAGAGACTTTTTTGTCTGCATCATCTTGCAGGCCGACCCAATCTAGAACGGTCATCGGGTCGTTGGTCGGGCCAGAATAAAGTGACCTGAAATAGTTGAGGTTTTCAACCGCGCTCAGCTTGAGGTAGTGGTTGGGGAGTTCAAATGAAACGCCGACCTGTTCGTAAAAGTCATGCCCCCAATCGCTAATTTCGCGCCCCATGACTTCGGCCGACCCGGAGTAATTCTTAAGCAAGCCGATTAGGATTTTTTGTGTGGTTGATTTACCTGCACCCGATGGCCCTAAAAAGCCTAGGATTTCTTTTTCTGCGATCTCAAAATCTAGCCCGTGCAATGTTTCGGCCGTTGCGCTGGGATAGGTGTACTTTAAATTTTTGACCTTAATCATGTTTCCTCCAATCTTGCCATTAAGAAAAGAATTGTTGCCAAGCCGTGTGTGTAAGAAATGGGATCATAAAATCAGTTTATGGCTTAAGCAGTCCACCATTTCTTTCACCCGGCCGAAGGGAATGCCCACAGCCTAAGATGAATTCCGCATCGCTTCAAACTGTGCTTTGCCCATCTCGTAAATCTGATTGACCACCGCTTTGCCCGCTTCGTTGTCGCCCCCATCTTGGGGAGTTAAAGCCCGATCCATCAGTTCAGCGATGCCTTCAATGAGATCGTCGAGCGGGGGGATAAGCGATTTGTCTTTGATCTCGTCCATTGCGACCAACCCGTAGGCGAGCATGTCCATGATGTGGGCGATGATTTTCGGATCAAAATCCGACCGCATCGCCCCTGCATCCTGCATCATTTTGACAAAGGTGAAGCGGGTTGATTGATCTTGCTTGCGAAACAGGTTGTCCGGCTTACGCAGATAGCTGCCTAAAATCCGGCTGTCTTGCTTAAACATCGCTGCCATAAATGGGCTGGCGTTTAGTGCATACAAAATATTTTTGTACATGCTGCCGATTGTCCCCCCTTTGGGGTCTGCGCCGATTAGATCAAGCCAATGCTCTTGGTATGTCATCGTTTCACGGATGAGCAGCCCTTCAAACAGGGCGTCTTTGCTGTCATAGTGCAGGTAGATGGCACCTTTGCTAACCCCGGCCGCTTTTGCGATGTCACTAACGGTTGTTTTGTCATAGCCGTAGTGGACGAATAAATTGGCCGCTGCATCGAGGATTCTTGTCTCACGTTCTGGGTTGTTTGTTTTTTGCGAATCTATTTTCATCAATCCATCTAAATACTATTTGACCAAAAGTGTATATCTGGTCAAATAGTATTTATTTTCGATAGCGGTGTCAAGCAAGTCGGTAGATTTTGCTCTGACTTTAAGCGATACTATGCACCTAAAAACTAGGCAAAATGGGATGATTAAATGGATCAAACTCAATTGAAAAATATCAAGTACCGACCAGCAACAGCTGAAGATGCGGCAGAAGTCGCCCAAGTTTATCTGGCATCTCACAAAAAATATGTCTCTTGTGCCCCTCTGGCACACACTGACACTGAAGTTCGAAGGTGGATTAAAACCTTCTTAATTCCAACCGGCGGGGTAGAGGTTGCCATACTTCAAGGAGAAATTTTGGGGATGTGCGCGACTTCACACGATGGGAAGTATGGTTGGATCAATCAGCTTTATCTTCGGCCGGACAGCGTTGGGAGCGGTATCGGGGCTGTCATGCTCGAGCGAGCATTGACAAAACTAGATCGGCCGGTGCGCTTATACACGTTTCAAGAAAACGAAGGTGCTCGCCGTTTTTATGAACGGCACGGCTTTAAAGCGATTGAATTTGGAGATGGCTCGGGCAATGAAGAAGGGGCACCAGACGTTTTATATGAGCTGGTTTGAGAAAAGGGAATAAATGAGTAATCAATTTAGGGTCGCCATACTGGCCGACATTCACGGGAACTCGCATGCGCTAAAAGCGGTGCTGGCAGATATTGAGGAACAATCTCCTGACTTAGTTGTGTTTGGAGGAGATTTGGCGAGCAAAGGGCCAAATCCGGCCGAATGCGTCGACCTTGTACGCAATTCAGGTCATCCCGGTATCGTTGGAAATACCGATTTAGACATACTCAATAAAAGTGGGGCTGAGGAAGCGTGGATGCGGGAGCAGTTGGGAGAAGACCGATTGAACTTTTTGCAATCGTTGCCGATGCAAAAACGGATCAGTCCACCAGGCCGTCAAAATCATCTTGATGACCTGCTCATTGTGCATTCAACGCCGCGTAGTTGCTACGACTTACTCATTCTTGCACCAAAGCCAAACAGTACAGACGCTTTCTTTATTCAGCCAACATCGGCCAAAGAAGCGGCCAGAATGCTGGCTGGAGCTAAAGCGAATTTAATTGTTTATGGGCATATTCATTTTATTTCAAGAGGGACAATCAAGGGGCGACGGGTTGAATCGATTGGGGCGGTAGGCTTTCCTTTTGATCTCGACCATCGGGCGGCCTACGCGATTGCACAGTGGGACCGCGATAAGCGAGAATGGAAGTTGGAGCATAGACGTGTAAGCTACGAGGTTGAAAAAACGATTGCAGATATGGAACAGTCAACCCATCCATACCCAGAACGATCAATTCGGATGTTGCGGGATGCCCAGTGGTATAAGGGCAATCCTAAAAAAACGAGAGTCTAAAAAATCGTCGATAGGATGAAATAATTCTTCATCCTATCGACTGATAAACTGATTAAATCACTAACCCATTCGCATCCATATACTGATCAAGCCAGCTGTGGAGCAATACTTGATGGGCACATTCGATGATGCCATACGATTGTGAGGGGATGTAAAAATTGAGGAGGCCTTGCGGCCGGGAGCTGTTTTCCGGACTTTTGCCCGAAAGTGTGATCGTTTGAATACCAATTTCATTGGCGGCTTTGATTGCGGCCATGATATTGGGTGAATTGCCAGACGAGCTGATTGTCACCAACACATCGCCAGGGTCAGCAAAGCGGCGCAGTGGATAAGCAAACACATTTTCGTACGAGGTGTCGTTACTCACGGCCGTCATTAGCGATGTTTCATGGAACGCTTGGGCACGGATTTGGCCGTTCTTGGCAGCGTCGGCCGACATGTGGCCCGCCATCATCGAGCTAGCCCCGTTGCCTACAAAATACATTGTGGCATTTTCTTTCTTAAGTTGATCGGTACGAGCAACCCATTCGTCCATCCCTTGGCCGATGTCGATTACATTCTGATTTTTATCAGTGACGATACAGTTTTTAAGTGAATTGTAAACGGTTTCATTGAATTGTTTAAAAAAGCTCATGTTGTTGTGCTGGATATTATGCAGTAGGCGAATAAATAGGATTGATTGTATAAATTACTAATGATTGGACCTATCCTGAATAAGTCCTAACTTGACCAGTGTAGTCGAACACATTGCGTGGGTGTGCAAGGAATCCGTTAAGATTGGAATTCAGTCAGTAGTATTGATTTAGACGGTTACTCATCAGTTACGAGCGGACAGATGCAAACGTAATTGAATCACTGCCTATGTAGATGTTTTGGAGCGTAACGGGAAGTGGCACACTATTTACGGCACCGACGACAGTACGATCTAGCGTATTCGTGATTTGATTGGTTACAAACTGTGGCAATGTATACCCATTGGCATCGGCAGAGACGATATTAATCGCGAGTTCCCCGTTAAGAACAAAAGGTTGAACCAGTAGCGATATTTCGGCCGCAACCGGCGTTTCAATACGCCCTTCTAAGTACATTAGCCCGTCATCTAATCGAATACGCATATTTTCAAGTGGTGGTGTTTCCCCATCTTGTTTCCTGACAAGCAGATGGGCGTTTAAGGCAAGATTAAGCTCTGTTTCTGTAAAGGTAATCAGGACATTCCCATTTTCGTCTGGAACAACCGTTTTCGCTTTTTGCCACAAATATTGTCCGTTGATTCCGGCCGCGTCTAGTGTGGCCTTCGCTTGGTCCGCCCGCTCTTTGGTGTCGACCACGGCCGTTTTTGCTAGCTCAACTCCGGCTTCGACTGTGGGGGCTGCCCGTGTGGCGAAATCAACTGCTTGGGTTTGCAAGGCGATAAACGTGGGGGCCGCGTTTGTAGCGAGATCGGCCGCTTTTGTTTTGAGTGCTGCCACTGTTGGTGCTTTTTCAGTGGCTAGGTCGCTTACCTGTGCTCCGGCCGCCTGTGCCGTCGCAATGCCCCCTTCAACTTGCTCGCGTGATGGAACGCTGATACTGCAAGCGAAAATAGACAGCAAAACGAAAAATGCGCCGATGGCAGGGATAAGAGATTGGGTAGACTTTTTCATAAATTTCTCAGGTAGGATTGGAAGATTGGTATCTTCAGCTTAACATCAACTGGTGTAATTGTGTTTGATTAGATTAGGAAATATGGATCGTCCCTAATCTTTGTAGATAGGATATGTTCGATCGATAATTATTTGAACGCTAACCTACTCTATTATTTCCCATTACGTTTAAGTAGAATGGTTGGTTTTGGGAACAAAACGTTAAATCGATCTTTTTATCGTTTTACTTCAATGATTTTTAAAATAAATTATCTGTTTGCATAAATAATATCTTCTCCCAGTCAACCTTTGAGCAACTTTGCGAATAATTGTTTTCAGGGTTGGCCTTATCCTTTCATCCATATGAACCGAACATTATTGATAGCTTTGTTGGTCGTTGTCCTTGCGTTAGGGGGATCAATTGGCTGGCTCATGATAGGCCAGCAGGAATTAGAATCGCAATTAGTCTTAAAAGAAACTGAAGTTGCCGAGGGAGAAGCGACCCTTGTTCAACTTTTTGCGCAAAAGCGAGAGCAGGACGAGCAAAACAATGCGGCTTTAGGCACAGCCGAAGCTGAAATCGCTGCACTGCAGGCTGGCGCTACTGCCGCGGCGCCGTTGGTTGCCACGCAAGCGGCCGTGGCTGAGCAGCCCACACCGACACCGGTGCCAACAGCCCCTATCGATGATGATGCACCACCACAGGTCAGGATTCGTTTAGCAGAAAAAGAAGCAATTAAACTTGTGGGGGAACCGATTGAGATCATCGCTTCAGCTAGCCATCCAGTTGGCATCGCGTCGCTCAACATATTGGTCAATGATCAAACATTGTTAACTGGCGAACCGTTTGACCCTCGGATGGAAATAGCTGTGACGACTTGGACCCCATTGGAGCCGGGTAGCTATCAAATTTCAGCATTGGCAAGCACCATCCGCGGCCGGGTGAGTACCCCAGTTGTAATCGAGATTCAGGTTGTAGAATCAGCCGATCCTGATGCACTTTTAGACACAGAGCTACGCCTCATCGAGCAAAACGTTCAAGAGCTACGTAATCTAAAGCAGATGGGCGAAATCGAAATCAACATTATCAGCCAGCTTGATTTGCAAGAAAATATTACCGTTGATTTGTTTGATGACTTTAGTCGGGATGATGCGGATCGAGATGTGCTTTTCTTAAGTGCGTTTGATTTTATGCCTCGAAACTATCCGCTATATGATTCACTCATCCAGCTGTATGGGGCATCTATTGCTGGATACTATGATCAAGAGACAGACTCACTCTATGTGATTAGCGATGATAATCTGCTTGATGAAGAAGAGCGTTTGACGCACGCGCATGAGTACATGCATGCGTTGCAGGATCAATATTTTACGCTCGCTAATCTGCAAAATGATGCACTTAGCAATGATGCAAAATTAGCTCTACGTGCGTTGGCTGAGGGTGAAGCATCATTGGTTGAGTTTGTTTACAGAAGAGGTGGGTATCTAACAGGTGAGCAAAACGCTGATAGTAATCCGGTTATTTCTATTCCCGACTCAATTCCGGCCGCTAATGTGTTGGTGAGCCAACTGGCGTTTCCGTATGTGCGTGGTCTTGAATTTTTGTCTAGCTTTTATGAAGATGATGGCTTTGATGGGGTTAGCAAGATTTGGGAAGCGCCACCGATGTCGTCTGAGCATATTCTGCACGTAGACCGATACCTAGCTGGAGATAATCCTGTTGAAGTTGTGTTGCCTACTGACGATATCTTAAATGAGCTGGGTGAAGGTTGGGAAGAGCTGGCCGAAAATGTGTTTGGTGAGTTTTATATTATCGAATACTTGAGCCTGGCTTTGACAGAAGATGAAGTGAATCCGGCCGCAAGTGGCTGGGGGGGTGACCGGTATGGTGTGTATTACAACAAGGCCACAGACGAACGGGTCATGGTGATTAAAATTGTGTGGGATGAGCCGTCTGACCTGACAGAATTTACAGATGCTTACACCAAGTGGGCTGAAATCTTCTTGGGAGAAGAGCTAACGGGTGCTGTTGCTGGCACGACTTGTTGGGATAATGGTGGGAATGATCAATGTTTGCTGATCACAGCTGATAGCGTTGTCATTACCCGGTCAGATTCGGCCGAATTACGTCAGTTGATTAATACTATTATGAGTGAGTAGCTGGCTAGAAACTTGTTCAAGTTTTTGTTTCTAACTTCCAACTCTAATGTTACAAAAGGAAAAGTAGATGTTTGACGATGATGAGAATGAGAATGTCCATAATCGCTTTAGCGGTAATCCTGACGAAACAGATGATTTTGAAACGACGCTTGGCAGCTTAAACCGAAATCTGGAAAAGATTCTGATGGGATTTATCGGTTTAGGGCTTATTGTCGCTGCTATCATCTTCTTTTTGCTGTGGCGTCGAGGTGCGGCAGAAACGGCCGCTATTCAGGCGATTGCACCTACGCTTATTCCGACGGCAGCGATTGCCGTTATCGACGAAGTGCCGACACAGACGCCAGAACCCACGTTGGTTCCCACACCAGTCCCGGCCGGAGGTAAATTTTTGTCTCCAGAAGAAAACAGTCGTTTGAGCCTAAACGAACAGGTTATCATCGAGGTTTTTGTAAGCGATCCGGTCGGAATACGCAATATTCAAATCTTTGATAATGGGCAAACTATTTTCAGCCAACAGTTTGATGGGCAAACAGAAGTAACCTATAGCCAAGGCTGGGTACCACTTTCTGACGGATTCCATCTTCTCAAAGTGATCATGACCAATCGTGAAGGGGATCAGGTTGAGATTGCGGAGCGCAACGTGCGCGTGATTGATTTCGAGTTTGTTGAAGCCAATCGTGAAACGCTGTCACGCATCGAGGCAGATGTGGCTGCCGTGCGCGGGTTAGCGCTTAAAGAGCCTGTAGACCCTCATTTGATGGGGCAGGGTGAGCTTAAGCAGTACATGCGCAGTTTTGACTACACTCCGGCCGATGGGTATGAAGACATGCTTGTACTGAGCCAGTTTGACTTTTTAGAGCGTGGCTATGATTTGTACGAAGCATCACTTGAGTTTGCAGGCAGCAGTATTGCTGGCTTTTATGACCCTGCTACGAAGGAATTTGTCATCGTGAGTACAGATCGGCAAATTAATGTGCTGGAAGAAAATACCTATGCTCATGAGTTGATGCACGCTTTGCAAGATCAGTATTTCGGGTTGGGCGAGCTTTCAACGACTGGAGATGTTGATTTGTCGTCTGAAGAAGCATTGGCGCTACGAGCCTTGGCAGAGGGGGAGGCGGACCTTTTGGAGTCACAATACCAGGATCGCTTTTTTACTGATGATGAAGCGATTGAGGTGTTTAACATCATTCAGACACTTTATCGGCCGACGCAGTTTACG
Source organism: Anaerolineae bacterium (assembly GCA_045105475.1). GTDB lineage: Bacteria > Chloroflexota > Anaerolineae > Promineifilales > Promineifilaceae > WTJY01. The sequence goes on from JBGCDP010000029.1 coordinate 10,648, forward strand.
ATTGAGCCGGTTCCAGTGTTAACCGCTCAGTTCTATTTTCCTTATGAGCAGGGGGCTGCATTTGTAGCCGATGCCTATGGGCGGGGTGGTTGGGATGCAGTTACCAATCTGTGGAGCAACCGGCCGACTTCGACTGAGCAGATTTTGCATCCAGAACGATATTATGCGGGTGATGTGCCGCAGGAAATCTCGATTAATTCGGCCGATGAGTTGCTAGGTGAAAACTGGCGTTTAATTCGTGACGATGTGATGGGAGAGTTTTATATTCGGCAATATTTAGGTCAGCAACTGTCACCCGATGATGTGAACTATGGGGCGTTAGGGTGGGGGGGTGACCGATATTTGGTCTATCTCAATGACAAAAACGATACTGACCCACTGAACGACGAAACGATTCTAATTTTCAAGTCGGGTTGGGATAATGCGGCCGAAGCAGATCATTTTGGGGACGCATGGTCCATCTATGCTGACGCTGCTTATGGGGGTGTTATCGGTGATGCAAATGTGGGTGCAAGCTGCCGCCAAGCATCTGATTTGATTTGCTCGATACGACTTGGCGATGAATGGTTGATTATTCGGGCTCCATCGCTTGAGTTGGCTGGCCAAATCATTAGCGCACAATAAATGTATCTTACAGGAATGTAAGATGCTTTTAGGAAGCCCCATCTAACCTTTTTGAAATAGTAGAATCTATTTTCCGTTTGTGAAAAGAAGATTTACAAAAAATGAAAAGGATTATGAAAAGAAAAATATTTGCTTTGTTCTTGTTCGTTCTGGTGCTGGTGGTTGCGGCATGTACCACGCCTGCTCCAGAACCAGCTGCTGAAATTGTAGCTGAAAGCCCGCCTGAGGTTCAGGTTGAAGCAGTGGTTGAGGAGGTTGTTGAAGCTGTTGCCGTAGAAGAGGTCGCTGCAGAACCAGCCACGCCAACGGCTCAGCCCACGGCCGAAGCGCCACGACCGACTGATCCACCTGCAACTGAAGTTGTTGAAGCGGTTGAACCTGTCGTTGAAGAGCCTGAGACAGAGGTAGAGGTAGAAGAAGAGGAAGTGGCTGATACCGCTGCCAGCTCACCTGTTATTTTCGGCCGTACAGAAGAAGGAGCGTTCTTTTACGGCTCAGAGTCGGCCGAAATTACCCTCATTGATCATTCCGACTTTTTGTGACCGAACTGCCGCTCCCACGTGGTGGGAGTAGAAAAAGAACTTTGGGCCGATTATGTTGAAACCGGCCAAGTCAAATATGTTTTTTGGCCAGTCGTTAATCATGGACAAGCTAGCTTTAATGCGATGCTTGTGATGGAGTGTGCCGGGCAGCAAAGCCCTGAGCTGGCTTGGACCGCACACGATATTTTGTTTGATAATTTATCTGCACTCTACAGTGGTGACCTTGATTTATACTTGAGTATTGCTGACCAAACTGGGCTTAACCTCGATCAATTCCAAACTTGTTTTGGCAGCGACGAAGCTATTGCTCAAATCCAAAAGCTCGATCAGATTCGCCGTGATAAGCAGATTACGGGTCAACCGATTTTTGAGTTTGTAGGGGTTGGCTATTTGCTAGGCTCGCAACCAAAAGCGGTTTTTGATGACGCGATTACAACAGTATTAGGTCAGTAAACTTAGCCTCGTTAGCATACAAAAGCTACGTCAAATAATAGGCAAATAAAAACGGCCGATTGTGAATTTCACAATCGGCCGTTTTTTGTTTAGTTACTTTGGAAAACGATTTAGATTTTTAAGACTGAATCGTCGGTTCCAAATTCGTTTGGCAAATAATTATCGGCCGCCCAATCATTTTCCCAGCGTTTGTCATCTAACAAGTAGCGGAAACGGTATGTTTCGCCTGCATCAAGCGAAAGCGTAGCGCTGAAACTGCCATCTTTTAATTTTTTCATTGGATTATTTGAGTAATCCCATTCATTAAATTCACCGACTAAAGTTGCTGATTTAGCATTGACTTCCGGGGGTAATTTAAATGTAACCCGACATTTTGATCCTGTTTTAGAATAGCTTTTCTTAAGCATTTTAATACTCCATTTTTGTGGTCGAATACGACAAGCCTGCAATTGGATTGAGACTTTCGATTCGTTCCGCTTATCTGTTTTTTTAAATTGATATGAAAATGCATCTGTCCCCCAGACCAATTCATTATAAAACAAATTTACAAGTGATGTCTTGAGGCACTTTGACACAAAAAAAAGTGTGCTATTTGTTCACTTATGCTTAAGAAGAGGGGCCTCAGAGTACTGAGGGCCCCTTTTAGTATGTTGATTTATCTTTCAGCTGGAAGCGATTTTAGAGTGATTGGCAAATAAATGGCTCCTGGGTCTGGATATCCTTGTGGTGGATTTGGACTAGGGTAGGGATCTACTTGGTTTGGAATATTTTGGCTATTTGCATCGGCCGACGAAATGATGGTGAGCATTGAGAAAATAAAGGCTACCGTTAACAATAACGTGCAAAAGTGAACCATCTTTGAATATTTCATTTTGACTCCAAGGCGAGTAAGCTGTTTTTAGAGGCTGTATTTATTTCTATTTTGCCAACATCTAAAACAGAAAAAATTAATAACTGAAAGTTTAACCGATTAATTTAGCCGTTTACAACCCGATCTCGTAACTGCCCACACCCAGCTTGAATATCGATGCCGCGTCGTACACGCACAGTGGCTGATACCCCAAACTCGCCCAGCTTATTGATGAAAGCTTCGACCCGTTCAGGATTAGACGGCCGGCCGTCAAACCCATTGGTTGGATTTAGAGGGATCAAATTAACGTGACACAGCATGCCCTTAATTAAGGCCCCTAGCTTTTCAGCCTGCTCGACCGTGTCATTTTCACCATTGATAAGCGCCCATTCAAAGGTAATCCGTCGGCCGGTTTTATCGATGACATATTGACAAGCTTCAATGAGATCCGCAATCGGCCAGCGTTTGTTAGGAGGGATCAGCTTGCTACGCTCTTCGTCTGTAGCTGCATGTAGAGAGATTGCCAATGGCGTTTGGCGTTGTTCATCAGCAAAGCGCCTCATGGCCGGAATCATCCCAACCGTCGAGATCGTAATCTTGCGGTTTCCTAAATCGATCCCTGTTGGATCGGTCATCCGGTCAATCGCGGCCAAGGTATTGTCGTAGTTGTGAAGCGGCTCACCCATACCCATCATGACAACGTTTGAAATTCGGCCGTCTTCCTCTTTTAAAATGCGCGCAAAATAAGTGAATTGGGCCACCATCTCAGCCACACTTAAATGACGGAAAAACCCCATCTGCCCCGTAGCACAGAATACACACCCCATTGCACAGCCTGCTTGGCTGCTCATGCAAATCGTGTTGCGTTTATCGTAACGCATCAGAACCGTTTCGATTAAGTTGCCATCATGGCACTCAAAAAGCACTTTTTCCGTGTGCCCGTCGCTAGACGATTCAGACACAACGACTTTTAGATCCCCAATTTGCACTTGGTCAGCCAGACTTTCGCGCAATTTGTTAGGCAAATTGCTCATCTCTGCTGGATCTGCCGCAAAGTGATGGTATAGCCACTCCCAAATTTGCTTTGATCGAAACTTGGGCTGCCCCAACTCTTTAACAAATGCTTCAAGCTCGGCCGCTGATAAATTATAGAGATCAGTCTTGTTCATAAAATTAATTGTGCTTTTCGAGTTCAGCTGCCAAGGCAGTTATGCCGCTCAAAACAAAGTCAGGCTTGAGGTCCGTCGTCTTCAGGTCGGCCGGTTGCGTGATGCCAGACATCACTAAAACCGAACGCATACCGACTCCAATCGCTCCCATCACATCTGTGTTGAGTCGGTCGCCTACCATCGCTGTATTTTGAAGTGTGGCTCCTTCTCCCAGCAATTTTAAACCTTGCTGATACATAATCGGATAAGGTTTGCCAACGACGATTGGCTCTAGCTCTGTCGCTGTTTTTAAGACAGAAACCAAAGCGCCAGCACCTGGAAGCAAACCACGTTCACTCGGATAGGTGCTATCAGCATTTGAGGCAATGAATTTTGCGCCATGGTTGCGGATCTGAAGGCAGGCGATGCTCATGTGTTCATAGGTTACGGCCGGATTTAGCCCAACAACAACGGCGGCGGCCGGTGTTGTGTAGTCGTCATCTGCTAAGACATTAAAGCCCTCATCAGCTAAACCATGGTGTAGCCCGTCGCCCCCCATCACATAGATGTTGGCGCCAGTTGGAAAATTGTCGAGCATGTAGTGGCCAGTCGCCACGGCCGACGTCATTACTTGGGCCGGGTCGATGGTTACACCCATCCCTGCAAATTTAGAGACGTATTGCTCACGTGTTTTGGAAGAGTTGTTGGTTGCAAAGACCCAGTTGATGCCGAGTGACCCGATCTTTTCAAAAAAGTCAGGTAGGCCAGGGACAGGTGTCATGCCGTGCCATAGCACCCCGTCCATGTCGAGAATTAGATTTTTGATTTGATCCATTATGGGATTGTACCCAAATAGTTCTTAGTAATCAGTTTTCAGTACGCTTCGCTTTCAGTACCTGTTGCTTAATGCGGTATGTTAAAAAACTAGGCTGACTGAGACATGAGACGTCCCTGGTCACGGATCCTACGGCTGAGTGCGCCGATAATGCCTTGAGCAATTTCCGGGCGGTCTGCCATCAGTTCGTTGAGCGCTTCACGTTCAATGCTAAACAATAGGGTAGGGGTAAGCGTCCGCACATCGGCCGAACGCGCTTCCTGATTGAAAATACCCAACTCGCCGACCGTTTGCCCTTGCCCTAGCGTGATGATCGGCTTGCCATCAATAACCGCTTCAACCTCACCTTCTACCACCAAGTACATTTCCTGTGATGTGGTGTCACCTTGGGTAATAAACGTTTCATTGGCACCTAAGGGGACTTCTTTGACGATGGCTGCTACAGAGGCCAGAACGTTTTCAGGTGTGTCGTTGAAGATGCTGGCTGCTTTAAGGATCGCTACTTTTTCAATGGTAATCATGTGTGATTCTCCACTTTGAGTTTCATTTGTTTTATCAGGCTGTTGAGTCAGTTGAACCGCTGCCCATTGAGCTGTTTCTTGTACAAGAGCATCGTCACTCATGGTTATATTTTCAATATCATGGGCAAGCTGTGTAAATTCAGCTTTCACTGTGGCGTAAATGGCGCAGGCCTGTGTCCAGCTGTGTGTTTGATCTGAATTGATGAGTGATCTTAATCGGTCTTGCGGCTCCTGTGGTTCAGGAATTGTAATCCAGCGTTTTAAGGCTTGGATACGTTGTTCTGGAGGGGCCATGCTATCGATGACGGCCGAAATTTGTTGCTGATGTTTATCGGTCAGCATGACATCCAGCGTTTCTAGCGCGATTGAACGCTCTCGTTTTCCATAAGAGCCCATATGGCTGTGTGCGACCCAGATGGTACTGCGATCGTAGATGAATGAAAGCAGGTTAAACAGGCGGCTGCGGATATTGACCAGCTCGATTTGTAATGCCGTATTGAGCCGACCCATCGCATCCCCTTCACCAATATCTCTTTGGATGGCAACCAGATAAACTGCGTCCAGCAGCTCGGCTAAAATTTGCTCATCGATAACCGCTTTTTCTTCATCGGTTTCTGCTTGATATTGGCTATTGCGTAGCGCATTTAAAACGGCAGAGCGTACAACGATGTCAGGATGACCGATATTGTCATAAAGTATGTCGAGCGCATCATCGGTTTTAAGTTTCCCTAAAACGCGCGTAATACGGGATTTAGCTTGGCGATTAACATCATGATTTTTGATCGATAAGATGTCTTGAGCAACTGGGATGAGATGCTCTCCATGGGCAAGTAGGGCATCCATGGCGGCCGAACGGCTCGTTTGATACTCTAAATTTTTGATGATGCCGTCCATTAAAAGCGGATTGATGACTTTTGTGGCGGCCCGTAAAGCCCCGTTGCGGACATCTGCTTCGGCATGTTCAAGCTGTTCTTTGATTGGCTCGTAAAAGGTTGGAACGCCGACATCTTCCAAAATTGCGGCCGTAAATAGCTGTGATTTAATATCTGGATCGGACTGGATTTTCATGAGTCGCATACCGGCCGCAACTCCAGCAGGCCCGTTCCCATATTTGATTAATCCAACCAAACTTCCTTTTTGGATCTCAGGATCGGGATCATCGATATATTCTTGGACAAATGCGCTACTTTCTTCAGGATAACAGGCGCTAAGCGTTTTTAGCAGCCTGCCTTTTATCCGATTCGATTTGTGCCGCTCAAACAGCTTTGACATCGTCAAATATAAATCTGGCAGTTGCTCTTCTTCAATTCGGGCGAGCACGTCGGACAAAATTATCTCATTCCGATAATTCAGAAGTCCTTTTAAACGTGAGTGATAAGTTGAATGATTGTCTTGTTTGAGCAGGTTGAGGGCTAAGCGAATAAGTGGTGGGTTGCCGGTTCCAATCAGACCTTCAACACGTGAAAAAGTCTCGGCATTGTCTAATGATAAATCCACTTCGTCCAACATACGCCGATTGAGCCGCTCGTGCAGCGTTTGTCGATATTGTTTGAAGGTTTGCCAGCCTGCAATCAGCCACAAAATGCAGATCAGAATGATATAAATTAAAATGTGGATGCGGTTGAGCGGCTGGTAAAACGAAAATGGCAGGAGGGTTAGGCCTGCAAATCCAAAGGCTAGCGGGATGCTGATTGATTCTATTGCGGCCGTTACTTTTGTGCGCTCGGCCGGAGGGATGATCTGGTACAGCGTCCGGAGTGTTGGGTCTGTGGTTGAGAATGAGAAGACAATATCAACCGCCATTGCAATGGTGGCGAGCCAGAAAATAATGCTAATGCGATTTGGAAAGAGCGGGGTCGTGATGAGTAGGGCGACGATCAGGGTGAGCACCGCAACTGGATTGGTCATCAAGCCAAAGCTGACACCGATGCGTTTTAATAGCGGCCGAACTACAAGAATCAAACTTCCAACGGCCGCAACTTGCCCAATTGCTAAGAAATTAGCAAAAAACGGCATCATGTTGTCCGGAGATTGCTGGAAAAAGGTGCTTGCTTGACGCAGGAAAACGTATAAAACGAGCTGGGTGCCTAAGGTAGACAGAAACTGATAAGCAAAAATATGCCGAATAAAAGGCTGACGCAGTAAGGGCAACAGTGCGGCCGGTTTTTTAAGTGCAGTTTGGCTTTCACGTTTTTTGTTAAATAGGTCTGGGTATTCTTCTATGGTATGGCTGGCTAAAGCATATAGGCCCAATAGTAAGATTGTAGAGAGTAAGATTAGGTGAATATGGTTACCAAGAATGGTTGACCATAGCCGAATTGTTAGCCCAAATAAAATGACTCCGGCCATTGATGCGGTCAAAATCATGGCAGACTGGTTTTTCATTTCACGCACATCAAAAAACTGGCTGGCTTGCATCCCCTGAATTTTTAATAGGTACGAGGTGACAAAAAAGAAACTAACCATCATCGCCATTGATACCCATTTCCAGGCTAAAACTAGGTTTAAAACCCATGTGGCAAAGAATAGGGCGATGGTGGCGAGCAGAACAGTTTGGATTAGCTTGCCAATGGTGAGCCGTTTAGAAAGTTGGTTGAATCCAAATGAAAGGGCTGGGATAGTGACGGCCGCAATGATAAATATCAGCGGGAGGAAATCAGAACCAAAATTCTCAATGAATAGAGCATTTGCAATCGAAATATATAGGATGAGCGCGGCTCCAATGCAAAATGCTTGGCTGCAAATGAGTTGAATCGGGCTTAGCTGCCACGGAAGAACTTTTTTCAGTAATAATGCCATTAACTGCTCTCTCTCTGATGAATATAGCTTAGGCAGAGGATTTGGGTATGCTAACGTTTACTCACCCCTCAGGCTAAAGGATCATTTAAGGAAAGTCTTTGACCCATTGGTAACTGGACCAACTTTGAAAAGCTATTGTCTGTCTTGCTGAGTGGAAAGTGGTCTTGCTCTGTGAAGTGGACTTTTGAAATGCTACCAATCACATTGAGGTTGTGAATACGTCTGAAAATATAGAGTTTTGTTGTAGGGGGAATGGCCTGAGCAGAGTTGAGGAGAATGTTAGGTAACAACCGGCCGAATTACTATCAAGGATCAAATTATTATCTTACAGTACTTTATGTTTGAGGTTATAAATTAGCCAATACTTTCCATTAGTGTTCTAAGCCGCTTTGTTGTGATTCTTAAAACTTGTAACGCGAAGAAAGGGGTCGTATGCACATGTTGTTCAAAGCATTCTTCATCAATGCTAACCAACGATGCGTCAGTTTTGGCGACAGCATTGGCGCTACGAGGTTCATTATCGGCTAAAGCCATTTCGCCAAAGATGCCCCCTTCTTCTATGGTTTCAATCACTTTGCCTTGCAGAATAATGTCAACAGTGCCTGATTTGACGAAGTACATGACATCCGCTTCATCACCTTGAGAAAAAACGCTTTCGCCTGCTGAAAGATGTTTGTCGGCTTCTACAAACTTAAAGGTATTAATCTTTTCCATTTTGTTAGTTTCCTTGATTAGATTTTTGTAATCTGGAGCTTGTAAAATGGTCCTGACTTTCTAAAAGCTGAAGCTAAAACAGCTGTTTAAGTTTACTCTAAAGAAAGTGGAGCCAAAGTCGAATTTTAGAGTTTATGTGAATTATCACCAAATAAAGGGTTTATGAATGGAGAATTTTTATTTTCTAGCATAAGGCTGACTATTTCAAACATAGAGGGTGGTGGTCTGAATTGCCCCGGCAAGTCTTGTCTTGGTACATCATATTTAATTACAATGATACCGGAATCTAAACAAACTTATCTGGCGTAGATTAAGTATAGGTGGCTATTCTAGATAGAAAAATCGATGATGTAGAAGTTAAGATTGCGGGAATTTGAGGCGATTTTTAGTGAATTGACAAGATTTTTCCTTATCCGAAACTTCGCTTCGAGACTAGTCAGGGTATACTGTCACAACTAAAGTTTTATTGTTTGGGACTTGTTTTGTTGAGGTTAGATTCAACTAAAAAGTTTCCTGATCCTGCGATGAAGTTTAAGGCAGGGCCATTGCAACTCCGTTTCAACTTAAGCACAATTTGAAACTCATCCCCGCACCAAAATCAGTAGCCAACACAGATACTTGAACGCTTCTGCAATCTGTTCAAGCTAATTGCACCGTAGTTAAGACTACCTTGTTTGACCTGAGACCTATTTTTAGTAAAACGCAAGAATAAACTAAAGGACTCTTGATTCGGTGTTGTAAGGAATCAAAAGTGAAAATTATTATGACTGGAAAGCTAACTTCTATGACTCGTAAATCGCAAAGTATTATTTTATTTCTTCTACTCTTTGGAGTTCTATTTATATTTTTGGGGATAACCGCGACACCAACAAAAGCAGCAAATTTGACATTTGTTGTTAATAGCTCTTTAGATAGTGTTGATAGTAACCCTGGTGATGGATTCTGTGCCGATGCATATGGATTATGTACTTTGAGGGCTGCTATTCAAGAGGCGAGTGAGAGTATCAATTTTGGCTCAGATACAATTGAGGTTCCGGCCGGTGTTTATATTCTGTCTATACCAGGATCTGGTGAAGACAACAATCTGACTGGCGACCTTGATATTTATGATGACGTCGTCATTCAAGGTACTGGAGCTGATCAAACTATAATTCAGGCCGGCCCTCAGCTTGGCTTAGGTATCGACCGTGTATTTCATGTCGCTAGTTCTACGAACTTTGAGATTAGTGGTGTAACTATTCAATATGGCTCAGCCATGACGGCCGGTAGTGAAGATGGTGGCGGAATCTTTAATGAAGGCGGAATTGTTATTGTGAATGATTCTGCGATTATTTCGAACACAGCGTCCAACTCCGGTGGAGGAATTTACAATTTAAATGGTGAATTCGACATTAACCGCAGTCTAGTTGCTTACAACGAAGCGGCATTGGTTTCTGCAATATTGAGCGAAGCCCTTTCCGGTGACGCAGAAATGCGGATCGCAAGCTCCACCATCTCAGGCAATAAAGCCGACACGGGTGGGGTAACAATTGCTGATAAAGCTGACAGCGTTGAATCATCTTTTACGAGTATCACGATGTCTACCATTGCTTCCAATGTGGGTGCAGCCGGTGTTGATCCCGGAAGCTTCGGCTTTATTGCGATTGATGATTCAATTCTAACTAATAATCCTGGTCCAGAATGTACGCAACCCGTTTCTACAACGACTGTTTTTGTTGATGATGCAAGCTGTGAATTTTCAACTCCTTCTGGCTCTATTACCGGATTTGATCTTGTTTTAGCTGACAATGGTGGGCCAACTTTGACCCATGCCATTTCAGAATCTAGTAATGCAATCAATGTGGGTAGCTCATTTGGTTGTAACAGTAATCCAAACGATCAAAGAGGTTATCCACGGCCGGTACAATGTGATGCTGGCGCTTTCGAATTTCAATCTGCTTATAACATTTCAATTGAAAGCTCAGCCATCATTACCGGAAGCAATATTTTCCAAGATGGACAAGACTTTTATGCCTATGATAACAATGCAGTTCTTGGGGTTAGCCGAATTGAGGAAGCATTGAAAGATGGTGATGTTCGCATCTTCACGAACACAGGGGCTGGTGGCCAAGAAGGTGATGTGTCAATTGGTTCCGAATTGGAGCTTGATTATGATGGCACCGGTTTCAATGAATTAACGATTCGGGCTGCTGATGACATAGTCATGTCCTCTTTCGAAATTCTTGATGGTACGGCCGGTGGAGACTCCTTAGATGTTAACCTTTTAGCAAATCGGGGTAATGTTGGTGGTGTTGTCTTATTTAACTCGACTACCGTCACAACAAATGGTGGTGATTTTATCGCCGTAGGTGATGCAGGCAATGATCCCGGAAATCAAAATAATGGCATCGTGTTTAGTAGTGGCTCCTCAATAGATGTTGGCCTTGGCGATATGAGATTGAACGCCACAGGCAAACCTTTTAATAAATCGATAGCTTCAGATTTCAGCACTTCCCTTTACGGTTCAGGGGACATTTTCCTGCAGCCAGTTGGCAATGCTGATAATTTCCTGATTGACCAAAATGAGCTATTCGCTTTATTTGGTGATTTTTCAACGATATATATCGGTCGAGCTAACAGCTCTGGAAATATTCAATTAGTAGATGCTGGTGAATCAGGAAATTGGACTTTTTATTCTCCAGTTCATTTCAGAGCACCTGGAGCAGGTGGTCAAGTTACTTTCTCTGAGGTTGATACCTCGCTCTTTAGCGGAAGCACGCTAAAAGTTACAGCGTTTGGAAATATTGAAGCAGGTGCCGTTTCAGTATTCACTGGAAGCCCAGCCAGAGGCTCTAATACAGCGTCTCAACTCCCTGTTTCAGATGGTGACATCATCCTGTCTAGCCAGTATGGTGATATCGATGTTCAAAGCATTAGCATACAAGATGAAGTAGGTGTGGCTGGGGAAGCGATTCTTCAAGCACCAAATGGATTTGTTCGAATTACAGGCCAAGTTCCGGGGATTCCAGTTTCTGTTTATACATCGGGATTAGAAGGGAGCGGGTCGATTAAAATTGTACATGGTGGCGACGGTAATACACCGTTTATTGTTGGGGGCTCGACAACAAACGGATCATTTGGAAGTTTGGTTGCTGGCACCACTTTAATTGCTACTACAAATTCTTACTTACAAAATCACACACAATCTGGACCACCAGACATTGAAATCTTAACCAATGTTGATGTGCAGTTAGGCCCAGAGTTTTATGCGTCGACGTTAGACGACGTTGATGATGGTGAATGTACTTTTGCACATTGCTCACTTCGTGAAGCGATCAATGCAGCAAATAATAGCAGCAACCTTGGTGAGCCTGATCTAATTTCTTTCTCTTTCCCTGGTGATGCACCGTACGTGATTCCTTTGACAAGCTCACTGCCAGCGATTACTGACCCACTTATTATCGATGGGGCGTCGCAGGTGAGTGAATCAAGAGTTGTTGAGCCAGAAGCTGGAGAAATCAAGTTAGATGGTTCACAAATTGCAAGTGGCCCCGTCCTGACAATTTCGGCCGATGGTGCTGAGTTATGGGACATGGTTATTGAAAACGGCCCGGCCGTAGGTCTTTTAATTTCGGCCGATGATGTCTATGTTGATGGCAACATCATTGCAAATAACGGCGGAGACGGTATCGCTATTGTCGACTCAGTTGATGCGATAATTATTGGGAACGAAATCTATGGGAACGGTAAAAACGGTATTTCCGTAGATGGTGCTAGTTCTACGAACAACTTCATTAGCAAAAACCTGATCTATCAAAATGGCAAGCTGAGTATCGATATTGGCAGCAACGGCGTTGATAAAAACGATAGTGAAGATGTCGACACAGGCACCAATGATGGGCAAAACTTCCCTATTATTTATTGGGCGGGTGAAGCTACTCCTGGCGAGATCGTAATCAATGGCCTGTTTGCAGGCCGGCCACACACTGGCCCAGATCCAGCTCCAAGCTACACCCTTGAATTCTTCAGTAGCGATAGCTGTAGCGGCCGTGGTTTTGGCCAATCTCAAACATACCTCGGGTCGGTTGTCACATCAGTTGTTAACGAAGAAGGGAATGCAGGGTTTGCATTCTCAACCGCTGGTAGCTTGCCTAATGGGAAATATGTGAGTGCCACAGTTACCGACTGGAATGACAATACTTCAGAATTTTCAAACTGTTACGTGGTGCAAGAGAATAATACCGACTGGACAAAAGCATTAACACTCGATTTAACTGAAGTTTCAACGGGTATCGTTGGGACACAGATGAGCCAGTATATCGATGTTCCAGGTCAATCTCGCTGGTTCAAGTTTGCGGTACAGCCCGGCGAAAAGATTGTTATTAGTCTAGATGATTCACCGGTTAATTTTGATCTTGTTGCTTTTAACGATATTCAAAAAGCATTCGATGATTTGGTCGGACCGGATGATTTGGCTCGAATGGGAGCAGAGCAAGTTACAACGGCGTTCTCAAACCCGGCAGCGTTCTCTAATCCAGCTGCGTTTTCTAACCCATCCGCATTCTCTAACCCAGCAGCGTTCTCTAATCCAGCAGCGTTCTCTAATCCGGCAGCATTTTCTAACCCAGCAGCGTTCTCAAACCCGGCGGCGTTCTCTAATCCGGCGGCGTTTTCTAATCCGGCCGCTTTTGCTAATCCAGCGGCGTTCTCCAATCCAGCAGCATTCTCTAATCCGGCCGCATTTACAAATCCGGCAGCGTTTTCGAACCCAGCGGCGTTCTCTAACCCAGCGGCGTTTGCTAATCCGGCTGCATTTGCAAACGCGCCTCTGCAAAGTGTTGTTGGCGTTTCGGCTTTAAATGGGCGAAGCGACGAGAAGATTGTGCTCAATACATGGAATCAGACAGGTGACTTCTACATTATGGTTACCGGCCGGAATGGCGCTTTTAATCGAGCTAAACCATTTACAGTGGAGGTTTCACGTGAGGTTGGTAAATGTGATCAAGCTACAGCTGCCAGTGATTTAGTGGCGTACTCTCATACACCCGCAGCCGGCAGCTATGAGACGGTCATTATTGTTAATAGCAGTGACCCAACTTTGGCATCTAGCGGAAGCGTTGCCACAATGATGACGAATCTCAGCACATTGGCCGCCGATTCAAAAGTCAATGGTGTTGTTGTTGATATTGGTACAGCTGGTATTAACGATGCGCGACTCAATGCGGCTCGAACTCAATCTGAAAATTATCCAGAGTGCCCATATGCTCAAAATGTATATGCGACTGCGATAAAAGGGATGATTGATTTGTATATAGCAGAGAGCTATATCCCGACCGAGTACATTGTGCTTGTTGGCAATGATCAAGCGATTCCATTCTTCCGCTATGCTGACATGGCTCCGATTAGTAAAGAGTCTGAGTACAATGTCCCGATTCTTCAAGACAATATTTCCTATTCATCTCTGGTTCTTGACTACTTGCTGAGCCAAGATGCTTATGGGTCAAATAAGACGATTCGTTTACAAGAAAACGAATTGCCAATTCCAAATCTTCCGGTTGGCCGATTAGTAGAAACAGCTTCAGACGTTAACTTCATGATTGATACCTATTTGGGTGGATCGCGTGGCTTAACCCCACAAAGCGCCTTTTTATCAACTTATGAGTTCCTAAAAGATGGCACTGAGGTTGTTGAACAAGATCTGAAGGCTGGTATGGGTAATGGCAGTACGGTTAATGTATTAACAGATGAAACGGAAGTTTGGACGGCCGATGACATGCGTAAAGAATGGTTGAACCAATCTCGTTATGATATTAGCTACTTGGCCGGTCACTTTAGCCATGTTGGTGCAGATGCGGCCGATTATGAGACCCAGGTTTCTACACTTGATTTAGTGAACTCACCCGTTGATCTAACTAACTCAGTCAACTTTAGTAGCGGCTGCCATTCAGGATACAACTATGTCAATCCACACGGCATTCCTGCGCTTAATGAGATCGACTTTGACCTAGACTGGGCCCAAGCATTCGCTCAAAAAGGTGCACATTTGATTGCAGGCACAGGGTACCAATATGGTGATGCTGACCTAACCGAATATGGAGAGCGACTGTATATCAACTTTACGCGTGAATTGCGTAAAGGCGGTCCAGTTCCTATCGGTAAAGCGTTGGTTGCCGCCAAACAAGAATATCTTTTGGACACGACTGTTGAAGTTGACGGAGTATTCGAGAAAACAATTCTGGTTTCTACTCTTTTTGGTCTACCGATGTTTGAAGTTGAAATGACTGCAATCAGCGGTGATGAAGGTCGTATGCCAGTGAGTGGATTGGTTCAATCAAGTGATTTAGTAGACGTGGACCCAGGCACACCTGGTGAAGTTACAAACCTAGAATATGCAGATGTGACCGCTTCCCTTAACTTGACACGTATGACAAAAGTTCTCAAAACGATTGATGATTCGGTCACGTTAAATGCGATTTACTACAAGGGTGATTCTGGATATTCAACCCGATCAGGATTCCCGATTTTGCCAGCGTCTACATTTGATGTAAGCCATCCAGATGGAAACAGCGAAGGTGTGGTGCGTGGGGTCGGTATTCGAGGCGGTACATATTCGGCCGAAGTTAATCTGTTCCCTCTTACAAGCCAAGCTAACACGGAGGGGTCTCGCATTCATGAGGCATTTAGATCAGACTTTTTCTATCCGGCTAAGCCAATTCAGATGAACTACTTCGGCACAATCGCTGATCCTGTGAGCGGGCAGACACGCTTGAATATGACAGGTGCACAGTATAAGTCGAATCAAGTCGTTGGCACCAAGCCATACTTAGGCACGATGTTAACTTATAGCGATATGGACTTCCGTGTTTACTACAATGCAGACACAACCAGCAATGCATTAATTGGGCCGCCATCTATTGCTAAGGTCTATTCAGATGTGAATCCAGACAACTCAGTCACTTTGCGATTGTTAGCGACAGAGCCATTATTGGGTGTCCAAGAAGTTTGGATTATGTATACCGGTTTGATTGGCTCAAGCTTGCATGGTGAATGGCTTCCACTCGATTTGGACCAAAATATACTCGAGTCGTCTGAATGGACCGGAACCATTACGGCCGGAGATTTGAATGGCACCGATCCAAGTCGTGTCCGATTCTATGTACAAGCGGTAAATGCGGTTGGTATGGTAACGATGGACACGAACAGTGGAGATTATTATCAGCCAGATGTTGATCCAGCCGATATTTCTCTAACCGAAATGGAAACAGATGAAGATT
Source organism: Anaerolineae bacterium (assembly GCA_045105475.1). Taxonomy (GTDB): domain Bacteria; phylum Chloroflexota; class Anaerolineae; order Promineifilales; family Promineifilaceae; genus WTJY01. The sequence continues at coordinate 26,387 of JBGCDP010000029.1, forward strand.
TAGAGCAAACCGAGGTGACCTTCACGGCTCCAACAAGTGCTAGTTATGGAAGTGAAATCACAATCGTTGTGACATTGCTGACTAAAGACACGCAAGAGCCGGTTGTAGGTGAAACAGTTTCAATTAGTTTGGGTGATTTAAGTTACTCTGGCGTAACAGACGAAAACGGCCGTGCTGAGATACGAATTCAGCTCATAACTCTGCCAGATGATGGTGAATTTAATATCCAAGTGGATTATTCTGGCTCAACTGCATATGACGAGTCATTTAGTGAGCAGGAATTTGCTCTAAGCCGTCAGTCAACCAATGCTACTTTCGCTTCTGGGGTTAAAGCTCAGCCTGGCGCTGACTTTGGATTGAGGTTAATACTTACAGATAGTGAAGGACGTGTTGTTCCCGAACGTTTTGTTTGGTTCACATTTACAAACGTTGATACGAATAAGACTTATGAACTAGCTGTCGGTACAAATGCCAATGGTGAGGTAATAATCAATAGCATCTCTAATCAGGTGTTGCCAATTGGTGAATATCAAATCGAAGCAACATTTGTAGAAGACGACTACTACTTAGGTTCAAATGGGACAACGACACTGGAAATTGGATATTGGCTGTATTTGCCTTTAATATCCAACCAGTCGTCGACGCAAAGTCTCTGTGGCCAGACGATGATGCCCATCCCTGGTTGTTCGGGTGATTAACTAATAGGCTTGACTATTCATATCAAGTACCCGGTGGGTTGCAAAAAATCGGCCGGGTACTTAGTTTGTAGGGCAAGCTTTTGGGTATTGACATATGAGAATGAAAAAATTAGGATTAAAAGCTTGCAATTTTGTTGACGATACTCCTCGTTCTCATATAATTACAAAACGTGATAACAAAAATAACACAGTCGAAACTTGCAGAGCGTTGGTGAAAACACCTAACGCTCTTTTGTGCGTTTAGGCTCCGTGTTGTTGTATGGGTTAGAGATACACCCCCTTACAGGACAATTCACAACTGAGATCAAAATCTTAAAACACGAATAATGCGTCAAAAAGGCAGGTTCGCCCGAATCTGTTCTTTTGCTGTCTCTGTGAAATTATCTTTAATCTGCACGGCTAATAAACATCAATTTAGCAAAAAATCTATTTTGCTAGTTAACTTTTGATCGGCATAAACATACTGACTCGCTCAGGGAGGTTCCCAAGTGGAAACAACTGAATTCAAATCGCTTCGCATCAGTCTCGCCTCACCCGACCATATTCGTGGTTGGTCTTATGGAGAGGTAACCAAACCAGAAACAATTAACTATCGTCGTCTGCGTCCAGAAAAAGACGGTCTCTTCTGTGAGGCTATTTTTGGTCCAACCAAAGACTGGCAATGTTATTGTGGTAAATACAAAAACATTCGTTATCGGGGAATCGTCTGTGACAAATGTGGTGTTGAAGTCACCCGTTCCTCTGTGCGTCGTGAGCGACTAGGCCATCTTGAACTGGCTGCTCCTGTTGCACACGTTTGGTACACCCGCCGTGTGCCAAGCTACCTTGGATTGTTACTTAACATTTCGAGGCGTAATCTTGATCGAGTTCTTTACTTTGCTCAGTATGTGATTATTTCTGTTGACGATGAAGCGCGTCAACGGGCTTTGGGTCGTTTGCAGGAAGAGCTTGATGAAGCTGAAATGCGGGCTGACGAAGAGTTGCAGTTAAAAATCGATCATGAAAACGCAGAAATCAACCGCCGTTTAGCTGACCTTGAAGCTGAAATGAGCAGTTTGAAAGAAACGTTTGATGAGCGTTTGGCAGCTTCTACAGATGAAGCGGTCCAAGAAGCTAAAGCGATTGAACGCCGTCTCGAAAATATGACGGGCAAAGCGGCTGAAGAGGATGTGGTCCTTGACAGCGAATCGATTGCAGCATCTGGTGACACGATTGGTCTTGAGCATGTTGCTCGGGTTCAGTCAGTTACAACTGACCGCTTAGGCAAAATTCAGGCTGAAAATGAGGCTGATCGCCAAGCGCATGGTGCTGATCTTGAGCGTGAGATCGCGCAACTGCGTGAAGAAGCTTCAACTGTTTCAATTTCTATGCGGGACCAATTGGGTGCTGATTTAGAGAAATTGCGCGGCCGTGCGCAAACAACAAAAGAACAGCTTGGTAGTTTGTTAAAAGGTCAGTTCTTAACTGAAACTGAATTCCGTGACATGAAGAGCAAGTTCGGCAATGTTTTCAAAGCTGGGATGGGCGCAGAAGCTTTCCTAGAAATTTTGAAAGATATTGATCTCGAAACGCTTTCTCGTGAATTGTGGAAAGAAGTTCGGACAAGCCGCTCAAAACAGGCTGCAAAACGTGCGACACGCCGTTTGATGGTAGTCGAGTCACTGCGCAAAAGTAGCAATCGCCCTGAATGGATGATTCTAGAAGCGTTGCCAGTTATTCCACCCGATCTTCGGCCGATGGTTCAATTAGATGGTGGTCGTTTTGCGACCTCTGACTTAAATGACCTCTATCGTCGAGTGATTAATCGGAACAACCGTCTAAAACGTCTTTTAGAGCTCGGTGCACCAGATGTAATTATCCGTAATGAAAAGCGTATGCTTCAAGAAGCGGTTGATAGCTTGATCGACAATAGCCATCGTGGAAAGGCGTTAAGCCGCCGCGGCCGTCGTGAACTCAAGTCATTGTCAGACATGTTAAAAGGTAAGAAGGGGCGTTTCCGCCGAAACCTTCTTGGTAAACGTGTCGACTACTCTGGCCGTTCAGTAATCGTTGTGGGTCCAAAATTACGCATGGGTGAATGTGGTCTGCCAAAGATCATGGCTCTTGAGCTATTCCGCCCATTTGTTATTAGCAAATTGATCAGCTACGGATATGCCAGCAATGTGAAAGGTGCTAAACGCGTCATCGAACGCCAGCCACCAGAAGTTTGGGAAGTTCTTGAAGAATGTATTCAAGGCCGGCCGATTCTTTTGAACCGCGCACCAACATTGCATAGATTAGGTATCCAGGCATTTATGACAAAAATTATTGAAGGTAAAGCGATTCAGCTTCACCCGCTTGTTTGTTCAGCTTTTAACGCTGACTTTGACGGCGACCAGATGGCGGTACATGTACCTCTATCAGAGCGTGCGGTAAAAGAAGCGATTGAGTTGATGCTTTCAACGACCAATCTACTAAAACCATCTGATGGTGCCACGATTGTTGGTCCTTCAAAAGACATGGTTTTGGGTGTTTATTACTTGACTCAAGTCTTTGATGGCTTAAAGGGCGAAGGGCGCATCTTCTCTAATATGGATGAAGTTGAACACGCCTTTGGGCTAGACATGATTCATGTTCATGCCAAAATCAAGGTTCAAGTCACGACATTCTTTGATGAAGACGGCAAACGATTTGAAGACAATCGCGGCCGCCGTAATGTGATTGAAACATCGGCCGGGCGTGTAATCTTTAATCGTGCTTTACCTCGTGAGTTCCGTTTCTTCAATGAACCGCTTGCGAAAGGGCCAGTCAATAAGCTACTTGACCGCATCCATCGCCGTTTAGGTGATAAGGCTACGGTTCGGACGGCTGACCGCATCAAAGATATTGGTTTCAAATACGCGACTGTTTCTGGTACTACGATGAATCTTTACGACTTGTCTGTGCCTGGAGAGCGTGTTGAAATTCTCGACGCAGCACAAGGTCGAGTAGATCAAATTGATCGCCAGTATCGTCGTGGTCTATTGACTGAAGATGAGCAATACCAACGTACGATTGAGCAGTGGAATAAAGCCAAAGAAGACGTCGAGATGGCTGTTCGTGATTCAATGGACTTACGTGGTCCAATTGCGATGATGGCATTATCGGGATCTACCAAAGGTGGCTTTGGCCCGATTACTCAGTTGGCCGGTATGCGTGGTTTGATGGCTGACCCGAATGGTCGGATTATCCCAGTCCCAATTACTTCGAATTTCCGTATGGGTCTGACCGCTCTTGAATACTTTATTTCAACTCATGGTTCACGTAAAGGTTTGGCAGACACGGCTCTCCGTACAGCTGACGCGGGTTACTTAACTCGTCGTTTGGTAGACGTTGCTCAGGACTTAATCGTCTCAGGTGATGACTGTGGTACCGAGAAAGGTGTTTGGATCAAAACAGTTGATAACTTTGGTAAACAGACGTTGTCCGATCGCATTTATGGCCGTTCTGCTGCTCATAATGTCATTAATCCTGAAACTGGTGAAATCTTAATTGAAACCGGCGAGATGATTTCTGACGAAATGGCAACGGAGATCCAGAAAGCGGGTGTTCAAGATGTCTATGTCTTCTCGACAATGACATGTGAGCAACGTCCTGGAATCTGTGCAAAATGCTACGGTATGGACCTCTCTAATGGTCACAAAGTTGAGATGGGTGTTGCGGTAGGTATTATCGCTGCTCAATCGATCGGTGAACCGGGTACGCAGCTAACGCTACGAACCTTCCATACTGGCGGTACAGCATCGGCCGGTGGTGACATTACACAGGGTCTCCCTCGTGTTGAAGAGCTTTTTGAAGCTCGACAGAAACCAAAGGGTGAAGCGGTACTAACCGAAATTGATGGTATTGTAGACATTCAGATGATCGATGGTGCACGTCACGTGATTGTGACCAACCAAGAAATTATTGATGACGTTTACGAGATTCCTGAAGGATTCAAAGTTGCTGTTAAGAAAAACGGTGAAGTTGAAGTCGGTGAGGTTCTCGCTGAAAAGGATGACGAAGTAATTACTGCTCGTCATGCTGGACGCGTAACTGAGAAAGGGAAAGAACAAGTCACGATTGCTTACGAAAGTCGTGAAGAACATGATTACCAAACTCCGGCCGGAACGATTATGAAAGTTGCGGTTGGTGATAGAGTAGAAGCTGGCGATCGTTTGACTGAAGGTTCAAAGAATCCACATAAGATTCTTGAGGTTCAGGGCCGCGATAAAGTAACTGAGTATCTTTTGCGCGAAGTGCAAGAGGTCTATCAGCCACAGGGCCAGAATATTAACGACAAGCATTTTGAGGTTATTATCCGTAAGATGCTTAGCCGTGTAACTGTTACCCATCCAGGTGACACTGAATTGCTTCCAGGCTCATTGATCGACACATACGACTTCCAAGTCATGAATGATGAAGTTGTCGAAGAAGGCGGTCAGCCAGCACAAGCGAAACAGGTTATCTTAGGTATCAGTAAAGCTTCTCTTGAGACAGAAAGCTTCTTGTCAGCCAGTTCGTTCCAGCACACGATTAAAGTGTTAGCTGGGGCTGCAATTGCTGGTAAAGAAGACAAGCTAGCTGGCTTAAAAGAGAATGTGATCATCGGTAAGTTGATCCCAGCTGGAACGGGTTACAAGACTGAAGCAGATGTGGAAGAGATAATTGAGGAAGAACCAGAATTCGACCCAGAAAACTTTGACCCATCTCGTATCTTGATTGATGACAACACTGATCCTGCGATTTTAGACATGTTGGTTGCTGGTGCGGCCGAAGCTAAAATGCGCAAAGAGGCAGAAACAGTATCAGCTATGGAAATGTTCGACCTTGAAATCGATCGTGCCTTGGCTGAAGCTGGTTTAGCTGAAGGGTTAGAAGACGTTATCATGCCTGATACCCCTGCTGAATCAGAAGATGCAGGTACGGCCGAAAGCCCAGAGAGCAGTGGCGAGTAACCCTCTCTTCAGCTCATAGATTAGATCTTTTTAGAGGTCACCCATAGGGTGGCCTCTTTTTTTTGAATAGGGCTTTGCTGACGCTAAGCATGCGTCTGCCCATTGAATCGATAATGTTCTGCCAAATATGAGGCGGGCTGTGATAAAATTTCGGCCGAATTTGAGCCTGTGTTTGTAGTGAAAAAGCGAAGAGAAAAGCTGCGATTATATTGAAAAAACATCTTCCTAAACTTTCATGGCTTGCCGCCCTGCTTGTCATGGTGCCGGTGATTTGGCCTTTTATTAGTAGAGACTCACTGCCTGTAGCAACCGATGCGGAGCTGCATATTTTTCGCTTAGCTGAATTAGAGCGCTTAGTAAGAGGTGGCGAAATTTATCCTCGCTTGGCGCCTAATTTTTATTTTGGCTTTGGTTATCCGATTTTTAACTACTACTCTCCCTTTTCCTACTATTTAGGCGTTGTTATCGCTTTTCTGCCAAAGGTTGGGCCAGTTGAAGCGGTTAAAACTTTGTTTGTGTTGGGGCTTCTGTCAGGGGGCTTAGGGGTTTTTGGATTTGTGCGAGATCGATGGGGAACCGCTGCTGGACTTTTAGCGGCCGCGCTTTACGGCACAGCTCCCTATATCCAGTATGTTGACCCACACGCCCGTGGCGTTTTGGCTGAGTCTTTCAGTTTGGGGCTACTGCCACTGTGCCTATTCTTTTTCGGCCGATTGCAACAGCGTCAACAAAAACGCTATTTTCTTCTTTCAGCATTTGCTGTTGCGGCGTTTGTGCTGAGTCATAATCTAATGGCGATGATTGGTAGTGGGCTACTGGTTGTTTGGCTGTTTTCAATTTGGTGGTTTGACTTGGATGATCCTGTGCAGCGCTGGACGGCTGCAAAACTAGCTCCATTTTTTGCGTTTGGATTAGGCATCGGTATGTCAATGTTCTTCTGGATACCGGTCGTTCTTGAGCGAAACTTGGTTAATCTAAACACCCTAGTGGGAGAAGAAGGGAGCCATTTTTCATGGTCATCTCACTTCCTGTCTTTGGGCGAGCTTTTTGCACTTTCACATCGCATCGATTGGGGAGCATCACAATCGGTTATTCAGTTTAATTTAGGTTTCATACAGGCAGTATTATTTGCCGCCTTATTTGTCTGGGTTGGCTGGCGCGTAATTAGTAAGCGTCGGGTTGAAGACAAAGAGCAATTGTTTTGGCTGTTGATCGGTTTTGGGATTTTGTTTTTTACACTGCCCGTTTCAACGCTATTTTGGCGCACGATACCCGTATTGCCGTTTGTTCAGTTCCCATGGCGTTTTCTAGGTCCGGCGGCGATTGCTCTGGCAATTGGGGGTGGGTCGCTATTTAGGCGTGTTGATTGGCGCGTAACAGGTGGGGTGCTGGCTTTGACGTTACTTTTTGCCGTGCCTTTGATGCAGGTGGCCCCTTGGACCGATTTTGGGCCAACTGACTTGGCGTCCGTTGCTTTTCAAGAACAAAAGGGGCGCTGGTTGGGAACAACTTCGACGGCTGACTTTATTCCGGCAACTGTGCAAACTGTGCCTCCGCCCGCCAACGAAACGATTGAATCGCTTTTAAATAATGAATCACCAGATCGAGTGAATCGATATAGCTTGCCCGATTTTGCGACTGCTGAACAAGAGGTTGTTTCCCCCCTTCATTTTCGTTACCACGTGACGGCCGAAAAGCCTTTTTCGCTACGTCTGTTTCTTTTTGACTTTCCTGGTTGGCAGGTGCAGGTTAATAATCAACCTGTTGAGCATCAAATTGGTGACCCTGAAGGGTTTATCGTGATTTCACTACAACCGGGAGATCAAACAGTTGACGTTGAATTTGGAACAACTCCTGCTCGAATAATTGGATGGATGGTAAGTGGGTTGGCATTGATTGTCCTCATCGGATTTAGTTATTTAATGCCATTTTCGACTAGAAATAAAAGCGAGCCTACTGATTTAGGCTTGGATCATCTTCCTCAAGCGGCATTAGGTGGTTTGGTGGTTTTGGTAGTGATTACGTTATTGCTTCCAGGCCGATACTTTCGTTATGAGTCGGCTGATGGAGTTGTTGAGTCGGCCGAGTTCCCAATCAATGTTAGCCTTGATCGGCAGATTGAACTGCTTGCTTACGATTTAGATCAGCAAGTGGTTGAACCGGGTGACGGGCTAAGCTTGACTCTTTATTGGCAGGCTGAAGTGAAACCGAAGATTGATTTTCAGGTGTTTGTACATTTAATCCCGTTGAACGGTGATGGGAATATTGCTGTTCAATCTGATAAACTGAATCCTGGTGATTTTCCAACACGTCGTTGGACTACGGATAAATATGTAACTGATATTCACCAGTTAAGCTTGCCGAATGATTTGCCTGAAGGCGAGTACATGCTCTCGGCCGGGTTATGGGTATCAGACGAGGGCTGGCGATTGCCAGTTTTGGCGGCCGACGGTTCAGTTGCAGATGATGTCATACAAATTGAGACGATTATAGTGGGTCAGAAGTGAACGACTGGATAAACATATGCGTGTAATTAGTGGTAGTGCCAAAGGGCGGAAATTAAAAAGCGTGCCGGGCGATACAACCCGGCCGATCTTGGATAGAGTTAAAGAAAGCTTGTTTAATATTTTGAGCGAAGAGACTGAGGGTACTCGCTGGCTTGATTTGTTTGCAGGTACAGGTCAGGTTGGAATTGAGGCGTTGAGTCGTGGCGCCACAGAAGTTGTCTTTATCGATATGACCAAGGCGGCGATCCGAACCATCTATGAAAACCTCAAACACTGCCAGTTAATTGGTGGCGCGCAGGTGCTGCAGTCAGATGCATTTTCATTTTTGGAGCGGATTGGAAGTGGGCAGGCAAACCATGATAAGTTTGACTTTATTTTTGTAGCCCCTCCCCAATATTTAGAATTATGGAAGAAGGCGCTTGAAATAATTGATGGTGATCCTGATAAATTTTTACGCGAATATGGGCAAGTGATTATTCAGATTGACCCTCATGAGAATTTTAAAGATGGTGACGGTGGGTGGCGGCCAAAGCACCTGAAGCTGACTGACCAGCGTAAGTACGGCCGAACTTTGATTCTGTTTTATGAGGTACCTGAAGTAGATGGCGAATAAAGTAGGTCGACTACAGACTTGTATTTGTCTGTTGTTCTTTATTGTGTTGGTTGTTGGTTGTGCCCCTGGCCAATTGCCAGAAGAAGAACCCATTCCAACAAGCCTGCCACCCTCACCTGTGTCGGCCGCTTACCCTTCTCCAATCATTGCGACGAGCGTACCTCCAATTGCTTACCCAAGCCCTGCAAAGGCGCTTTCACAGGCTCTTCCGTATCCTGAACCTGAGTTTGTGCTTGCTCCTAAGCTGTTGCAAACTGAGGTCGTTAACAGTTACCCACATAGTACAAGTGTATTTACTCAAGGGCTGATGTGGACAAATGGCTTTTTATATGAGTCTGGGGGATTACGGGGCCAATCAGCTTTGTACCAAGTTAATTTAGCTGATGGTCAACCTGTCCAGCAGATGGCTATTGACGAGACGTTTTTTGCTGAAGGGATTGCTTTGGTTGACGACAAAATTATTATGCTGACCTGGCAAGCACAAACGGCTTTAGTTTTTGATCGAGAAACATTTGCTGAAATCGGCCGGTTTAACTATACGGGGCAAGGATGGGGGCTCTGTTACGACGAAAGCAATGGTCAACTTTGGATGAGTGATGGGTCACAACGGATTGTGAGTCGTGATCCAACCACCTTCGAGCCAACCGGTGAGATTTTTGTGACCCTTAGTGGAGCACCACTGACTCAGATTAATGAGCTGGAATGTGTCGACGGAACAATCTATGCTAATTTATGGAAGTCTGACAAGATTGTTGGGATTAGCTCTGAAACAGGGAATGTTGAGTTGGAGATTGACGCTTCTGGGATGTTGTCAGATGAAGAAAAAGCGACTTTGCAAGCAGGGCGTCAAGTGTTGAATGGGATCGCCTATAATGCAGAAACAGGCCGGTTTTATTTGACAGGTAAGCAGTGGCCTAGACTGTTTGAAGTTGAGTTTAAATAGCTGTTCTCTTTAAGCTAGGATAAGATTGCTTTATGGAAATCAAAAGACCAACAACGATTATACTTATTCGGCACGGGCAGACAGATTGGAATTTACAAGGACGCTGGCAAGGCGATACTGATATTCCATTGAATGCTACGGGCAAGGCACAAGCACGGGCTTTGTCTGCTCGATTGGTTTCTTGGCCGATTGAAAACTTGTATAGCAGTGACTTACAACGTGCGGCTGAGACTGCGGCAACTTTGGGTGATTCTCTAGGATTGGAACCGATTTTAGATGCAGGCTGGCGCGAGCGTAATTTGGGCGAACTTGAGGGATTAACCCGTGTAGAAATTGCTGAAAAATATCCGCATCTAACTTTACCTCGTCAGTTTGTAGAGACGCGTGAGGGTGAAATTTATACGGTTTTCAAGAAGCGTGTCGTGAGTGCTTTTGCCCGAATTATGGAAAAGCATACGGGACAAACAACTGCCGTTGTTTCACATAGTGCTTCGCTGCGCGTCCTGATTTCCCATGTTCTTGAAATTCCTGATCGGATCTATGCACCATTTTCACTTGGTGGGAATACCGGATTAAGCCGTGTCGTGATCAAAGAGGGGTGGGCTCAGCTGACTTTACTAAATGACACCTCACATATTGGCGGATAAGTTTTTAAGGCTCTTGGAGGCAAGGGGCTTTGACAGTTGCCTCTTGTTCAATAGGCTCACTATTTAGCGACTGAACTGTAATCATATATGATTGCTCACTGCAATTCTCTAGGGACAGTGAGTAAAACGCGCCGGAAATCCGTTCTCCATTAACGTAATAAGCAAAAACATCTGAGCCACCCCGGCCAACTAGGACCAGTCTACCTTCATAGAACTCTCGATAAACTTCTTCGTATGTAACCTCAGTTCCTTCAGCTGTAGCTGTGCCTGAGCTTGTAGCGCCTGCTTCTTCAGTTGCATTAAAAATCCCCCATTCATAGTATGTAAATAACTTAATGGGTGTATTGATTTGGGGCGTCCTATCTTGAGATGTGACAGTGTTCTCAAACTCTGGATTTAAGGTGACAGTTGGAAGTGCGTTTGGGGGTGTAGGTGATGGTTTGGTAGGGCTGGGCCTTACTGTTGGCGTGTAGCTTTCAAGCGGTGGTGGCGTATTAGACGGGACCATGATAGCTGTGACAACAACAGATTCTGACTCTTGGATAGAAAGTGGAGTTAATGTCGGTGGGGGGCCAATAGTCGGCCGGACAACGGTTTCGCTCTGTGGCTGTAACCTATCAATAGGGGCATTGCAGGCCAAAATCGCTAGTAGCGGAAAGCACAGGTAAAAGATTATGGGATGTTTTTTCACAGATTCAAAAGGTAATTACGGCTTAAAATGGGATTTGAAAAGTTATTGACTCGCATCATGCTCGCTATTTTCATTGCCGGCTGGGTCAATGTCTAACAGCTCTATTATTTGTGATACGAAAAAATCGACTGAATATGGCTTAGAAATAAAGCCTTGAATTAGCTCAGGATCTATTTGCCCAGCAACTTCATCTTTATCAAAACCTGAAGAAAGAATAATAGGGGTCTCAGAATCAATATCCTTTAATTGACCGACTACCTTCTCTAAACCTAAACCAGGCATCGTCATATCTAAGATAATTAGATCTATATCTTTATGATTCTGCTGAAAAATTTCTACTCCTTGCTGGCGGGTAAGGCCAGATAAGACAGAGATGTTTTGAGTTGATAGAATATCTTTTAACGCCTCACAGACGGATTGATCATCATCGACTTGTAGAACGGTGGAAATTTGGTCGGACAAATTAGTTGGGTGTAATTCTGAGGTTTTTGTTTGAACCATATCTTCCGCAGATAGTGGCAAAAGCACTTGGAAGGTGGTGCCTACATTGACTTCACTTGAAACATACAAACTGCCATTGTGCCCTCTTATGATGCCTTGTACGGCCGCTAATCCCAACCCTTGACCTGTATTTTTGGTTGTAAAAAATGGATCAAAAATCTTTTTTAGAATACTGCTTATCATACCGCGACCAGTGTCCGAAATTTCAAGCTTAGCATATGTTCCAACAGGTAGGGAATTTCCTGCCCAATCTTTTTGATTGTTATTGTCTTTAATAATGTTTAGAGATGTTTTTACTGTGATCTCTCCTGCATTTTGGCCAATGGCCTCTGCACCATTGATGATTAAGTTCATAATAACCTGTTGCAATTGGGCCATATCTCCATCAACGATAAGGGGGGTATTATGTAGCGATATTTGAAACCCTACATTTCTAGATAAAGCGGTTTGGAACAAATTGATATTCTCCCTAACCAACTCGTTTAAATCTAAACTATGTATTTTGAATTGACCACGGCCGGAGTAAGCAAGCAACTGACTCGTTAACCCTCCCGCTTTTTCTGCTGCTAGAATCGCTTTTTCAATATGTTTTCTCGATGGATGCGAAGCCTCCATCTTATATAGACCTACAGATGCCTGCCCAAGAATGCCAACTAATAGGTTATTAAAATCATGCGCAATACCCCCAGCCAAGACCCCTAGACTTTCAGTTTTTTGTAGATATATCATCGCATCTTGAGCCTGCGCTCTTTCCGTAATATCGATCGCTACCCCTATTATTCCACTAACGGCTTCTTGCTCGTATAGTGGCGAAAAATGAATTTCAAAAATCCGGCCGCGTAACTTTTCAATTGAGACAATTGTTTCTCCTTCAAGTACGCTTTTTATCTTTGAATCTAAATTTTTTACTCGTTCACCCAATGCATCAAAAATCGTTTCCCCATGAAACTGATTGGCTTTGATCTGAATATCTGAAAGCGTTTTGCCTTCTAACAATGTCATGCGTCCTTCTGTATCAGACGTCCAGAGGATAACTGGTGCGCTTTCAACCACAGTCCGTAAATGCTTTTGGCTAAGCCTTAGTGCCGATTCTGCTCGAGACAGTTCAAATACATTTTCTTGAAGAGCTCGTTGAGTTTTAAGGAGCAACTTATTTTTTTCATTTAGCGCGACGATGTTTCGGCGGGACGTATCTAGTGCATGGTTCAGCTTCTCTGTTGATAGTTCATAAATAATAACCAAGGCTAGAATTGCGATGACAAACCCTCCCCATGTATACAGTGGCGTGCCCTCAACGGCAGATTTAGTTAATTGACTTGTGGCATCGATAATCAGAATAAAAACTGCATAAAAGATGCTAAGAAAAGTGAAGAAATAAGCCCAGCGGCTTGTTAATAATAAGCCTGCTAACAAAATAATGATAAAAAAGCCTAAAATCGCTGGTGTTAAATCCCCTTCCCAGAAAAATGGCATGAGGCTAAGACACACCCATGCCCCTGCTAAATTAAAAATTACTGCATTCTTAACTTGTTTTCTGTAAAGCAAAAACAGTGAAAATATGTGTACGAAAAATAATCCACCATTGGCTATTAAGGGCTTTATTGGATTGTCTAGTGAATAAAAAATGATGAGGCAATAAATAGAATTTAGTGCCAGGCTCATATGGATAATGATACGAAGATATTTTTCAACTTGTTTGATTTCTGTCTCGTCAAATTGGGGGATAGAAAGAAGTCTGTTAGTAATCATTTGAGCGAAGTCTCTGTAGGCGAATAAAAAATATCTTTATGTTAATTAAATACTATTCTTATTATTCAAGTCTGCATTGAATCCGTCGTGGGTTAATTCTATATCTATTAGAGGAAGTGAACTTTTAGAAACCTTCTCAAGTTCTCTGACTCTGTCATTCGCTTAGATTTAGGCAGTTGGCAAATTACCTGCGAATTTGCCAAAGCTTAGACACATTAGAAATAGGAGGAGAAGGTGGTTCTTTTACTCTTGTGTGAATCAATTCTCGATATATGACGTAAAGTGTATTACACAAGCGTATTTTTTTATTAACAGATCCTGATGAATCTTTAGATTTTGGTCTGATTTTTTATATATTGTGTGAATTTAAAGTAAAATAAAAGCGAACCAGAACAATTACATTTTGAACACCCTAATCAAGTTAGACTAAATATTGGAGGTTAAGACTACAATGAAGTCTTTAACAAAAAGAAAGATTGGGGATCTATGCAACCTAATTGCAACTCTGGGATACCAAGGTGGAGGCATGAGCGCTTCTGTTTATGATACAGCGCAAACTTTGCGATTTTGCCCACCTGAAGAAGGTACGGAACCTGCATTGGAGTGGCTTGCTGACCAGCAAGTTGCAGATGGTGGTTGGGGGCGCGGTGTGCGGTCTCATACTCGTGATATTCCTACTATCGCCGCAATACTTGCTTTTGCGGCTTATCCAGAGTTCAGTAAATCAAAAGAAATTATCGATCGTGGTTTGAAATTTCTTCGGGAACATCACCATAATTGGGAATCAATAGTGCCAGAAGATCTGCCGGTAGGTATGGAGCTTATTTTGCCCAAGCTGCTTTCTGATGCTAAACAATTTGATTTAGAAATTCCTCAGAGTCATTATCAAAACTTAATCCCAATCTATCACAAAAAGATAAATTATATTCGGACGATGCCCTTGGGCGCTGGCTCTCCTCCTACTTTTTCGTGGGAGGCTTGGGGAGAAGCTCCAGATACGAAGTGGATTCATCCAGAAGGAGGGGTTGCCCACAGTCCAAGTGCAACGGCCTATTGGGCTTATTTAGCAAAAGATGATCTTAATCTTCAAAAAGAAAGAGATTTGGCATTGGAATATTTGGAGAATGCTTCGAACGCAACTGGGTTGGGAATTCCGGGTGTTCTTCCAACCGCTTGGCCGATTACGCGGTTTGAACAATCATATGTATTGCACATATTGCTAATGGCAGATTTGTTGGATCACCCTGAATTGGCAGAGAATGTTCAAATTAAAATTGATGAACTTGCAGAAGGTGTCCGTCCGAATGGTGTTGGTTTTACGGATGTATTTAATACGGATGGAGACGATACGGCCGCAACTGCTGCAGTTTTTTGTGCAACTGGAAGACCCGTTAATCCGGCAATGTTGGAGTATTTCTCCTTTGAAAATCACTATTTAACTTATCCTGGTGAATTACAGGCATCTCATACGGTAACTGCCCGAATGTTACATGGTCTGAGACATTTAGGGTTTGGCACAATCTCGGCCGAACGCTTTTTGTTGTCACATCAACTTCCATCGGGTTCTTGGCCTGCTGATAAGTGGAATGTCTCCCAGTATCATGGTACTTGCCTCGCCGTTTTTGCCCTGAAAGATAATTGTGAAATGCATCGAGCTCGTTTGATCGAAGCTGCAGAATTTTTAGTGGATGCTCAATTAGAAGATGGGGGCTGGGGGGCTTTAGGCGTCCCGAATATGACCGATACCGCTTACGCCCTCGTGTCACTCTATCTTTTAATTAATGCTGGGTTGGTATCTTCTGACGCTTTTGTAAAAGGTCAAACGTGGTTAGATTCTCAATATGAAATGAACGGACTTGGTCTAGATTTGTTTTGGCTGAATAAGCAAGAATATTCGGCACTTAAGGTCGATCAAGCATTTCAATTAGCGGCTATGTTGGCAGTTCCTCAACACGTTTCAATCGGAGCTGTGTGACAGAGTTTCCTACATTCATCGAATTTAATTCACTTTCTCATGCAGAGATCTCTTCACTTGCGCCAGAAACGATTGTGTACAACACATCTGGCTCACGGCGGAGCGCTGCTTTGGCAGGAGTTGAACCTGAGGGTGATGAGTATGCTGCTTGGAACCGTATAGGGATGATTAATCGGTTAAAAATGTTGTTTGATCATGGGGTCAAACACATTTTGAAACCGGTTGTTACCCCTAGTATGTTTAGCGAAAAAACAGAAAACTACTCTGAGCATCTGTGGCGTTGGATTGACTGGGCGTTTGCATCAGAAGAGAGTTTGGCTGAATTTACTAAGTTGGGTTGGAATGTCAATATTATTTTTGCTGAGTTTATGCCAGAACTGCATAAAACTCAGCAGAGACTAAGCTCACTGGGTTGGCACGATGATCGACCCAGCCTTTGGATAATCGTTAATCCTAAACACAATCAGTTTAACGAGTGGATGTTGCAAAAAATCCAATCACAGGAGACTGTAGTCGCTAATAGTCAAGAAGCGATAAAACTGCTGTATGGTGCAGATATCCCCCCTGCAAAGCTGTATTTAGATTTTGGTAAGCTGATGATTTCCCCTGATATTGTCCCACCATTTTTGAAGGGTGTGATGGACTGCTACTGGACCCAACAGCCAGGTTATCGACTAACTGATGAGAATTTTCGACGCATTTTATATGATTCTTTGTATACGCGTAAAACTTGGAAGAAGGATAAGCGCGGCCGGGCATTAGAGGCTGTAAATACTAGAGAGTATTGGGAAGGAAACAAAGTTGTCGGAATTGGGAAGAGGCTAGAACCATATTGGTACCCAACCGAATAAGCTAGCTTATATCTGTTTTTAGCAATGCCGTTATTTTTTGCCCTTCCCGTGCTTGTTGTTGTAGCAGGCTACGCCGCTTGGGAAATGTTTCGTGTTGCGCGGTTTTGGCAAGATTCTGACAAGGGCTTTGTACGCTTGCTGGCTCTCTACTTTAAAATTCTTGCTGTCGTGATGTGTCTGCTTGTTTTATTTGTCGGGGGCGTTTTATTGGCTAACCAGCCTTAGGCTGTCGTCAAAAAAGATTCTGGATCTTTGGCAAAGGTGCGCTTGCAAGCGGGACAGCAGAAATAAAACAGTTCTCCATTATGTTCGTGTGTATATTTAGCAGTTTCAATCACCACTTCCATTTGGCAGATCGGGTCGATAGCAACCGCTGGAGCCTCTACCTCAACTTCATATTGCTCACGCATTAGGGCTAAGTCAAGATTTTCGGCCGTGCGTCGCTTCTCCACAATTTCAGCCATAATGCTCAGGGCTATCTCATCCCCCCGTCGTGCCTGAATATTAAGTCCGGCCGGAGCCTTCAACGGCAGCAGATCATTCTCATCGTACCCCGCCATCTTTAAATAATCTCGTACAGAGGCTGCCCGTTTCATGCTTGAAACCAAACCAACATAAGGGGCATGCCCCTTAATCGCTTTTTCAAGTGCAATCTCATCAAAATTACCATGCGTCGCCACGACAACATATGTTGTTGGACTGATAAATTTTTCGATTGTTTCTAGATCTGTAACGACTTCGGTTGCAAGAGGCATGCTCGCCCCTGTTGTATCAGGATCAACCGCGATGACGTGATAGTTCATCGCGTGCCCTAAGTGGCACAATGCCTGGGCAACTGGCAGATTGCCAATAATCATCAGGCGCGGCTTCGGCCGTTGAGGCTCGATGTAAATCTCCAGCGTGCCCCCACTAAAGCAAGTCATCGGTAAATCCGTTAGCCCTTCTCTTGGCGTCTGACCTTCAGGATCAGTTGATAGTCGAATCAGGCGCGATTCATCATCTGTTAGCGCTTTTAAAGCCTCTTTGACAACAGTTGGGGAAGCGCAAGAGCCACCAATCCAGCCATGCATGACGCCATCTATTGTAATAATCGCTTTGTCACCCGGCTTACCAGACGTAGGCTTTTCAGCCCGCACGACCGTAGCGGTAGCAAAAGGTTCTCCCTTATTCGTAAGCTCATGCGCCTTTGAGAAGAATTCGTCAAACATAATTTAGATAGAGGGAGAAGATAGAGATAGAGGAGGTTTACCGACTATCGTCTACCGCTCGCTGAAATAACCAGACTGATTTAATCGCCAAATTTGGAACAACACATAGCAGCCAAAACCGACCACAATGATATTTAGCCCATTCGCCCCAGTTAGCCAGACTGAAATTGGAAATAGGGTTCCGATCAAGATCGGAATATGAGCCAGTTTGTTTTTTTCTTTAATCAGAGACGAGCACAGGTAGGCCATCAACCCAAACAGGACATTGATAAAACCAACAGAGTTAATAATGACACCGATGTCAGTTTGTCCAGAGCGTGTGATATTTACAATGCCGAAGAAAGTTGCCATAGCAGCTGTAAATCGGAGAAGACGAAGCAGCACTTCGGCCGTTGAAAACTGATTTTTTTTAGGTTCGGATTGATTCATCCTGCTAGTTTAGCTGATTTTTTCGTGACGTTTAGATTAATCAATGTCCGGCCGATGTTGAATCATCGGCCGGACGGATGATTCTAAAAACTAATCAGTTACGCCAGCATCGCGTAATGCCTTCCACACCTTCTGCGGCGTGATCGGAATATCGATATGACGGACACCCAAGTGCCACATCGCGTCAACAACCGCATTGGCGATAGCCGGAGGCGCACCAACCGTTGGGGACTCGCCCACACCCTTCGCACCAATCGGATGATGCGGTGATGGGGTGATTGTGTGCCCAGTCTCCCATTTTGGAGACTCAACGGCCGTTGGAACCAAGTAATCGGCCAGCGTTCCGGTTAGACATTGCCCATTTTCATCATAGACAATTTCCTCGTACATGGCCGGAGCGAGTCCCATCGTCAAACCACCATGGACTTGACCTTCAACCACCATGGGGTTGATGATGTTGCCACAGTCGTCGATAGCGACAAAGCGGCGGATTTTAACCATACCGGTGCCAGTATCGATCTCGACGGCCGCAATATATGAACCAAACGGGAAGGTTAGATTCGGCGGATCATAATAATCGGTCGCTTCTAACCCAGCTTCCATTCCTGGTGGATGGTTTGTGTATGCGGCAAAGGCGATGTCTTGGATCGTTTTAGCCTGCTCTGGCGATCCTTTTACCTGCCATTGATTTACATTCCATTCGAGGTCGTCTTCATTGACTTCGAGCAGATAAGCGGCGATTTTCTTCGCTTTCGCCTTGATTTTACGAGCGGCCATCGCAGCTGCAGCACCGGCCGTCGGTGTTGAACGACTGGCGTACGTACCTAAACCGTATGGTGCGGTATCGGTGTCACCCTCTTCCACTTCGATGTCGGAGGCCGGTAATCCCAGCTCTTCAGCCAAAATCTGAGCGTAGGTCGTTTCATGGCCCTGCCCCGGTGTTTTTGTGCCGAAACGGGCGATCGCTTTGCCGGTTGGATGGATGCGGATTTCGGCCGAGTCAAACATCTTGATTCCCAAAATGTCATAGTCTTGGCTAGGTCCAGCGCCCACAACCTCGGTGAAACTGGAGATACCAATCCCCAATAGCTTGCCTTCTTTGCGGAGTTCC
>JBGCDP010000030.1:0-88257 GCA_045105475.1 Anaerolineae bacterium
ATCACTTGATGCGGGTTTTGCTCAAGAATTTCGCGGTCTTTGAATGTTCCGGTTTCAGATTCGTCGTTATTGATAACGATGTATTTCTGACCATCACCTTTCGGCATGAAGCTCCATTTGATTCCAGCCGGGAAGCCAGCACCACCACGGCCGCGAATGCCGGCCGCTTTGATTTCGTTGACAACTTCTTCGGGAGTCATACTCAGCGCTTTTTTAAGCCCATCATATCCACCGTTTTTGACGTAAACATCAAAATCTTTAATATTTTCTACATCTTTGTGCCGTAAAATTACGTGAGTCATAAGTCAATCTCTAGCAACTAGAACCTAGTTGCTAACATCAAGTTTAGTGGTGTGTATCGATCAAAATCTGATCAACAACCGTTGGTTCTTTTTCGCCACTTGCCGCTTTTGCCCGATAGTCTGTCAAAAGTTGGTCAAACTTCGCTTCATTAAGATTTTCGTGGAATTTAAGATTACATTGAAGCATTGGAGCCCGATCGCAAGCCCCCAAGCACATCACATTTTTTAAAGTGAACATCCCATCTTCTGTTGTTCCCTCTAAATCAATCCCAAGTTTCCCTTCAGCCATTTTGATGAATTCATCTGCGCCACGTAGTGCACAAGCAAGGTCGTTGCACACTTCAAGGACAAACTTACCAACTTTCTCTTCATAATATAGAGAGTAAAAACCAGCGATCCCCCGCACATGGGTTGGGTCACAGCCGATAATGTCAGCAACTTCTTGGATCGCTTCAGGGCTTGAGTAACCGTACTCTTGCTGAGCGATATGGAGCAATGGCAACACGGCTGATTTACGATAATCGGCCGGATACCGCTCAAAAAGGGATTCGATTTCTTTTGCGTATTTCTCTGCAATCATAATTTTATTTGATTCGCTATTTAGCGATCAATTTCCCCCAAAACAATGTCGGTTGAACCGATAATAGCGATGAGGTCAGCCACATATAGATTCTTTGAAAGGACTGGAATCGCCGCCAAGTTAACGTACGACGGCGTACGAAAATGCACACGAGCTGGCTTTGGAGAGCCATCACCCCGGATATAGCACATAAACTCACCACGAGGTGATTCAATGCTGACCTTGGCATATCCTTCTGGAGCTTTAAACCCTTCCGTCCACAATTTAAAGTGATGGATAACCGCTTCCATACTTTGCCCCAGAGCAGAACGAGGTGGCGGTACGATTTTCCAATCGTCTAAGTTGAATTCTTTACCCGCTTTTGGAAGCATGTCCATACATTGTTGGATAATGCGCAAACTTTCACGCATCTCACGCATCCGACAAGAATAACGAGCATAAACGTCACCCTCATACTCAACCGGCACTTCAAAATCAACTTGGTCATACATTAAGTATGGAATCTTTTTGCGAATATCCCAATCGACCCCAGAGCCACGCAGACATGCACCTGTCATACCCCACTGGATCGCATCTTCACCTGAAATAACACCAATATCTTTGGTACGTTTTAGGAAGATCGGATTTCTTTTGAGCAATCCTTCATAGTCATCGATACGCGCTGGCATAAAATCAAGGAATTGACGAATCGAGTCTTCGAATTCTTCTGGCACATCGCGCCACAAACCACCAGGGCGGAAGTAACTGCCCATCATACGCTGGCCTGCGACCATTTCAAATACATCTAGAATGTACTCGCGCTCGCGGAACGCATACAAGAACACAGTCATTGCAGCCAAGTCTAAAGCCGAAGTCCCTAACCAAACCAAGTGGCTAGATACCCGCTGCAACTCGGTCAAAATCATCCGAATTAGCTGCGCACGTGGCGGAGACTCAACACCTAATAGTTTTTCGACTGCTAAAATATACCCAAGGTTATTTGACATTGGCGCAAGGTAATCCATGCGGTCAGTCATGACCAAACCTTTTGTGTATGTTTTTGATTCCATCGACTTTTCTACACCGGTGTGCAAAAAGCCAATATCAGGAGCGAGGTTGACGATACGTTCGCCATCAAGCTCAAGTAAAAGACGAAGAACACCATGGGTTGAAGGA
This sequence comes from Anaerolineae bacterium, assembly GCA_045105475.1. Classification (GTDB taxonomy): domain Bacteria; phylum Chloroflexota; class Anaerolineae; order Promineifilales; family Promineifilaceae; genus WTJY01. Next base: position 2,038 of record JBGCDP010000030.1, read on the forward strand.
TGCTGAGGCCCCATGCTTAAAAGCATGTGTTCTTCGCTTTCAACTTCCATGAGCGTACCCATTTTGGCACGCAGCTCTTCGACTGTAATTTCTGAAACGGTATCGCCTGTTGGAACTAACATAATTTAGCTATCATCGCCGAGTTGTGTTTTACCGGCGTATGGTTTCTTGTCTTGAATTGCGTCGTAGTTAAAGGAGAACTGAACTTCTTCATATCCAAGTGGATAATCTTTGCGCAATGGATGGCCTACCCAATCCTCAGGTAAGAATAGGCGGCGTAAGGTCGGATGACCTTCGAAGCGAATGCCCATCAGGTCGTAGACTTCCATCTCTAGCCATGATGCGATTTTCCAAATGTCACCAACTGTTTTTGGACCCTCATCTGGGTCTTCAACATTGGTACGTAAGCGGAAATCGTGCACATTGTCCATCGAACGTAAGTGGTAGCTGACGGCAAAGCGAGGATATTCAGGAAGCATATCGTCAGCGACTACATCGATAATGAAGTTGTATTGCAAATCTTCATCGTCACGTAAAAGCTGACAAACTTGATGGACATATTCCTGACCGATGATAACGGTCAATTCATCTCTGAAGTTGCCAGTTTCTTCGATAGCATCAGGAAATGCACCTTTGATTTTATTGATTACTAGTTCGTCTTGACTCATGGCGTTTTATTAACCCGATCTACGCCCCAATCGGCGAAACTTTCTTGGCGAATTGATTCATGCAGGGTCATGATGCCGTCGATCAATGCTTCTGGACGTGGTGGGCAACCAGCAACGTACACGTCTACAGGGATAATTTCGTCTACACCCTGAACAATCGCGTAGTTGTTAAAGATACCTCCACAGCTTGCACAGTCGCCCATAGCGATAACCCATTTAGGTTCAGGCATTTGATCGTAAAGACGGCGAACAACAGGAGCCATTTTACGACTTACCCGGCCGGCAACGATCATCAAGTCTGACTGGCGCGGAGACGGCCGATTCAGCTCCATTCCAAATCGAGATGCATCATAGTGAGACGATTGTGATGCCATCATCTCAATTGCACAGCATGCAAGGCCAAAAAGCATCGGCCACATCGCGTTGGTCCTTCCCCAGTTAACAAGGTCTTCAAGGCGGTGAGTGACAATCCCTGCCATCCCACTTTTGTCGTTTTGTGGTGTAACTAATCCCATTCGAGCAACCCCTTGTTCCAAGCCCATAAGTCACCGATGATAAACACAGCGATGAAGATGAGCACAGCATATAAACCAAATAATCCTAAATCACGCAGAGCAACTGCCCAAGGCATAATCAGGATAATGTCAATATCAAATAGAATAAAAAGAACCGCAACCCGATAAAATTTAATCGGATAACGTTTTTTTGCAGAGCCAACCGGAATCATGCCAGATTCGTAAGGCTGGTCCTTGCGAAAGTTACGGCGTTTTGGTGGGCCTAAGGTCACGGACAGTGTCGGTAAAAGAATCGCAAGGAAAATAGAAATCCCGAGCAAAACAGCGACTGGTACGTATGGTAGTAAATATTCAGGCATTGGTTCAAATGACGATTACTAGATCGTACTCCTAAGTTTTAGTAAGAAGAGTGACGTCTAAAATCTTTAAATACCAGAGAAAAACCCGTTTTAAACAAGCTGTTTAACGATTTCGCTGGATAGTGAAGTTTTTACGTTATTAAATGATGAATGAACGAACCGTGAGGAATTTGTTCATTTTATCACAATCGTTCGAATTTTATCAAAAGTCTGGCCCTGTGGGTAGGGAAATATCGCCCGATTGTGAAATTTATAACAAACTGCAAGTATTTATCCCCTCGAATCTCCCTGTACAGAATAACTCCCTTATCCTATTTTAAACCCATGCCTCGTAGGCTTTACTTGTTTATCGAGGTTTCGATTTTCAAAATAGAGAGCTTTGTAATAAAAGCTAACTACTCAACTGTTAACTTTTATTCACTAAAGAATTGCACCATTTAACAACTTGAGTGGACCTTAGTACTATATTATGTATTCAATGAATTCAAACATTCAGAAAAACTTGATAACCCGTGGAATCATTCTATTTATACTAATTATTCCTTTGATGTGGCTGTCTGGTGATATTGCTTCTGCGATTGATGAAGAACCTAATCCTAAACCAGTTACTTCTTCTGAAATAGCAACTGAACCCTCAGAAGAGCAATTAAACCAGACAGCCCATTCTTTTTCTGAGACGTTATCACCCGCATTAATTAATGCGCCTGAAAATATTTTTCTACCTTTCATTTCGCTAGATTTTATGACAGACACAGAAGTTGCTGTTCTTGATCTAGTTAATGCCAGACGCGCTGAAGCTGGGTGCGGCCCAGTAGCAGCAGAGCGTTTTCTGCATGAGGCGGCGTTCCTACATAGCAAAGATATGGCCGATCAAAGATATTTTAACCATACGAGCAAAGATGGGCTCCGATTCTGGCAGCGTGCAGCAAGAGCTGGATATAAGGGGTTTGCGGCGGGAGAAAATATAGCGGCCGGACAAAGAAGCGCAGAGTCGGTAATGAATTCTTGGATGAACAGTGAAGGGCACCGCAATAATATACTGAACTGTAGCCATACCCACTTAGGAATTGGACATTACTATGGTGCTGGCTCACCTTATGGCCATTACTGGACACAGGTATTTGGCCGAGAATAGCCGGTCACACAATCACTAAAAACTAGCCTCCATCGATCCGTAAAACTTTACTCGATTACGATATTTTCCAAGCCTTCTTCAGCCTGTGGATATTTAGGATCCATTTTGCGCAGAGTGCTAACAAGCATCCGGCTTATGACTAAATTGCGATACCATTTATTATCGGCCGGAACAATATGCCATGGGGCGTGTTTAGTTGAGCATTTTGCAAACACATCTTCAAACGCAGCATGGTAATCATCCCATTTAGCACGCTGCTTCAGATCACCTGATTCAAATTTCCAATTTCGTTCAGGATCATCTAAACGCGCTTGAAGTCGCTCTTTTTGCTCATCTTTCGAAATGTGCAAATAAATTTTGACGATTTTAGTGCCTGTATCAGCCAGCAATTTCTCAAATTGGTTAATATGCTCAAATCGTTTTGACCAAACCGCTTCCGGCGCAAAGTTTTGCACACGCACAATTAAGACATCTTCATAATGAGAGCGATTAAAAACACCGATCATTCCCGCAGCCGGCACATGTTGGTGTATGCGCCATAGATAATCATGCGCTAGTTCTTCCTTGGTGGGTGCTTTAAAAGAAGCTACTTGCACCCCTTGCGGATTCACACCCCTAAAGACTTTGCGAATAGTGCTATCTTTGCCACCTGCATCAAGTGCTTGCAACACAACTAAAAGCTTTTGTTTTCCTTCTGCATATAGGCGAAATTGAAGCTCAGCTAATTCCTTTCGCAGTTTCCCAAACTCTTTTTCGGCCGTATCTCGATCTTGATCATAATGATCGGCCGCCTTGGTGCTGATATCGCTTAACTTAATTGTGCTACCAGCAGGAACAATAAATTGGTCGGGATTTTCAATTTTAGTCATGGCCATTCTCCTAATAAAGATACTGAGTGAAGATGAAAATAATTAAACCTATTATTCAGTGTGCATCCAAAATTGACAATGTCGCAAAATGGTAATTATTGATTGACCCAATAATCGCATTTTGTTACCATTCGGCTCTGTGCTCGTCCCGTTCGTCTAGGGGCCCAGGACGCAGCCCTCTCAAGGCTGAGACACGGGTTCGACTCCCGTACGGGGCACAGAAAAGACATTCAATCACGAAAGTCTGTGAAAAAGACCAAACCATTTGTTTTTAAAACATAGTGGTTTGGTCTTTTTCTTTTCTACAAATTAATATGCCCACCATAGAAATCACCGATCTGAATCGGCTCTGTTCAGTAAACAGGTAATTTGGCATCAAGCATTTACTATGGAAAAGATACGCCTGTTACCTTTTCAGCCCAGTCCCATAGCTTGGCATTGATTTCTTCATCTAGTGCGGCAGAGTCAATTTTGGCCAAAGCAGGCTTACCGCTGGTTTCATTTGGACCATCGGGCCCCCAATATTGTCCACTTTTAGCATCTTGTGAAAGACAAGCCGTTAAAGTCGGCTGCGCCCCTTCTTTAGCACTCATCAACTCAATGGAATTCAACATATCCTCACTCATATTTTTTTGCAGGTCAGTCTTGCTGAAACCAGGATGAGCAGCAAGTGATGCAAGTTGGCATCCTTTCGCTTGCAGTCTTTTATGAAGTTCGAGCATCAAAATCATATCAGCCAATTTACTCTGCCCATATTCTCTCCACGGCTCATAATCGGCTTCTAATTTAAAATTGTCAAAATTAATAGCTGAATTTCGATGGGCAAGGCTACTTAATGTTACGACACGTGACCCGTTCGTTGCTTCTAATAAGTCAAAAAGGTGGCCTGTCAATGCAAAATGCCCGACAAAATTAACACCCATCTGTAGTTCAAACCCATCCACCGTTTTAGAGGGTGGTGGGATCATCACACCAGCGTTGTTAATCAATAAATCTAATTTCGGTTCATCAGCGTTAACTTTTGCAGCAAACTCTTTGACTGAATTAAGGCTAGATAAATCTAAATGCCCAAAAGCCACATCGCCTCCATTACCAGTGGATTCAATCCGTTTTATCGCATCTAAGCCTTTTTCTTTGCTACGACATGCAACAATAACTCTTGCTCCCATTTCGTATAAAGCCAACGCTGTTTCAAAACCCAAACCCGTATTTGCGCCAGTTACTACTGCTATTTTTCCTGTCAGATTCATGTCTACCTCAAATATATGTTTTATGGAATTTACACTATAAAAAAGAATATGGCATCTTGTTCGAATAGCCCGGCCGACACCTTCCCCTACTAGTAATCATACAAATGCTCAAGCGTCAATTCTTGCTCTGCAACCTCTAGCAAAACAGCATGCAGCTGATCAACCGGAACAGTGACAACCAAACGCTTCAACTCCGGCCGAGACAGATATGTCTGCTCCAGAAAAACATCCCCGGCCGTTAGATCATATTCCCACGCCTGCGGCACCAGAATCGCCATCACAATCTCACCGTTCCCTGCGATTTCAACAAACTCCAAGCCCGCCTCAGCCAGTTCCGGAACCATGACCGTAAATTGCTCATACCGTGGAACAGAAACAATCGCTTCACCATTTTCAAGGGTTTTATAAAGCTTAAGGTCAAGCTGAGACTCTAATATCGATTCATCAAAATTATCGACCCATAAAAAAGTTTCAAGCGGAATTTCACCAAATGAAGCGGCGGCTCCTTGCTGAATAAAATAGCCATACACCGACTTAATCAGATATTCAGTGCTGATCGCCAGCTTACGCTCCCATTTACGGATGGGAGCAGGGCCGATCACACTCGTCTCGCTCCAGAGTTCTTGCCGTCGCTCTTGAAATGGGAAATTGAACCACGGCACGGTGTGCAAAAATGCGCCGTACTCGGCTTGGGTCTGCTGATAGAAAATTTCTTCTTCGGTTGGGCCAGAGAAGTTGGTCCACTCGGCCGCAAAGCTGAACGTTTTGGCGTACAGCGCCCGCACTGAATTTTCAAGGGTAAAGCTTGGGCCGATAATGAGCAAAATCTGCTGGTAGCGCCAATTAAACGGATACTCATCGGCCGTTTGACCGCACACGGCGTAGTATGTTTCCCAAAACTGATAGATGGCTTTGAACCACGGAAACTGACTCGTACGTCCTTCTTTTAAGAAAAAGCCAAACTCGTCTGCATTAAACACAATGTACCATTCAGGCACTGTTAGGTAGGATTGGTCCTCACCTCGATAATAATTTTCAATATCGTCTGTCACGCTGCGATCATGAGGTTCAGCACGTTCAACATCGGCCGGATTCAACACGCGGCAGGCGATTACCCCGCCGATCAACGGCAAAAATGAGATCGCCAACACAAATCCTAAAATTGAACGGACAATCCACTTTCTTATCTTTGTGCGTCGCTTTTTTTTCTCAGTCATGAGCTTTAACCGGCCGCTGGCATATTGCCAGAATTATTTGTGGCAATCGCTTTCTTAATCAAAACATAGCCGATCCAGACCGCACCACCGCCGATTAAAATATGGGGCAAGTTGGCTCCAAACCGAACGATGAATGGATACATAGTCGGGCCGTAAATGAAAATGCCACCATCGAGATAAGCCTGCCCTAAGAGCAGCCCCATCACCCCATCAAGGCCATAAATCACGCCGAAAATCTGGAAGAAGCGGACGGCCGCTTTGTGTGAGATTAGCGCCGCAACTAGAGCCCAAACGCCTGAAAAGAAGTGGAGCGAATCGTCGTACAAGTCGAGCACAAACAGCCCCCATAACGAACCATTTTCGTCAGCTACCCCTGGAATATGGGCCAGCGACGCGACGATAAAGAACATAATGGCGTAAGCAATCCCCAGTTTTTGGATCAGGGTCATATTTGATAGTTTTGTCATTTTTTCTCCTGGTTTTTAGCTGACAGCTATGAGCTACTTAAACGCTGGTGCATACCGATCATAAAACGTGTTGCGAAACAGTTCATTTGGATCGTATTTCCGTTTGGTTTCAAAAAACTGCTCAATTTCTGGATAAGCTGCTTCTAGCTGGTCGGCCGTGTAGTAGAGCTGATATGGCAAGAAAAAGCGGCCGTCATGTGCAATCGTTAGGTCGATGAGTTCGGCCGTTAGTGCAGCCATTTCCCGGTTGCCCGCATCATCAGTCGACTGATTAATATAAAGCACGAGCGAAAACATCTCTTCCGGCGCGTAAGTCAGCGCATTATCTTCAGCATGTACGATACGGACCGAAGCGTTGAGCAATTTGGTGTCGTTGGCTAAGATAATCTCACGGGTTCCCGCCACAAACGAATCAAACTGATCCCGTGGAATAAAATACTCATGCAGAATATCCGTGTCGTTTTTGAGATCATTCTGCAAATAGGGAACCGAGTCGTGCATCGGATTGTTGCGTGAGACAAGGCAAGCCTCCCCATCTGTCATCGCCTGATTCCGGCTAACCGTGCAAGATTCCACCATCGGCTCGACGTTTTTCTCCGCCCACCATTTTAAATAGCGCCAACCGTCACCCCGTTTTGAGACATTCAAAAGCCAGCGTTTCACTTTTGTGGCACTCGCTTCACCTAAAGGAGCCACTTCAACCTCGTTCACATCTAAACCGGTGTCTTCGTATTTGTAGAGGATCACCTCATCAAATAGGTTTTGCGGGGCGGTGGAAAGATGAGCGTAGAAAAGGCCGATATCTTTGTTCGTTTCGATTTCGTTTTCGAATACCTCTTGAAATTCAGAATATGGGATCGTTTGGCGGCTCGTTTCGTAGATTTTGTTTTCAGTAATATCGAGCTCCGCTTCGAGGATGATACCGAACAGCCCATACCCACCAAGCGTATGGAAAAACAGCTCGGGGTTTTCGGTCCGGCTGGCGGTCACAATCGACCCATCAGCCAACATGATTTTAAGCGAACGTACGGTGTTGCCTAAGGCTCCGTAGGTATGGTCCATGCCGTGCGCATTCACCGAGATCGAGCCGCCAACGGAAAAAATATCAGTCGATTGCATCGCAGTAATCGCATACTTCGGATGGATCTGATTTTGAATGAGATGCCAAGTCGCGCCGGTTTGAACAGTAACTGTCATCGCTTCTTCGTCGAGGGTGACGGCGTTGTATTCCATAATGTCGAGCACAACGGCCCCGGCCGCAAATGCATGCCCTCCCATGCTGTGACGCACCCCAGCAATCGAAACGCGTAGATCATTTTCTTTGGCATATTCCACCGCTTCTAAAATGTCGTTTTCAGATTGGACTTTAACCACCCCGTGCACGGCCGTGCGGTTTAAACAGCTGGCATCGTTAACAGTGCCTCCTCGTTGATACCAAGGTAGGCCGATTCCAGCCAAGACGGTGTTTGTTGTTTGCTGGGTCGTTTCAGCGTTTTCAACAACCCGGCCGTCAGCGGCGATGACCAAAGGCGGGCAATCTTTGGCTCCCGAAGGATCGGCTGAGAGCACCGCGTACCGCCGCGATAAAAAAGCGGTGATCGCCCCGAAAACGATTAAAAAGATCGTGATTTTTTTGCGCAACATCTTTTTTAGTTTGTTCATCGTCTATTCATACCCTCTCTAAAACAAGTCTCAGATACTACAAAATAATAGCTGTGTTTTTGATGATAGGCATCTTACCGCAGTAGGCTTGAGCGTGCTTGGAGCAGATGCTCCGAAGATTTGGAGTAGCTTGATTGCTGTAGAGGTTTACTCGGGCTGAAGGCTTTTGTGGACTTCGGCCGAGTTGCCTTTATACAACTTTAGATTTAGGAATTTGTCGTGGCGTAAATTTAAATTCAAAGTAATACCACATAAGAATTGCGGGGAGTGTTAAAAAGATAAGCGCACGAATTGTTGTATTCTCAATCGGCAATCTATCAAAGAATTGAGCCATTCCAGTAATGAGCAAGGTAATATACGAATATACCATGAACCGACCATGCCAAATTTCCCAGGTTGGTAGCTTAACGCGCAAAAATCGACTTACAAGAATAGCAAGGAACAGGAAAATCAAACTTTGTATGCTGATGAAATGAAATATTGAAAATGATCCGTTTACTTCGTTGATGCCGAAAGAAATGATGGCCATCAAAGACATGCTAGCAAAGTAGAGTCTGCCTAATATCACATGCTTCCAACTACCTTTTTCAAAATAAAATACCAATAGACCACAAATAATCGCAACAACCGCAGTCATTAAATGTAGATTTATCAGCACATCAACTACTCCTTTACTAGTTGGCAGGCATTTCGCTCTCACTAATAATCATACAATCTGCTTTTCCACTTCCCATGCTTGGGCCATACATGCACGCACCACATAAAACCCTACTTATTCCGCAGCAAAAAGAAATCTGTGTACTTAAAAATATGGACCGTTAATCCACGCCCCTGTTGATAAGCACTCTTTTTAGCTCGATCGGCCCGTACACCCTCAAATAGTTCATCAACCGTTGCTTGAAACAGGGCAATCCAATGGTCGAAATGGTCACGAGTTAGCTCTGATCCATGATCTTTCATTTTTTCAGCGAGCTGATTATGCACTTCGGCCGGGTTACCTTTGTAAAGCGGCTTGCCAAACAAAATCGTCTCCCAAAAATCGTACATGCGGGGTAGATGGCTGGGCCAGTCAACTTGAGCAACATCGTTGAACGCTGGGGCAAGCATCGGGTCGGCCACCACTTTTTGGTAGAATGTGTCTACAAGCTTAATAATGTCATCTCTCGTTTCGATATCAGCCATGTTATTAATCATAACATGGCTAAGAAAGGGTCAATCATTTTGATGACAGATGTTTACGGATCAAGGGTAGCGGCTACATTTGCAACCTGGTTGATCAGTTTATCGAATTCGTTTAGGTCGATATTGGCGTTGGGATGATCATAAATCAGCAAACTAACAGCATCAGCATAAAGTTCGGCCGGAAAGCTATTTTCCCATTTGCCACGTTCAAGAATCGTGAGTTTACGGACCTTGGGTTTAGAGCGATAGGTCGGCCAGTGGAGTCCGGCCGGATAGGCATTTGTTGCTGAAAATTCGTACATTTTGGCCTGCATATCAGCTGGCAGTGAATCGGCCGATGGTTTGACACTCCAAATTCCATCGAATGAATCAGGTACACCTCGTAGTTTAGCTTTCTTGATTGTGGAAATGTTAGCTAAAGCTTGATTATTCAATGGAAAAATTATCTGCATCAGCATGGAGACACGTATGCTGCTTCGCCCCTCGTGATTGTACGTGCGATAAGTATCGGCGGCCGGACGGAAGACGAATGATCGGCCGTTTACTTCACCCCCAAAAATCTTTTGTACATCCTTAGGCGAATCATGCAGCAAACTGTAACCGCCCGCTTCTGCTAAGCGAACGTGAGCATTGCGGCCGCGAAAAACATTGCGAATGTACATGCCGTTGCCAACAACGGCCAGAAGAATCAGTAAACCCCCACAGCAACAGATAAAAACGAGTTGTGCATCCATTTCAATTTCCTTGTTTTATACGCTTAACACTTTAAAAAGTATAAATTGGCAGATTGATATGGATGCCTCAATTGCAGAGGCTTATGCCTCACCTGTGGCACGTATGCCTCATTCAGCTAACGACGCGAAAGTTCTAAAACCTCGTCTGCGATATCGGCCCAGCGCGGCCGGGGAAGATTATGCCCCATGTCGTCATAAACAATGAACTTAGAACCCGGAATAGCGGCGGCCGTCATTTCACCACCCTTTGGCGGGATGAGAGGATCAACGCCACCATGAATCACCAGCGCAGGCATTTTGACCTGACCTAACTTTTCTATACGACTTCCAGAAGCACTAGCCGCCATCATTTGATACGACCAACCATCAGGATGATAGCAACGATCAAACGACTTTTGTAGAATTTTGCGCTGATAAACCGGGTCAAAATGGGGGCCGCTTGTGACCCGGTAGCTCTCAACTTGAATATCAACATACGTATTGGGATCACTCATATCCATGGTGAGCGAAGCACTAACCGCTTCATCTGCAGACTCTTCACGTATGGCGGCACTACGGCTAGGGGCCGACATGATTGACGTGAGGGTTTTGGTCCGACTAGGGTGATCAATCGCCACCGTTTGAGCGATCATCCCACCAAGCGAAACGCCAACAATATGGGCTTGTTCAACCCCATTCGCATCTAATACAGCTATCACATCATTGGCCATATCAGACAAGGTATAAGGGGCTTGGAAATTTGGATCTTGCATCACCTCTTCAACAGATGGGGGAGACCCTGGCGTTTTGTGGCTAAGCCCCACGTCACGATTATCAAAACGGATGATATGCAACCCTCTGTCGATAAACTCTTGGCACAGTTCATCGGTCCAATAAACTAACTGACTGCCTAATCCGGAAATAAAAATGACTGTTTCATTTTCTGGGTTGCCCAGCGTTTCATAGGCGATTTTAGCCCCGTTATTGTCTGCAAATCCTGAATTCATAATTTTCCTCTTAGGTTAAAGCAAGTGGTGCTGTGCCCACACCGGGCCAAATACGTACCGCTCCCCACACAGCTCGAATAATAATCCAGACGACGGTGATCGCCCACACCCATAAAAGATTGGTTGAGCCGCTTCGTTCAACGAGCCAGAGCAGCGCGATGCCTGCAACCGATGCGAAAATCATCCCGTTGCGCATGTATCCATAATCTCCCGTCCCCCACAACACGCCATCGGTAATAAAAGCGATGCTGCTGATGGGTTGCGACACCACGGCCAATATCCACCCGGCCGCAAACGGTGCCACGGCCGCGGCCGGTAGCATCCAACGGTTAACCAGCCCTGTTGACGCAAATAGTAGAGCCGAAACAAAAAAACCGCTTGCGACTCCCCAAACCATGCCATAACCAGCCACTCGGCGGGTTTGTTTGAGCATATTTGCCCCAAAGAAGTAGCCGCTCAGGCTCTGGGTGGTTTCTGCAAAAGCTTCCATAATAAATACGCCCAATATCCAAAGCTGACGAATCACCTGATGAGCCGCACCCGCTTCGGCCCCCATCTGGTTTGCCACACGAGTCCCGAAAAACAAAAATAGAATGAGCATGCCTGAGCGGATAAATATGTCTCCACCTACTTTGAAAAGTGCGAGCGAGCGAGAAAAATCAATCTGAGACGTCAGCCCTAATTTGCGACCAACGATAGCAATCCCCCATAACACACCGATCCATTGAGCGATTGCGCTTGCGGTTGCAGCACCTGCAATCCCCCACTCTGGAAATGGCCCTATGCCGAAGATCAAAGCCCAATCAAGCCCAATGTTTAGCACATTGATACCAATCGCTATGTACATTGATGAGACCATGTCTTGTAGGCCGCGTAGTGTACCAAACACAACCATCAGCATAATGACGGCCGGTGCGCCGATCAGACGATAGCGAACATAAGTAACCGCATTATCAATAACTTCTGGTTCCGACGCTCCGGCCCAAGGAACCATTGTCGGGGCCAATGGCCATACGATCGCAATCACAAGTAGCCCCAAAGCCAATGCGACTAACAAGGCCAAACCGGTAATCTTGGCAGCTTCTTTATGCTTTTGTCTGCCCAAGGCTTGAGCAACTTCGGTGTGGGTACTGACACCTAAAAAGTTAAAAACCCAAAAGCCTAATGATAAAACACTGGTGCCAATGCCTAAAGCCGCCAAGGGTGCTACACCTAGGCTAGTAATAAAAGTAGTATCGATTAACCCTGTAATCGGCTCAGCAATCAATGAGAATAGGACAGGGACAGCCAGCAAGATCATCGCTTTGTTTGGCTCTTTGATAAATTGATGTTCGTCAGGAGTAGTCTGCGAGGTGGCGGTTGTCATAGGTGGGGGATTTTACTTGGTTGGGGAATAAGGGGAAAGGTGCAGGGGGCAAACGCTGAAAACCATTATTTGTTGAATTCGACTACTATCTTTGAAATCAAAAGCAGATTCTATAAGGCGTTTGCTCCTTGCCGCATGCCCCATGCTACAATTCCAGCGTGACTGAACAACATGAACTCGACATCCATTTTATGCAGATGGCTTTAGCCGAAGCCCAAAAAGCGGCCGACCTTGAAGAGGTCCCGGTGGGGGCCGTTGCCGTCTATAACGGGGAAATAGTCGGCCGGGGATACAACCGCAAGGAGTCAGACACTGATCCGACCGCTCACGCTGAAATGTTCGCCCTAAAAGAGGCGGCGCAAAAGCTCGAAAATTGGCGCTTGTTAGATGTAACTTTGTACTGCACGCTTGAACCCTGCCCGATGTGTGCTGGGGCGATGATTCAAGCCCGACTCCCTCGCTTGGTCTATGGGGCGGCCGACACGAAGTTTGGGGCTGATGGCTCGATTGTGTCGATTTTAGAGCCCCGACCGGAAGGTGAGCGTCAGTTCAATCATAAAATCGAAGTCACACGTGGGGTGCTAGCCGACGAAGCATTGGGGATGTTGCAGGCTTTCTTTCAGATGTTACGTGAGCGAAAATAGTGCCGCAGCTTTTACGCTTTTAACGTGGTTCGAATCCAACTTCCAACGGGTATTTCGGCCCAGAGTTCCAATAGCCTAAATGCATCTTCTCTGGGATTGGCTTTGCCTCAAGCCGATAGTGGCGCAAAATGTGAGCCGCTAAGACCTTCACTTCGATTGTGGCGAAGTTGATGCCGATGCAAATGCGCGGCCCACCACCAAACGTCACCAAACTATATGGCCGAGCACGATCCTCTTTACGAGGGGCCGCAAATCGATCTGGGTCAAACTCAGTTGGGTTGCTAAAAACCTCTGGGTGCATGTGAGTTGCGGCCAAAGAAAGCCGGACAGGAGTCTTGGCAGGAATTCGGTAGCCAGCAAACTCCGTCTCAGTCAACGTCACCCGAGGAACTTGGAAAACCGGTGCAAACAAGCGCCCCGTTTCTTTGATAAAGTTCTCAAGTTTAGGAAGCTGGCGCAGCATATCAGCCGTGAATGGGATATCAGTCCGGCCGATAGTGATCTCAGCCATCGCTTCATCAACTTCAGCTTGCAAACTGGCCCACTGTTCATCCAATGTTGCTAGCTGATAAATCAACCAAGCACTCATCGCCGTTGTCGTTTCATGCCCTGCAATTAGCAAAATGTTTAAATGACCCAAAATTTGAGCATCATCTAACTTTGTTCCATCCTCAAACTCCGCGTGGACAATTTGGCTTAGCACGTCCCGAGTACTGGCTGGTTGGCTGCGTCGCTCGTGAATTAGGCCAAGCAAAGTCGGCACCATCTCAGATTGAACTTCACTCATCATCTGTAGAAAATCATCTTGAGAGTTAATGTCTTCAGCATGCAGCATTCGCCAAAACAGCTCACGCAAGCGGTCTAACACCGCTCCCTGCTCAATTCCAGCCAAAGCCGCAGCAGCTACGTCAAATGTGATCTCTTGTGACTCTTTTTGTGTATTCACAAACGGCTGAGCCGCAAACTTGGCTATCTTTTGCTCGATAATTTGATGAATGAGAGGGGTATAAGCCTGCATAACATCGTTCGTAAACGCAGGATTCCACATTTTTCTATGGATAGCATGGTCAGGGTCATCCATATTGATTAACCCACGGCCGACCATTGCGCCTAAAATCGGCGTCCAGCCATGATCATGGCTAAAATGTTGTCGGCCGGTGTGGAAAACAAACCGGTTTGCCTCAGGGCCAACCATGTAAAGACCGCTTAAATCTTGGGCGGGGTCGTCAAGCCGAAATCGGAAGATCGGTCCATGCTTTTGGGTAAAGTCAACAATTCTGCCGATAAAACTGCCATCATTTACATGTTGCCAACTGACGACAAATTCGGGAAGGTCCGTTATTTCTCTAAGTTCAGTCATTTCTTTTAATGTCATAGTTACTTCTTATTTTTTAGTCTTTAATTTCCATTCCAACTAACGGTTGTTCCAGCGTCTCCGTCTTCAAGTAAAAAAGAGATTTCCTCTTCGTCTCGGACAAAGGCTAGCAAGAGGGTTGAAGGTTGTTCGCGTTCGGCCGGAAGGGGAAGCCATCCGGCATCTAACAAAGTTGTCAGATAATAAAATCTCACAATTGAAAGCGGCAGATCGATCGTATAAATACCGCCACCATCGTCTTTCACACCTAATTCGTTACCAATTAAAGGCCATTTTCCCTTATACAGAGAGGTCGGCAATTCCTCTAATCCTGCGACAAGCTCACTGACTTCCATCATCGAGATAACAGTTAAGCCTCGAACTTGATTTTCCCATACAGTAAGTTGATAACGCTCCTCAAACTTCCGAAACTGGATGTCAAAATATCCTTCGCCCTGTTCACCAATCTCATAATCCCAGCGATAGTAAATCATATCGTCTAAATAGAATTCTTGGACCTCAAGCGCAGTCAACTCAGTTGTATACCAAACCCCACCGGGAACCTCACGGAAATTTGTACCTTCCTCCAATAATAGAGGAAATCGATACTCTTTATCTTCAACAGGTTGAATTGTCGGGATTGGGGAAGGGGTGATTAAGGCTCGATTGGCGGCAACCTCGGCCGCGATTTCTAGGGCATCAGCTGGCGTATAATTTGGGATCGGGGTTGATGTCGGCTTAACCTTAGTCGGCAATGAAGTTAATTCTGGAATCGCTTGCAAGGCTTCTTCAGCCTTATTGACCCCTGAAATATCAACTGCGCATCCGCTCCCCACCACCAACAAAACAAATAGAAAAAGCTTGAAAAAAATTTGGCCGCATTCTTTTACATGGGTTATTCGCAGATCGGTCATAAGCAAATCGTAGATAATAATCGGTGCATTCAAAAAAAGAGCGGGTAAACTCCGCAGATTGCGGTGTTCACACTATGAAAAAGAAAACAGAACTAATCTTATTCGCCGTTTTGATAGCCATCACACTCGGGTTGCGCCTATGGCAGCTGGATGGGGTGCCGCCGGGCTGGCGTGATGATGAATTGATCAACTCGCTCGTGATCTCTCAGCATGCGCTTGATGGAGACATCCGTCCATACTACGCTGACGCTTCGGGCCACGAAGGACTATATCATATTCTAAACGCCGTTTTCCTTGGGTTATTTGGCCCAACCCCGGCCGGAATTCGCCTGCTATCTGTCATATTAGGCTGTGTGACTATCGTTTTTACTTACCTACTAACAATCGAATTATTTCGCTTACACGAACATAGAAAGACGGCCGGATTCTTGGCTGCATCAGCCCTTAGCCTCAGCTTTTGGTCGCTCATGTATTCACGCACCGGCATTCGACACATCGCCCTCCCAGCTCTGGTCCTACCATCCTTTTATTTTCTATTTCAATGGTTGAATCAAGTAATAGAAAAGCCGTTTCAAATTAAAATAGATCGCAGCCTTATCCTTGCGGCCGTCACCCTAGGCGCAGCCTACTACACCTACTTTGCCTCTCGTGGTGTCCCATTGATCCTTATCGCATTTGTCGCTTATCTGGCCCTCATCGATTGGGCCTTGCTCAAACGCAGCTGGAAGCAATGGCTATTTTTTGGCGCTGTCAGCACATTACTTGCGATCCCGCTCTATTTCTCAATCCAAAACCAAGCAGGAGCTGATGCACGGGTCGCAGAGTTAGCTGTCCCGCTCATCGCCATGGGTGAAGGGAACTTTGAACCGCTCATTGAGCATGTTCGGCTCACACTCAGCATGACACATGCGGCTGGTGACGGTGAATTTTTATACAACATTCCCGGCCGACCTTTGTTTGGCCCCATAGGTGCTATTTTGTTTTGGCTGGGTATTGCGGTTTGCCTCTGGCAGTCGTTGGCATCTCTATGGAAACGTTGGGGACAAAAATCGGCCGATTCTCAACTGCATAGCCTGCCGTATATTTTCCTGCTTTTCTGGTGGCTGGCTGGCATCTCCCCTGCATTTATCAGCGTGCCACCGGCAAGCCTGTCTCATACGATTTTGGCGCAATCGGCCTTTTACATCATTCCTATCGTGCCACTCTTGTTTCTGCTCGATTGGTTGAAACGTAGCGACCGGCCGGTTAATTTTCAGATCGGTTTGATATCGGCATATGCTTTAATTCTTATCGTTCCAATCGCCCTACGCGATTTACCCGATTACTTTGTAACGTGGCCCCAACGTGGGCAGACTCGGTTTTTGTATCGAGCTGATATTCATGAACTAGCTGACGCAATTGCTGCCGACAGAATCAGTGACTTTGCTATCGGCAGCCCGTTGGCTGGCCCGTGGGACAAAGTTGCGTTTGCCGCCAACTTGGGCCCTGCGGCCGAAACCGCAAAGCCTCGTTGGTATAACCCAGAACGAGCCACTTTCTTACTCCCACGTCTTAGCATCTTCGGGCGGCCGCGTACCATGACTCCTTGGCAACAAGATACCTTTACTCTGCTGGGAACCGGCGTAGGTGAGTTTAATTCTTATCGAGCCACGCTTCTCCCCTTTCCACCAAATGACGAGGTCTGTTTTACGAATGAACTTTGCCTCACGCCTCACCTTGCTGGCATCAAAAGCGATGGTAGGCTCGAGGTTATTATCCAAATCTTTGTGCCCGGAACAGAGCTTTTACCCGTTGTTCCTCTTATTAGTAATCCGCCCCCGCCTAACGTTTACGCAGGGCCACGTCTAGCGGTATTTGTACAACTCCTAGATGCAAACGGTAACTTTGTCTCAGGCGATGATGGTTTTTGGGTGGACCCAGAAACCTTAGAGATTGGAGATGTTTTTCAACAACGACACCTTCTAAGCGTTCCGGCCCTAAGCACAGGTGATACAATTGCTTTTGGACTGTACGATCCTGAATCCGGTCAACGTATTTTAACCATCGACGGCCGAGATCTTGTTCAAATTCCGGTGACTCTTGAATAGAAATCAGCACCTTGGCTCGAGCCAAAGGCTATTGCGCCACTATCTAAAAGAAAATGCTCTTTGGGGCTACATTCTGCTAACCCTACTTTTGGGATTTGCCTATAGCGCTATCAATCCTATTCATGAAGGGACCGATGAACTTCGTCACTATCGTTTCGTTCAATACATCATTCAAAATAAAGCACTGCCGGTGCAAGGACAAGAAGATTGCCGCTCACAAAGCCATCACCCACCACTGTTTTATATGATGGCTTCGGCTGTTTCTTTTTGGGTCGATACAGGTCAATCGGTCTGCAATAATCCGCAAGACAATCCGTTTTGGGGGTACCGGCAGTGGGAAGTCGGCACAGATAATAAGAACCTTTACCTGCATCAGTTTGATGAAGATTTCCCTTGGCGAGGGGAAGCTTTAGCCGCCCATTTAGCACGGTCGGTCAACGTATTGCTTGGTGGTTTGGCCGTAGCGATCACGTGGCTAACGGCGCGACTCATCTGGCCAAACAACCGCTGGATGGCTTTCGGTGCATTGCCCCTAATTGCATTCTTACCTCAGTTTTTATACATGTCTGGCACGCTCAATAACGACATCATTGCGGCCGTGGCCGGGGCATTGGTCTGTCTTGTGAGCGTATTGCTCATCAAACGCCCAGGCCCTCTAATCAACCCGATCAAGTGGGGGATTATCTTTGGTGCTGTCTATAGCTTGGCCCTCATGAGCAAATTTAACTTGGCCCCGTTTGGCTTACCCCTTGGGCTAGTAATTATCTATAAAACGTTATGGCAATCAGGTTTTCACCCCTACAGTTTTGGTCGAGCTGAAAAGTCTTTCGTCATAGCTGGTACAGCTATGGTTGGAACAACGGCCGTACTGGCTGGCTGGTGGTTTTTACGCAACCAAATCTTGTATGGTGAACCAACCGGGTTCCGCATTTTGACCGAGCTTTGGGGGGTGCGTGAAGCTAGCTCTAGCTGGGGGCTACTTTGGATCGAACTTCCCGGGATTTGGAGCAGCTTTGTCGGCCGTTTTGGATATGGGCAAATTCCGCTCCCGGCTCTTGTTTATCAAATCTCTTGGGGGCTAACCTTTTTCGCGATTCTTGGCATTGGCGTTTATCTGTTCTGGGTGCTTTACAATCATGATCAGATGGCGACTGAAAAGGAGGAGCTTGCCGCCAAAAGCCCACATCTGCTTTTACTCGGACTAGTTTCTCTAATCGCCATACTTGTCGTTTTCGCCTATGTGCTTGTAAGCCCGGCCGGAGCCATGGGCCGCTTCTTGTTTCCTGGGCTCCCAGCTTTTGCCATCCTGATCTTTTGGGGACTAACCCGTTGGCCTATTTTACTTGGATGGAATTTCGATCGGCCGCTAGCGATTGGCCTCAACATCGTCATGCTACTAGTGGCACTTGTGGCTCTGTTTGGATATCTGCAACCAGCTTATGCGCGGCCGGAAATAAATGTGACTGACCGAGGCGATCAATTCCAAACCGAAGCGGTACGGTTTGAACCATTTGTTGATCTAATCAATGCCAAGGCTTCAAAACGTATCTACACCCCGGGTGAAGCGATTCGGCTTGATTTAACTTGGTCGGTTGTGTCAAAACCGTTTGGTGATTTTTACTTCTTCGTTCACCTCATCGACAAAGAAACTGGGGAGCTGATCGCTCAGCGTGATACTCAGCCCGTAACCGGTAAATTTCCGATGCATTTATGGCAAGAAGGGGATCTGTTTAATGATCATATCGAGATCCAAATTCCTGAAACGGCTCACCCAACTACCGCAGAAATATCTATCGGTTTTTACGCACCTGTAGAGCAGTATCGCTTGGCTGTTTCAGACTCGGCCGGCAATGGTTTAGGTGACAGCTATACCGTCGCTCCTGTTGATCTAATCGAACGGCAAGGAGAATACCCCAATGCTCAAAACTGGAACTTTGAAGGGCGTGCAAGGCTGCGCGGATATGAGTACAGCAGCCGCAGTGTATCCACCAGTGAGCCGGTAGAATTGACCCTTTATTGGGATTTGCTTGATAAAAGCGCACTTGAGCAAACTGACGTCATAGTACTTTTGTCCGGTGAAAATGGTGAGACATTTGAACTAACCAAATCGTTTTCAGAATTAATGTCAGGCTCTACTCGGGGTGGAACCGCTATAGATAGCTATGCGATCAATGTAGACGGTCTACAAGAGGGCAATTTGAGGGCAATTTCATTGATTCTTATCGACCATTTCACAGGGGAGCGTGTTAACATGGTAACCGCTAGGGGCAACTGGATTGATAATGAGCTTTACCTCCCATCGGTCCAAGTTAGATAACAAGTGGCAAGCTATACACTTGAGGCGATAAAACCTGAAACATTGATTAATCGTTTTAGGTTTACAATACCGAGGACCAGCTGAACACAACAAGTTTGTGTCTTCTTTTTGGCCCTCACGCCAAATTCAACCAAGTGAGTGGCTTTACCAACGCAAGAACTTCACAAAGCAAAAGCTAAACAATGTGAAGAGCAATGTTCGATCACTTACCCTTCTGCAATACCTGATATGAAAAGGCGCACGCTGTTCTCATCCGCCATCACAATCTTCATTGCATTTTTCCTGTGGGGCATCTCCATCATAACGGTGGGCGATATTCCATTTGCAGGAATGGTATTAATCGTTCTTGCTTCTATCATATCGGGTCAAATTTTGACGGACCGAATGGTAGCAAGTGAGTCTACATCTCCTGCTGTCAGCAAAACCTCTACAAAAACAGACCTTACCCGCCGACAGGTTGAAAATCTTCAACTGCGTTTAGACGAGCTGAAAATGCTGCGTCAGTTTGAAGAAGCCCTTAATTTCACAATCAGCCTTGATGCGATTCTTTGGCTGATTTACACAAATTGTCAAGAAGCTGTCAACGGCCAAGATTTTCGGATCTACATCAACGACTATCAGTCGGAAGAGCTTTATACCGCTTTTTATGCAGATAAAGGTCGCCGGATGCCAGAGTTTGAAGGGCTTTGGAAAAAGGTAGCAGATGATCGGGTGCATAATGTCATTGATATAGGTCAGGTCTGGGAATATAAGGATGATGACAATCGCTACTGGCTGATTGCACCGCTTAACTCGGGAGCAAATTCGGTAGGTGCGATTCAAGTTAGCCACTCTGAAATTGGCGTTCCTTTTCCACCACCTGAATATGAGATTTTTGCGCGTTTATCTTACCAGGCGGCAAATGCGCTTGATAATTGGCAAACGAGCGAGTGGCTAAAAATTCGAGCCAACCAGCTAGAAAGTTTAGTTGAGGTCATTCGGACGATTACGGCCGAGCTTACAACTGAAAACCTGCTTGATCTAGTCTTAACGAAAGCTGTAGAACTACTCGATGTTGAATCAGGTAGCTTTTTACTCGTAGATGAAAATACAGGTCAGCTAGAGTTTGTTGCGGCCAGCGGCCCAGTTCGGCATGATTTGGTTGGCACCCGCCTACCATTCGGTCAAGGAATTGCCGGACGTGTGGCTCAGACGGGTGAGCCCAAAATGGCCAACGATGTTGGTGATACTCACACATGGTTTGAGGGGGTTGACTCTAAAACTTCATACAAGACTGAATCGATCCTGACTGTACCGCTTAAATTCAATAAAGCGGTGCTGGGCGTTTTGCAGATTATCAATCGCAAAAATGGTGCAGCGTTTACCAAAGCCGATCAACAGCTTCTATCTGCGTTTGCAGATGCAGCCGTGGTTGCCTTGCGTAATGCGCGCTTGCATCAACAAACCGATGTGAAGCTGCAAGACCGTGTTCAAGAACTTTCATTGCTCCAAGAAATTGATCGTGACCTAAACTCAAACATTGAGATGGATGCGACCTTTAATAATATTTTGGGCTGGGTAAAACGACTGTATTCGGCCGACGCTGGCGCTATCATTTTATTTACTGATGAGGGTGAATGGCTAGGTGATCAGGAATTTGGTTATGATCGGCCGTTAGATACCCTTAACTACAATCAAATGACTTTGCCTGGCTTGATGGGGAAAGTACTTAAATCGAGTCAGCCTGTATTAACCGGAAATGCGGACAAAGAAGAGCTTTACCATGCGTTCCGGCGTGAAACCCGTTCGCAAATGATCTTGCCGATTATCATCAAGAATCAGGCGGCTGGAATCGTATCGATTGAGCGCAACGATGAAAACGCATTTACGGCCGATGATCTAATCTCAGCGACGACACTGATTAACCATTGTGCATCATCGCTTACCAACTCACGTCTGTATTATCGGGTTCAAGCTGCAAACCATGCCAAATCAGAATTTATTTCAATCGTTTCGCATGAGTTAAAGAACCCGCTCACTTCAATTAAGGGATATGGTGATCTACTGCTTAGCGGACTTTCAGGGAAAATGTCTGATCAGCAAACTGAATTTGTGAAAACCATCCATACCAACGTCAAACGGATGAATCGCCTCATCCGTGACCTGACTGATGTGTCTCGCATTGACACTGGCCAGTTAAGTGTTGAGCCAGAACCGATGCCGATTGGTGCGGTGATCAGTGAAACCATCACGACAATTCAGGCGGTTGCTGATAAGAAAAACATCGACATACATCTTGAGATGCTGCCCCATTCGCCTATTGTTTATGGGGACCAAGAACGCTTGGTTCAAGTGCTTACCAATCTCATGAGCAATGCTTGTAAATACTCGCCTGAAAACAGCAATGTCTATGTATCGCTAACCAACGGTGGAAATCGAATTAAGCTGGCGGTTAAAGACGAAGGGTTTGGAATTTCAACTGACGATCAAGCTAAGCTATTTACACGCTTCTTTCGCTCAGAAGATCCTAATGTACGTCAGGCACCGGGCACCGGCTTAGGCCTTTCCATTTCGCGTGCGATTATTGAGCGACATGGTGGAGAGCTAGACTTTAACAGCAAGCTAGGAGAAGGGACCGAGTTCTGGTTCACGGTTCCATTGGCGAATTAGTTCGCTAGAAGCTTACCGACAGTTGGCTTATAGCCTGCACTACCCAATCTATTTAAACCCTATAAAATCGAGCCATGCATACAACTTCTATTTCTCTGCCACAACCTTTTGATTTTGTTTCTACCGTCACTGACCACGGCTGGTATGACCTAGCTCCATGGCTCTGGCGGCCGGAGACAAGCACCTTAGAGCGAGTTGAACGGTTACTGTCTGATCGAGTTGTGCTGCTTGCTATTCGGCAAGATGGGAATCAGCTATTGATCAGTTGCAACGAAAAATTAAGTACGGCCGAGGAGGAAGCGGTATGCCATGGAATAAAACGCTCATTACGCCTTGACCAAGATTTCCAACCTTTTTATGAGGTTGCTAGGAAAAAGTCGGATCAGACATTGTGGAACGCAGTTCAACACGGCCGTGGGCGACTAATGCGCACGCCAACGCTGTTCGAAGACGTCATCAAAATGATCTGCACAACGAATATTAATTGGGCACAAACCAAGCAAATGAGCCAGCGCATATGTGATGCACTAGGGTCACCTTTAACAAGTGACCCGACCCGCAATGCATTTCCAACACCGTCTCAGGTGGCAGCCGCGAGCGATTCTATCTTCGCCGAAGAGGTCCGATTGGGTTATCGGAATGGATCGGTACAGCATTTGGGACGTGAAATTGAAAGCGGCCGTTTCGACCTTGAAGCATTGAATCATTCCAAGCTGCGTGGCGATGATTTACGCAAAGAATTGCAAAAGCTGAAAGGGGTTGGCCCGTATGCGGCCGCGGCTTTGGCGGGCTTAATTGGTGATTACACCCATCTACCGGTCGATTCCGCCTATCGGGAGCATGTGCGAGATAAATATTTCAATGGGGACAAATCTGTGCCAGACAAAGCGCTCATGCAGATTTACGAGAGTTGGGGAAAATGGAAGCAATTGGCCTATTGGTTTGACCGTGATCGATGATCGGCTGATGCTTAATCGCTTATTGTGATAGCTCCAGAAAATCTCCGGCCGGTTCCCCATTAATTTCTAAAGGAAGCCTCTGCTCGCTATCAGGCTCATACCAGCCGATAATAAGCTGATTAATGTCCATAACTGAGCCTGCAATTGGATTTTCATCTTCTATCAGATCGGCCGGAATCTGCAACAGATGAAGCTGCACCATCATGTCACCAGCCCCCCATGATGACGTAGGAATCGAAAGTTGGTCAGCTTGGCTAACGATTTGACCGTCTATATCGAGAACCTGTGTAAAAAGCACTAAATCATCTTTGGGCTGCTCAATAACGTTCCAAACGGTAAGAATGCCGATTTGCTGGTTATCTGGGTCCGGCCGGATTTGAAAAGCAGCCAAGCTTGTCACATCCCCAAAGGCGACCAAATCTTCAGATTGAATTAAGAAGTCTGTAAAGTCAGAGCGAATCTCAGGGCCAGCTATTTCAATCTGATTCAATATCGCGTCAAAATCACCATTTGAGTCTTCAAGCTCTTCGCTTGGGAACAGAAAGATCGGCGCCAAGCGACTATTAATGAGCGTAAACGTTTCACCAACCGGAATTAGCAGACTATCACGGCCATCAAAAAGCTTTAGCTTGATGTCAGGGTTATCGCTTGCAAGCAACGCCACCGCCCCATCATGATATTTGCCCGGAGCATCAACCGATATCGCAACTGACCCCGATAGACTTGGATCAAGATCCTGAACAGCGCCAAAGAGCACAGACTCATATTGCAAGCGCACTTCGGGATGAGCGGCCCAGTCAATGAAATAGCTCTGAACCGTATCAAGACTGATATAAGCGAAAAGGAAGATCAGCATAGCACCCGCAAGAATTTTTTGTGCGTCAGGTGATTTCCGCCACATCCAATCGATAAATACAGCCGGAAAAATATATAACACCGGCATAGCGGCCACCGCTTGGGTTGTCCCTAAAAATGGACCGGTAATAAAAACGGGCGTTAATCCTAAAAGCAGCCAAGCAATGCAGAAAACGGCTAAACTTTTCTGGTTTTTAAAGGGGGAGAGGGTTTTTGTTGAGGGGCCCATACGCCAAATAAAAATCAACCCTAAACCGAAAAAAGCGGAGATGATGGGGAGCAATAGCGATCGTTCTGAAATGTTGTAACGCCACGCGGAATCGCCGATGGTGAAGAGCATACGCACACCTTCGGCCGTATTGCGCAACAGCGGAATCCAATTGCCGCCCCCAGCTTCTGAAAGAGGTCCGGCTAAATCACCGATGCGATTTTCGGCTTCAGGGTTCCGAACCAAAAAGATGAGCAGAGGAGATGCCACAGCTGCCATCGTCCCTAATACTGCGGCCGTTGGCCGCCAAAGCGCAGAGTAAGCGTCTCGTTGAAAAACAAACCAGTACAGCAGCATACCGGGTAGCAATAGCCACATGATGCGGGCTGGAATATAGGTATAAAACGAAAGGCCCAGCATGAGCCCTGCAATTAACCATGGTGGGATGAGTCGAATGGGGCGAGTATTGGCTAACGCGGCCGCTTGAATAGCTTGAAGCCAAAAGTAGATACCCAGCACCAAAAATACTGGCATTGTTATGGTGCGTAACGCATGGCGTGACACCATAACGGGCCAGAAGCTAAGTGCAAGCCCGGCCGTTGTTAGCAACGCGACTCGTTCTGAAAACAGTTTGCGTACAAGCGCATAGGTCGCCGCAACAAGAATGATCCCAAAAAACGCTGAAACAAGCCGGGGTGCGAGCCAAGTTGGTCCAAGCAGAGCCATGACCCCAGCGGTGATGTAGTCATACAGTGGCTCCCGGCCGTTAGCAACTGCAAAATAGATCGGTCGTTCAGCACCGGTCACAATATTCCATGCGCTTACCCCATGCACCGCTTCATCATGTGTTAGCCCTGGTGGTGCACTGGTCA
The DNA here is from genome assembly GCA_045105475.1 of Anaerolineae bacterium. Classification (GTDB taxonomy): domain Bacteria; phylum Chloroflexota; class Anaerolineae; order Promineifilales; family Promineifilaceae; genus WTJY01. The sequence continues at coordinate 27,307 of JBGCDP010000030.1, forward strand.
GTCCGAAAAGGCGTAACCCTGCGGCTGAAAATAAAATTGCTAATCGCAGTAATCGATTGCGCCAAATTCGAGATAGTTTCATAAGCAGGATGATACATAGCCCCTCTGCGGGATGCCAACACAATCACCACCTGCTAAAATGTGGGGGTTGGATAAAAGTGAAGAATAGGCATGAGGGGTGTACAAGCAGACCTATAGTCACGAACCAACCTTTTAAACTCCCAAAACAGATTTACAAAAGCGATACGCACGAGCATAGATTTGATGAGATTCGGTAGTTAGCAGCTTCCCTATCTTGCATCCCCTCGTCCCTATCCTTTCCTAAAAATTATGGCATTAGCAATCGGCATCGTCGGCCTGCCCAACGTCGGCAAAAGTACAACATTTAACGCGCTTACCAAAGCACAAAACGCAGAAGCGGCCAATTATCCGTTCTGTACAATCGAGCCGAACAAGGCGATTGTGACCGTTCCTGACCCACGTGTCGACAAGCTAATCAAGTTGGTCAACCCGCAAAAATCGATTTACTCCACAATCGAATTTGTTGACATTGCTGGCTTGGTCGAAGGGGCATCAAAAGGTGAGGGGATGGGGAATAAGTTTCTCGGTAATATTCGGGAAACTCAAGCCCTTGTGCACGTGGTTCGCTGTTTTGATGACGAAAACGTGGTGCACGTTGACGAACGTGGCCCGAATCCGGTTCAAGATATTGAAATCATCAACACAGAGCTATTGTTGGCTGACATCGAACAGTTGGATCGCAAAATTGAACGTTTGGTTCGGACAGCACGCACCGACAAGACGTTACGGCCGATGTTAGAACTGGCGCAAGCTTTGCAGACCCATTGCAACGATGGAAATCCGGTGGCTTCTTTCGCTGGTCGGGACAATCCATTGTTTGATGAACTGGTGCATGAAATGCGCTTTTTAACTGGTAAAACCGTCATTTATGCGGCCAATGTCAGCGAAGATGATTTGGTTGACGGAAACGATTATGTCCGTCAGGTCCAAGCATATGCTGAAGAAAACAATGCGGAAGTTGTTGTTTTGTGCGCCAAATTTGAAGAAGACATGGCAGGGTTAACCGATGAAGAACGCTACGAATTCTTATCTGAGATGGGTGTGGAAGAAAGCGGCCTGGATCAGATTATCCGCAAAGGGTATCGGGCCTTAGGGTTGATCAGCTATTTCACGGCCGGAGAAAAAGAAGTTCGGGCTTGGACCATTCAAGAGGGTTGGAAAGCTCCGGCTGCGGCGGGCGTCATCCATACAGATTTTGAAAAAGGGTTTATTCGGGCCGAAGTCATCAACTTTGATAGCTGGGTTGAGCACGGCAGCGAAGCGGCCGTTAAAGCGGCCGGTGAGATGAAAACAGAAGGGAAAGAGTACGTGGTTAAAGATGGCGATGTGATGCATTTCCGCTTTAATGTTTAGGTACTGAGAGAAACCTGCAAATCCGGTCAAACCAGACTAAAATACTGACCGAATGATCCCTCTCAAACTCGAACTCACCAACTTTCTTAGCTACCGCGAAACAGCAGCACTCGACTTTAACGGTATCCACCTCGCCACCATTTCTGGTGCCAACGGGGCAGGCAAATCATCAATCCTCGATGGCATCACGTGGGCACTGTTTGGTGTGGCCCGTGCTAAGAGCGATGATGATGTTGTCAATCGTCTAGCCGAACGGGATAGCCTAGCAGCCGAAGTGCGGTTTGACTTTGAATTAGAAGATCAGGTTTACCGGATTATTCGCCAAAAAAAGGCGCGTAAGGCGATGGCGCTTGAGTTTCAGGTTGCAACAGACTACGCGGCCGACAAGTGGAAGTCGCTGACGATGGCCAAGCGGCGTGAAACAGATGATTCGATTAGCGAACTGCTGCGCATGAACTACGACACGTTCAGCAACGCCAGCTTTTTGCTCCAAGGCAAAGCGGACGAATTCACTACAAAATCGGCTGGGGGGCGCAAAGAGGTCTTAGCTGATTTATTGGGCGTTAGCGTTTGGGATCGCTACAAAAATGCGATTACTGAAAAGCGTAAGCTGGCTGACAACGAACAAACACTTATTGATGGGCAGATTAGTGAGATCGAGCTTGAGCTAACGGAAGAGGTCGGCCGTCGAGCCACATTTGAAGCGGCAGAAACCGAGCACAAACTGATTAAACAGCAGCTAGCCGATGGGGAAGTACGCCTAACCGAAGCTCGCCGTTCGGCCGACCTTGTGAAACAACAGCAGCAAACGGTCGACCAAGCCCAATCAACGCTAACCCAAATGACCGGACGCCTACGTGAATGGGGTGCTCGCCACGAACGGCAAACGGCCGAGCGGGCTGAAGTTGCTCTGGTTTTAGCTGACGAAGAAAAAATTCGAGCCGATTACTTGACTTGGGAAAATCTGCAGAAAGAGCTTGAAAGCCATCAACAAAAAGCGAATGACTACAATCGAATCGACAAGCAGATGGAGCCGCACAATCTTGCTATCGCCCGTGAACGTAGTCGCCTAACTCAAGAAAAAGAGGGGCTTGAAAAACGCCATCTGCAAATTCAGGAGCTAGACGGCCGGAAAGCTGAGCTAAAAAAGAATCAAGATCTTCACAGTACAAAACTGGCAGAAGCTGAAAATGGGCTGGCAGGATTGGTTGAACAGGAAGCAGTGCATCAGCATGCAAAAGACGAACTACAAAAGCTAGAGTCTGATTTACGCTTATTGCAGCAAGAACAGGAGCACCTGACAGCAATTGCGGCCGACAGTCGCAAACAACAGGAACAGATTGCGGCAGGTGAGCGGGCAATTGCGCAAAAATCGGCCGAATTGGAAAAAGTCACCGCTCAGCTTGAGTCATTAACGGCCGACCAAGCCGATTTGGCGACAATGCGCGAAGATGAAGTAAGGTGCCGCACTGAAAACGAAACGCTCAAACCGCAGATGGCGAAGCTTAAAGAGCGGATGGACCAGCTCAAAGATGAAAAAGGGGGCCCATGCCCTCATTGTGGGCAGCTTCTAACTGAAGATCATATTGAATCGACACTGGCTGAAATGCTGGCTGAAGGTAAAGCGAGTGGAGATCAATTTCGAACCAACAAAGAGAATTTGGCAAAATTGAAGCTCGACATCCCTGTTATTGAAATGCGGGTTAAAAACCGGCCACGTTTAGAAAATCAAGCGAGCACATTCCAACGGGAAATTGCAGGCACCCAATCAACGGTTGAAGGGCTTAAAAAAGGCTTGGCTGACTGGGAAGCCAATGGGGCGGCTCGTTTAGAAGTTGTTGAAAAAGAGATTACGGCGTTTATGCCCAAGTTTGAATCCCAACAAAAAGTCGTTGCAACGGCGGCTGAAGCGCTCAAAGATAAGCCATCGTTAGAACGACGGGCCGGTTTTGCAAAAGAAGAGCTGGCTCGCATTGACACCGGCTTGGCTCAAATCGATCGTGATCAAACGCATTGGGCTGAAAATGGCGCCCCGAAATTGGCTAAAATTGCCTCTTCGCTTACGCATGACAGCTTTTTAGCTGAGAATCGCGTGGCTTTAGAAGCACTCCAAAAGGAAGCGGCCGAAGTTGGGTATGATTTTGATGCGCATCAGGTGGTACTGGCTCAGCGGGATAAGCTGGCTGAAATCCCAGAACGCTTTCGCCAATTAGAAGCTGCGGCCGGCCGGGTTGAATCACTCGATGCGGCACTCACCGATTTAGCGGCCCAAATCAGCGAGCAAGAAACTCTGGTAACCGGCCAGCAGGAAGCACTCGAAAACGGCAAAACGATGTTGGTTCAGCTGCAAGAAAGTGGCGGCAACAACTTGGCTCTAATCGAGCAAGAAGTAGCTCGTTTGCGTGAGAGTGAGATAACGGCCAATCGCAAGATGACTCAAGCTCAAACGATGCTTGATGTGTTGGGCCAGCAGAAAGTTCGGCTTGAAGCGAAACGGTCCGAACGAGAGGGAGTGACGCAGAGGATCGCACGATTCAAGGTGTTAGAGACTGCCACCGGCCGGAATGGGATCCAAGCGCTGCTCATCGAACGCGCCTTGCCCGAGATTGAGCAAACGACCAATGATCTGCTCGAGAAGCTCACGAGCGGCCGGATGCGGGTTGAATTTGACACGCAGCGTGAGCTTAAAAGCAAAAAGGGGCAGTCGGCTGAAACGCTTGATATTCGCATTAGTGATGAAGTGGGTGTCCGGCCGTATGAAAATTATTCGGGCGGGGAGCAGTTCCGCGTCAATTTTGCGATCCGGATCGCTCTGTCCCAAGTGTTATCGCGGCGGGCAGGAGCCAAACTACAGACTTTAGTTGTAGATGAAGGTTTTGGTAGCCAAGACCCAGAAGGTCGTCAAAAACTAATCGAAGCGATTAATGCGATCCAGGATGACTTTGCCAAGATCTTGATTATCACCCATGTAGAAGATTTGCGGGATGCATTTCCAAATCGAATTGAGGTCGAAAAAACTCGTACAGGCTCCATTATCGCTGTCAATTGAGTTTAGATTTCGATCAATCTTATTTAAGAACAATCGATTCTTCTAGCACTACAATCGGCCGATCATGATCTTCACCCAGTAAGGTCAAAATCATTTGAGGGTTTTGCTTAGATACCTGACTGACAAATTCAGCTTCTGGCAGGCTTAATTGCTGGGCTAGATCAGCCCGATACCAGTCATAAAAAAGCAGGCTTACATCCACAGGGACCACATCATCACGATCGTGTACCGCCAGTCCATATCGCAGTGCAAAAGACTTCCGGCCGTCGTCTGAAAACACGATGCTATTTGGTTCTAGTGTTGGAATGATTTCGGCCGCAAATGCCTCAGCTGCAGGCTGAGCAGCAAGAATAATATTTCCATTTTGTCGGAATCGCGCCCCCAGAACAATGCCCCCAACCAACACAATTGCAACCCAACTCGCAATGCGCCGATCCGGTAATTTTTTGAACGATGATTGGATCAGATAGTCTAATCCGGCCACCGTAGCCAACGACAAAATAACTAACAGTGGATAGAGATAGGGGAGCGTGTCGGCCGAATTGTAGCCAGCGACTAAATAAATATTAGTGGCGGTCAATCCACCAATTAACCAGACTCGCCTGCGTGCCGAACTGTACCAAGTTACCAGACCCAAGACTGCAAAAGCCAGCGAAATATATCCGAATTCTCTAACCGTATGACCAACCAACGAACCGAACTGAAATAGTGAAACATCAGGATTAAATCGATCACTAAACGCAGCCCCGCTTACAACCCAGATAAACCGCTCCAGCGTATCCGGATTACCCCAATTGCTAACTAAATTTGTACCAGCGGCAAAAGGTAGGTAGAGAAAGACGAGTAAGCCCAATGCTAGACCTAAGACCATCCAAGCCCAGTTGGAACCGTGTTTAAGGCTGTTTGATTCTAGCCAGATGAGTCCACCTGCAAATAAAGCAACCAATGCTACAAAATAGTGGCTCCCCATACCTAGCCCTGTGAACAGCCCAAACAAAAAGAGCCAGTAATAGTCATATTTTTGATCTAGAGAAATGATCGGCCGTACGGCGGTTAGCAGTATGCCAACCGCGAAAAGGGCCGCTAATGCGTACACTTCTGTAATTACAGCCTGGGACCAAATTTGAAAGTGGGTTCCCCAAACAACCGCGGACAGGACTGTGAGCCAGCGTGTAGTAGGCCGTAAATAGATGCCTGTCACATAAACCAAGATACCACCTGACAGTGCAGCCGTTAATGCTGAAAAAATATTTAACCTCAACCCAATTGGCTGAATGGGAATGAGCAGTGGAATTTTTGCCAAAATCAACCAAGTGGGATAACCGGGTGAATGTACCAGCCCACCAGAGAAGGCTGCAGCGGCCAGCTCCCCACCATCAGCACCACCTAAATCCCAAGTTAACCCACGTGGCATCGTTGCGAGATAAAGTGTCAGCAAGAAAAGTGAGCTGAGCGCTGCAGGGACAACGTAAATTTGATGGTTTTGATAGGTGCGGGTGTTCATAGTTCGGCTAGGGTATCTGGCTCAACTATGTGTGACAGATAAGTAGAGCACATCAGCACCGTTAGGCTTGCGTGAAAATTAGCTTTAGCAGGCTGTCTCTAAATGCTATGAATTTGAAGAAGGTTTAGCGATTAAAACGATCCTTTGGGCGCAAGATCCGGCCGGATAACAAGAGACAATGGTCAAGCGTTCACGTCCATCTTCCAGCTTCATGAGGTCTGCAATTCTACGAAAATCACTTTCGTTAGCACCTTCAACCTGAATAATTTCAATCTCTTCAATAGTGTAGGCGTATTCTTTTCCAAACTGGCTTGTTAATTGCACAGCCATTCCTATAGTTGCAGCCTCAAGGCTCCAAAATACTTTGCGCGGAGTTAAGTTGTTATGGCCCACTAGAACCGAATTGCCATTCGCAGACAATGTCGTCGATGCGTCCCAAAATCCGACACTGTCAGTCGGCAATGTCACTAGTTTTTTATCATTTAACCCAACGATTACAACTGGCAAATCTAAGTCAATTTCAGAGATACGGAAGTTTACTGGGTAGATAAAACCACTGGTGCTGACTTGTACCAGGTTGTCATCTCCGGCTAGGATCTGATCTAAATCAGGCAATGGAGTGATTTCTGCTGAAGCAATTGAGTTAATTTCAGAAACAATCACAGCTTCATTCGCTGAGCCCGAAAATGCAAACCAAGCGGCTCCCAGAATTAAAATTAAGCCTGTTACAGTAAGTAGGCCACCCACAATATAAGATCTATTTTTAGCAGGTCTAGGAGTTGGGTTGTCCATATGATTGATTCATAGCTTTACACAGAAAAACGGAAAACAAAAAAGGTAGGGGATCAAGTCTGATTCCTACCTTTTATTTTATAATTTTAGAGCATCGCTTGCGCTTAAACGCCAGTGGATGCCAAGGCATCTCGGTCGTTGTCGCGGTTATTAACCGTGCGCTTAGCCGAGGTCTCACTTGTCATAAATATCATGCAGTGACCCTCCTGTCTAATAAGTGCACTGATCGTAAATTGATAATCAACCGTTGAGCCATCAGCTCCTAAAACGGCGGCAATTGTAACCATCTCATTCTCAACTGCGGTCGATGTAATCTCAGATTCGCTGTTTAAACAGCTGAAACTAATGTCGCCCGTATCAACACCTTCAGCGTTCCATGTCTCTAACAGGAAATTAGAGTACCCACTTAGTGACCCACCAAATGAGACCGGCGCATGATTGGTGCCAAATGCTAAAACAGCCGCCTGTTTATTCGTCTCGGATTCAGAACCGTTTGCTTCAATATCAGTGATCGAGTCAAACTCAGACTCGTCAAGATCCGGCTGTTCTGTTTTGTCGATGACCAGTACATAGCCACCAATGCGGACAATAGGGTCACCCACCGGCGGCCGGACATTCTCAATTCCATACAAAGAGCTAACAGTAACCTGTTCGCCGGGGGCTGGAGGGCCCAAAATCGCCAAGCCAGTATCGTCTGTTGCAATGGCCGAAACGACCCAAGGGTCAGATAAGATCGATAATATCAATAGCAAGGCGAAAATAATTCCAGCCACAGCTATATTTTTACGTTTAGAAATAACATCCATAATAAACCATCACAGCACACAAAAGATTGCGCTCGAAATAAATAAAAAGAATTATCAGCATTGTGATGCAATGCTGTTGGCAATATCAAATTTTGTCTAAAGCTTTTGTGGTGTGGCTCACTTTCAAATCGGTTCCAGATCAATTACCCCATAAATCTGAACACTTAAGGTCTTACGCTTGCACAGTACTACAATACTAATCTAGATTAAATATTAAACAGCAAAGGTCAGGTGAAAAAGATAATATACGTGCCTTGTAAAAAGTATCACATCTGGTTTAAGGAATCTTTTTAAGCATCATGATTCGTATTACAGCGGATTGGGACAGTCTGTACAAACAACTCTTGACTTTTATTGTGCGTTTTGTACAATTTGTATGTATCTCTCTTCCTAAACCTGTACAAGCTACCCAGTCATCTGATTGTTCCCACTACTTTCCCAAGTATTCGGTCAGAGAGCTGGGTAGCGGTATTTTAGGGCATACTTACTAACCCACGGAGGTATCGTGCAGCTAGATCTGTAGGATATTTCGGTGGTTTTTTTTTACCATAAACAAAAACATTAAATCAAAAATCAGTTGTTATTAGGCTGGTTCAATTAAGTAAGCATATGAATAATTCAGCAGAAAACCTCAACCCATTTGCTATTGCACAGGCACAACTCGATGAAGCGGCCGAAGTGCTTGGTCTTGACGAAAACATGCATCAATTTCTGCGTCAGCCGATGCGTGAATTTCATTTTACAATTCCGGTTCGAATGGATGATGGGAATGTGAGGACATTCAATGGCTATCGAGTGCAATACAATGATGCACGTGGCCCAGCCAAAGGTGGCATTCGTTTTCATCCAGATGAAACGATTGACACAGTTCGGGCTCTATCTGCATGGATGACATGGAAAACGGCGGTGGCTGATATTCCTTTAGGCGGCGGGAAAGGGGGAATTATATGCAATCCTCGTGAGTTATCTCAGGGGGAACTCGAGCGCTTAAGTCGCGGCTATATTCGCAATATCAGCCGCTACATCGGCCTGCGTCAAGATGTTCCAGCCCCGGACGTCAATACGAATCCACAAATTATGGGCTGGATGCTAGACGAATACGAAGTACTAAATGGTGCTCACGAACCGGGTGTTATTACAGGGAAACCGATCGAGTTAGGCGGCTCTGCCGGCCGTGGTGGAGCCACCTCGTTAGGCGGGATATTTGCAATCCGTGAAGCGGCAAAAGAGGTTGGTTTAGATCTAACTGGGGCAACCTGCGCAATTCAAGGATACGGAAATGTGGGATCTGGTACACATAAGTTTGCGATTGAAGTACTCGGCATGAAAGTAGTCGCTCTGAGTGATGAGTTTGGCGGCATCTATAAAGAATCGGGCTTAACGGTGGAAGAAGTTGTTTTACACAGAAAGAAAACCGGCCGCTTACAGGGCCTGCCGGGTTCTACAGAAATTAGCAATCCCGAATTACTAGAACTTGAGGTAGATGTACTGATTCCGGCCGCTATCGAAAACCAACTGACCAGCCAAAATGCAGATCGGATTAAAGCGAAAATTATCGCCGAGCTAGCTAATGGGCCTACAACGCCAGAGGCTGACCAAATCTTTAATGAAAAAGGGATTTTTATTATTCCTGATTTCTTGTGCAATGCGGGCGGAGTAATCGTTTCATATTTTGAAATGGTACAAAATACATCAAACTTTTATTGGGAAGAAGCTGAAGTGAATGAACGGCTCGATAAAAAGATGACAACCGCCTTTAAAGCGGTGAGCGATATGGCACGTGACGAAGGTGTACCAAACCGAGTAGCGGCTTATTTAGTTGCTGTTGACCGGGTGGCACAAGCAGCGCGGTTACGCGGCTGGGTTTAGAGCCCACTTAAGCCATTTTAAAAACTAAATAGTAGTACAAAAGAGGTGTGATTTTAATCGCCTCTTTTTTTGTGCCGTAATATTGATAACAATTAAATCAATAATATCTATGCTACCCTTTAAATGTTTCACCATGCAGTTTGGTGGGAGAAAATATGAAGGTAACTGTTTTTAAATGGATAGTTTTCACGTTATTAAGCCTTTTTGTCGCTAATATCTTGCCATTGCCAGCTTATGCTGAACAAGGCACGCTAAGAAACGCGGCATTTTCTTGTGATGACTCAGAAGATGATCTCATTGCGAACGAAATCACGGCAACTAGGTTCAATGACCAAGCGATCTACATTGGCTACCAACAAATAAGTGGCAACAATCAAGACCCCATTGTTACCCGCTTTGATAATGGGGTGCAGATATGGTGCCGTACAGATTACGAAACAACAAATGACGATAATCGTGGGGTGGGTGTTTATTGGAATGGGACAAACGATGGGCTCTACTTAACGTTTAGCGCAACAGGAACACAAGGGTCTACTAACCAAGATTTTCGACGCTTTGCAAAAAACGGCTGGCTCAAAAGCTACACAGATGGGTCAATAAATGGAGGTGGTGGGCCAAAAGTAGTCATTCTTGCCAAGGCTAACCCGGCCGATGGCGAAATTGAGGCAGCTACTTTTCTAACTGCAGTCACCTCTACAAACAAAACAAACTCAATGCTTGCAACCAAACTCACCTTGGTTAATGACCAGTTAAAGGTTGAGGCTTTAGCTTGGTATTCGCCGCGCAACATCGACAAAAGTGGCATGTCATGCAATGGTCCGTCTCCATTTAGCTATACCATCTATCTAACGCCAGACTTATCAACTGCTATCTCAGCATCGGCCGAAAATTGCTTAGACAGTAGCGCATTACCCCCCAGCGGCATTAATGTCACCCCCTTAATTGGCTTTGTGGGTGGCAACACATTCACAGCAACGGTCGGGCCAGATGCAGTGAAGCTACCCATCACGTTTACTTGGCACATTAATGGTGAGGTCGTACGAACTGAAACGATCAACAGTCGCACAGATTCATTAACCTACCTTTGGTCTAGACCTACAACTGATCAAACTGTTGAAGTCACGGCCGAAAATAGTCTTGCATCTATTTCATCAGGCCCGAAGACCATTGTTATCATCGACGCTCAAACATACTATTTACCATTGATTGATCAATAACTTTTTCCTTTTTCCATATTTCAACAGCCGGAACAATTGCCCGTAAAAAGGTGTTGCTTCATAATTAGGATCTATGGATGAGCCATATTTGATTGGTGAAGCAAAAAAAGGAGATGTTAACGCCTACAATACCCTAGTCTTACACTATCAAGACTTAGCTTATTCGGTTGCATACCGAATTATGGGAGATGGGGACAGCGCGGCCGATGCGGCTCAGGACGCTTTTGTTAACGCTTGGAAAAAGCTCCACAGTTTTAAAGAGGGGAATTTTAAGGCATGGTTGATGAGAATTGTCACCAATCGTTGCTACGACCTACTGAAATATAACAAACGGCGACCACAATCTTCTTTAGACGAAATGACTGAGGTGAACGAATCATCTAGATGGTTACAGTCTGATGGTGATCGGCCGGATGAACAGCATGAGCAAGCCATGGTGTTTGAAGCGGTTCAAAACTGTTTGAACAATTTGCCAGATGATCAGCGAATTATCGCTGTGCTATGTGATGTAGAAGGGTATGATTATCAAAATGCGGCCGATATTGCTGACTGCTCCCTAGGTACGGTTAAATCGCGCCTAAACCGAGCGCGAACTAAACTGCGAGATTGTCTTCGCGGATTAGGGGAACTTTTACCGGATAAGTATCGTTGAGTATAGTGACGGAAGGAAACGATAGAGATTAAAAATCTTTTTAAGGATGTGATGACCGCTTTTAATCAGTGTTTAAAAATGAGTCAACCCATTCGCCGGTAATCAAAAACGTGTTTAATTTATTTAAGAGCAAAGAAGAGAAACAGCAAGAACAGATTGCTGCATATATCGATCAGGAAATGAGTCAAGCTGAACGTATTCGGTTTGAGTCGTTAGTACAGCAAGATTCTGATCTGCGTGCAGGCGTTGAGGCTCAGCAAGAGATAAAAGCACTGCTTAGCAAAACGCCTAAGCTTAGAGCACCACGTAATTTTGTGTTAGATCCGGCCGTTTATGGTGGGAAAGCCCCTGCACCCTCATTTATCGAATTACTTTACCCCAAGATGCGTTTGGCCTCTGCGGCAGTCTCATTTATGTTTGTAATTTTATTAGGTGTGGGTGTTTTTCAAACTGATTTCTCAGCCAACTCTCCTCAGCTAGAATCGCAAGATATTGCACAACTTCCGGCCGATGCTGCAGCCGATACTCAAAGTGCCGAAGCAGAAGTTGTACCAACAGTTCTGCCGACCTTAGCCGTTGCTACGCAGCAAGAAGAAATTATAGTGATGAGTGATGAAGAGAGTGGGGGCGAGGCAATGACTGAATTTTCGGCCGATGATGCCCCTCAAGACATCGTAGCGGCCGATAGCGATGCCGCCGCGTCAGGGGCCGCCCCACCTGAGCCAGAAGCTGTAGAGATATCACCACGTGTCATATCACCGGCGGAGCCAGAAGGTGAGCGCATGGTTGAGTCTGACAGTGGACCGGCCCCAGATCCAGCTCAAACTTTAGTGCCAGAACCTACACAAGTCCTCATGGAGCAAGCTAAATCTGTGACTGACGAAGTCGCTTTGGTTCAAGAAGATTTTCAAGTTGAGGCTGAAAATTCGGCCGCTCAAGAAACACCTGCCCCAACACCTCTTTCAACAGGCCCCATCGCAATCTGGTTCTTGGGTCTGCTATCAATCGCATTAATTGCGGCAACAATGATCATTCGGCGTCGAATCAACTAGCCATAAAAGAAATAATCGTGGAGGGGGATAAACATCTTATCCCCCAACTATTTCCCGTAAGTATTTCACAACATCCCCAATTTTGATAGCCTTGCCTGTGCTAAAATTTTCCTTATGGAAAAGCCAAACCAACTTTCACGATTAGCCAAATATGCTTGGATCGTTTTAGCCTACACCGTTTTAGTTATTCTCTGGGGAGCATTTGTGCGGGCAACCGGCTCAGGTGCTGGGTGCGGCAGCCATTGGCCCACCTGTAATGGAGATGTGATCCCCCGGCCGGAATCAATTGAAACCCTAATCGAATTTAGCCATCGTTTAACCAGTGCCATATTAGGGCCGATGGTCATCGGGCTTGTGGTTTGGGCATGGCGCACACATGGTTTTAGCCATCGTATAACAAAAGGGGCGATCTGGACCTTTGTCTTTGTTCTCATCGAAGGGGGAATTGGGGCTGGCATTGTTTTGTTTGAATACGTGGCCGATAACCCTTCATCAGCTCGGGCAGTGTGGATGGGAGCACATCTGGTCAATACGTTGATTCTGTTAGCGATTACAACAGCCACAGCTTGGTGGGCTTCTGGTGGACCCGCATTTCGATTACGCAACAATCGAACAATTGCAGGTATGTTGGCGGTTGGCCTGTTTATGCTGTTGATCGTGGGTGCATTTGGTGCAATTACCGCTTTGGGAGACACGCTATTCCCGGCCGAATCGTTCCTCGAAGGGGCAACCGCAAAGTTTGACCCAGAAGCACACTTCAGCGTTAAAGCTCGTTTATGGCATCCAACGATTGCAGTGGGCACAGTTATTTATTTACTGGTGATTTTTTGGACAACCGAAGAGTTTTGGGCCAGTGCAATCCGATCTCGCTGGACAAAGATCAATATCGCTCTACTAATTGCGCAGATTTTGGGCGGCATCGTCAATGTATTGCTTGCAGCTCCTATTTGGATGCAAATTGTGCATTTACTAATGGCTGACTTGTCATGGATTGCACTAATCATTTTAGGGATTGAGAGTTTGGCCACGGCCGAAGTAACCGAAGCCCGTGCAGAACCATCTGTTGAACTGCCATCTTTCTCAACGGGAGATTAACCCCATTTGGCTAACAGCTTTTCGGGTTGAAGGTTTTCCCCTTCAATCACAATCGCAACCATGCCCATGTCAGAGCCAGATTCATGCCATTCTTCGGCCGTCCAAAATGCGGCCGTTCCCGATTTGATCGGCGTCCGCTCCTCCTCTTCTCCACGGACCCAACCCTCTCCCTGCATAACTAAAAATAGCTGATCAACTGTGGCTTGATGAAAACCGATCAGGCCCTGCGGACCGATATGCATACAGCTAACTTTAATTTCTTGATCCTGATTGAGGACAGGAGTATAGACGGTATTTTCGCTACCAAAAAGAGTGAGCTGACGGCCAGCAGTCTTACCAAAGTCGAAGAGCTTCATTCGTTCACCTTAATCGGGGTTATAATTGTAAGCTTTTAAAACAAGTTTATCAGATTAGCTCTTCAGAAATAATGCATCATTTAGGCACAGTAGGATTTGGTTATAAACAGTGGAACGGCGTTTTTTATCCGGCCGGACTTAAGCCTGCCAGCTATCTGAGCTTCTACGCCAACTACTTCAATTCTGTTGAAATTGATTCCTCATTTTACGGCACTCCCAGAGCAGACACCGTTGATAAGTGGGGCAACACCGTGCCTGGTAGCTTTAAGTTTTGCCTAAAGACACCGCGCCAAATAACGCACGATCATCGTTTGCATGGCATGGCTGACGACATGACTCACTTTGTTGAAACAGCCAGCCGTTTAGGTGACAAATTGGGTCCGATCCTGATCCAAATGCCACCCGACTTTACGACGGCCGAACGTGCAACCCTCTACGAATTTCTAGACCAACTACCAACTTCTGCCCGATATGCGCTTGAATTTCGCCATTTATCATGGGAGCAGTCTGATATCAACCAACAGCTAAGCGATCGAAATATTTGTAGAGTCTCAGCCGATTACGTGATCATGCCCAAGGCGGCTCACATCACAACAGACTTTGTCTACTTACGCTTTTTGGGCAGGCATGGCCGTTATGCAACCAAGGACAAAGAGATGTGGGACCCAACGGCCGAACTACAGAAATGGCGTGCTCAGCTTGATGGTTTTACAGGTGAGATTTTCGGTTATTTCAACAATGACTATTCTGGATACTCACCTGAAGCATGTCGAAAATTTAAGCAAATGCTTGATATTCCGGCCGAATTGCCCCAAAACCCGGTACAGGGGTCGCTCTTTTAACCATGACTACCCAATCTGTTCACCTCGTCTGGTACAAGCGGGATTTACGCATAAGCGACCATGGGCCACTACACAAAGCGGCCGAATCTGGCCTGCCGGTGCTGCCGCTCTACATCGTTGAACCAGACATGCTTCAAGCACCGACGTTTGATCCCAGCCATTGGGCGTTTATTCGTCAAAGCCTCATCGCCCTACGTGACAGCTTGGATCGTTTAGGGCAACCGCTTATTGTGCGGATGGGGCATGCCGTGCCGATTCTGCACGGGTTGAGCCAAGAATTCACTATCGAAAAAATATGGGCGCATGAAGAAACAACTACTTTGATTGGTTATAACCGTGATGACGATGTACGCGCATGGGCCACGGCCCAATCTATCCCGCTAGATGAAATGCCGACAAACGGGGTGGTTCGTGGCCTAAGTTTAGATCGGCAGCAATCTTGGAAAAGCATTCGAGAAGACCGGATGCACAAGTGGCCATGGCCGACGCCTGAAGAGATTAAGCCGGTAATTGGCATTATGCCCGGCAATATTCCAGACCATGATGAGCTAGGAATTGAACGGAATGAGCGGGAGCTACAACCGGCCGGTGAAAAAGAGGCTGACAAAATTTTAGGCGGATTTTTGCTCTGGCGTGGGAGCAAATACATACAAGAGTCGGCGAGTCCATTGACGGCTCCGGCCGCATCTTCAAGGATTAGCCCACACTTGGCGTATGGTACGATGTCGATGCGCACGGCGGTTCAAGAAGTTCGGCAGCAGCTTAAAAACTTTAGAGTCATGTCTCCTCAAGAGAAATATCAAAGAGGTCCGCTGTGGGTCGGCTCGCTGCGCCGTTTTGAAAGCCGCCTGCTATTACGCGATGAGCTGATGCAGCAGATGGAGTGGGAGCCGACGACTGAAATTACCAACCAGCTTCCTGGATTTGAAGGTGTGCGTGATGACGGCCGTGAGGGATGGCCATCGGCCCTGCTCGAAGCGTGGAAAACGGGCCGAACTGGGTTTCCGCTAGTTGATGCATCGATGCGCTTTTTAAATCACAGCGGTTGGCTTAACTATCGCATGCGAGCGATGCTCACATCGTTTGCGGCCAATGACCTTTGGCTAGACTGGCGCAGTTTTTCACCCCATCTGGCAAAAACGTTTATTGATTTTGAGCCTGGGGTGCACTACATGCAGCTGCAAATGCTAAGCGGAACGTCTGAAAAGAAGGGGTTTCGGGTGTTTGATCCGATCGGTGAAGCAAAACAGCAGGACCCGCAGGGTGAGTTTATTCGCCGCTGGTTGCCAGAGCTGGCTGGGGTACCAAAGCCGTTTATCTATCAGCCTGAAACGATGTCGGGCGAACAGCAGGCGCAGTTTGGGTGCGTAATCGGCCGGGATTATCCGGCCCCAATTATCGACCATGCGGAAGCGGCAGCAAAAGCGAAAGCTCAGGTGAAGGCAATTCGCTCGCCGCATGTTAAAGCGGTTGATTCTGGGTTAAGTCTGACTGATGGCTCACAAAACAAATAGGCTTTCTTTGACACGCCTCAGCCGAAAGAAGACGACAGATGTAGCTCAACTAAATTATTTTCAGGCTATGCTAGCTACTTATTCAAGCCTTTAAATTTTATCCAATACGTCTGCAAAAACTGCCACCGTCTGCCCGGCCGTCTTTTCCCAAGAGAAATCCTTCACTCGCTCCGTTCCACGCGCAATCAAATCGTCCCGCAAACTATCTTGGTGCAACGTTGCAATCATAGCCCCACCCATACGACGTACATTTTCAGGGTCTACAGCCATCGCCGCATCCCCAACAATTTCTGAAATACCAGGGGCCGTTGTTGATACAACCGGAATCCCACTTGCCATTGCCTCTAACGGAGGTAGACCAAATCCTTCATATTTGCTAGGGAAAACAAAGTTTAGTGCCTCACGGTAGATAACCGGCTTATCCGCCTCATCGACGTAACCTAACCAACGCACGTGGTCAGTTAAACCTAGTTTTTCAATATAAGCAGGATAGTCGATACCACCCGATGTTTCTGGCGTTGGCTTTTTCCCGGCTAGCACAAGCGGGTAATCGCTGCCTAACGCATCGATAACATACGTATAGGCAAGCAGCATTGTATGAACGTTTTTGTGTGGACTAAATCCACCCAGATAGAGAGCATAAAAATCAGGCAGGTCGTATTTTTTCTTAACCGCCATATCGAGCAAGAAGTTTCCTTCTGGCGAAAAATCTGGAGATGGAGCGAGGTAAACGGTGCTGACTTTTTCTTCCGGAATTTCAAGATGCTTCAAAATATCATCACGACTGGCATTTGAATCGGTCAAGATATGATTGGCTCCACGAGCCGATGCGGAGACAAGCCCGTTATAAAGGCGAGCACTGGCTGAGGTGTGATAGTCTGGATAAATAAGGGTAATCAGGTCATGAATGGTAACAACGGTGGGGACAGGCGAGCGCAATGGGCTACCCCAGTAAGGAATATGAGCGAGATCAGCACCCACTTCACCACAGGCGCGTGGGAAGTTAACCTGCTCAAAAACAACTTTGCCTAAGTTACCTGGCCGCATTCCGACCCGCTTGACTTTGACGCTGGGGGGAACAGCTTCTGGTTGATCAGCGTCGCTGACGGCTGGAAAAATCAGAGTAAGCTGTAGATCTGAAACCAATCGGTTTAGATGATAGACAAGTTGGCGCGTATATTGGCCGCTTCCAACATTAGGTTGATTCCAAAAATAGCCGTTGATCGCAATATGCATAACAGAATTTTACCCGAGGGGCAGGCGGTTGCATATCTCCGTTACGTAGGCCTTTTAGGTTTTAGGAACTGATGCAAGCTGACCGGCTTTAAAGCTGGCGGACTACTTTTGCTGGAGACCCTACAGCCAAGGATCGAGGTGGAATATCTTTTGTGACGATGCTCCCGGCCGCAACCACGCTCCCATCACCAATCGTAATTCCTTTAAGCACAATCACTCGTCCACCTAGCCAAACGTTGTCCCCAATAACAATTGGGGCTGAATCTGGTTGCTCGTTACGATGCTCTGGCTCTAAGCGGTGGAAATCATTGTCCATAATCATGCAGTAGGTGCCTATGTTGCAATCTCGGCCGATTTTGACGTGCTGCATAGCGGCAATCGAAGTACCATAATTGATAAATGTATTCTCTCCAATCTCAAGGGTGCCGTCAGGCCCTGTCCCCAGCTCTAAGCCACCCATCGTAGCGATAAAGCGGCAACGATCTGCAATGATGATTTTGCCAGCATCATGAATCAATGGTTTTCCATTCAGACGAACTTTCCGTCCCAATTGGGTGTTGCGAAGGTAAAAGCGGGCTTGTAAAACGGCTGAAATTTTTGAGAGTGTATCGATGATGTCCATAAATAAAGTTTAGCACGATTGCCTGAGCAGTCAGCTAAAATATGCAAAAAAATTAAATGAGTATAAAGAAGATAATTTCACCCATTGACCTCAAAGCAGGTGACGTCGCAATTTTAGGAATTCCGTTTGACGATAATTCATCTTTCATGCGAGGTCCAGCGGGTGGCCCGGCCGAAATTCGTAAGCAGCTACATTGTGGGGCTGCAAATTATTATGCTGAGGATGGATTTGATCTTAGAAGCAACCAGATCCATGATATTGGCGACGCTGATTTCCGAGGAGCGGCTGATTGGCTGACAGCCATCGAACAGTCGGCCGGAGAGGTTCTTGCTAAGGGCGCAAAACTTTTGTCTTTAGGCGGTGACCACTCGATTACGTGGCCACTCATCCGGGCCCATGCCAAGCAGCATCCTAAGCTAACCATCTTACAAATCGACGCACACCCTGATTTATACGATGAGCTTGATGGTAATCGGCATGCCCATGCTTGTCCGTTTGCGCGCATTATGGAAGAAGGCTTGGTTGAACGATTGGTACAAATCGGTATTCGAACTCTCAATCAGCACCAGCGAGAGCAAGCGGCTCGATTTGGTGTTGAAATTATTGAAATGAAAGATTGGAGCCCGGAGAAATTGCCAGTTTTTGACTCTCCCCTTTATCTAACGCTCGACCTAGATGGATTGGACCCAGCTTTTGCCCCAGGCGTTTCACACCATGAGCCTGGCGGATTTTCCACGAGGGAGGTTATCGAAATTATTCAGAACCTGCCGTCTTGCCTTATGGGGGCCGACATTGTTGAACTAAATCCGGTTCGTGATCCAATTGGCATAACCGCCATGCTTGGCAGCAAGCTACTACGAGAGGTCGCAGCAAAATTAGTAGCGTAAAAGAGCGGTGACGGCCGCAAAAGTAGATAGGAAAATTTGTGCTATAATTTTTTGGCTAAAGTAATCTTTAAATTTGGAGTAAGTCATGTCAGGTCATAATAAGTGGTCTTCAATTAAACATCGTAAAGGGGCTCAAGATGCAAAGCGGGGGAAAATTTTCACCCGCCTTGGAAAAGAAATAACTATCGCGGCTCGTGAAGGCGGTGGCGATCCGGAATTTAATGCGAGCTTGCGTCTGGCGATTGATCGAGCAAAAATCGCTAATATGCCAAAAGACAATATCGATCGAGCTGTTAAACGTGGAACCGGCGAGTTAGACGGTGGCGTGCTAGAAGAAATCGTCTATGAAGGCTATGGGCCTCATGGTGTCGGCATTATCATTGAATGTGTCACAGATAACCGAAATCGATCTGTAGCAGAGGTCCGTAATACGCTCAATAAAAATGGCGGGAATATGGCGAATTCGGGTGCAGTTGCCTGGCAGTTTACGCGGAAAGGCTTCATCTTGGTTGATGGCTATGAAGATGAAGATGAGCTTTTCATGTTAGCGGCCGAAGCCGGAGCTGATGACGTTCAGTTCGATGAGGGTTCAGCATCTATTTTCATGGAAATGGAAAACTTTGCAGCAGTACGCAATGAAATCCAAGAAGCTAAACTAAATATCACTGACGCCAGCCTAATCTATGAAGCGGAAAATACCGTTGATTTAGAAACGAGAGATGCGGTTCAGGTGATGAAAGTAGTTGAAAAGCTCGAAGATCTAGATGATGTTCAAAATGTCTATTCAGCGCTTGATATTACCGATGATGTCATCGCGGGAATGGAGTAGTTATTTGAGAGGTGATGGATGCTAGCATTACCTCTCACCTTTTAGAGTTCCTTTTTATGCGCATTTTGGGTCTTGATCCTGGAACAGCAACGACGGGCTATGGCGTTATCGATTTTGATGACGGGATCATGACTCCGGTTGTCTATGGCATCATTTCAACCAAAGCGCATACGCCAATGCCAGAGCGCCTACAAATAATTTATCAAGATTTAACTGAGCTACTTGAAGAATATAAGCCGGATTCGGCCGGAATTGAGGAAGTCTTTTTCGGCCGGAATACGACTACGGCTATTACAGTTGGGCAAGCCCGTGGAGTCTTATTACTCTGTCTGGCCAATCACAATATTCCAATTGCAGAATATTCTCCTCCCCGCATAAAAGATGCCGTCACTGGCTATGGCAAAGCGGATAAAAAGCAGGTCCAAATGATGGTACAGAATTTGCTGGACCTTGAGTCAATCCCACGACCTGATGATGCGGCTGATGGTTTAGCCATCGCGATTACGCATTATCATTATTCACGGTTTGCAGGGCTGGTAGAAGGGTAAGCCGGAAAAGGAAAAACTATGATCGCATCGGTAAGTGGCTCAATTTTAAAAAGAGGGAAGAACCATGTAGTTGTGAATGTGGGTGGGGTAGGCATGCGGGTCAATACACCCAAAACGGTTCTTGAAAACTTAGGCGGAGTCGGCCGAGAAATCCTACTTCATACTCATCTAATCGTCCGAGAAACTGAATTATCTCTTTATGGCTTTTTACAAGAGGATGAGCTTGAGCTGTTTGAGATTTTGCTGGCAGTCAATGGAGTCGGCCCTAAGGTTGCTTTAGCGATTATCTCGACGCTTAGCCCAGAAATGTTAAAAAGTGCGATTTTAAGGGAAGAACCGGCCGCACTACAGAGAGTTCCTGGCATTGGGAAAAAGACGGCTCAAAAGATCATGTTTGAACTGCAAAACAAGTTAGACCTGTCTGCCGAATCGGCGATGAGTGCTCCTCTCGTCAATGATACCGATGCTGAAGTAATCGATTTCCTCACTTCATTAGGCTTCAGTATTATCGAGTCGCAAGGAGCCTTGCAAAAAGTTCCGCGAGATGTTGATAGTGTAGAAGAAAAAATGCAGTTAGCTTTGCAATACTTAGGCCAAAGCTAGTCACTATAAATTACCGCTTGAAAACAAAAAGGCCCGTACAAGTTGTAGCTTGTACGGGCCTTTTTCTAAGTGGGCTTAAAGTTTAATCGTTCGCAGGAAATTCTTCTATTTCGGTTGGATGTGCTCCGTTCCCATTGCCATTGCCACCTATCGGCCGAATAGAATAGTCATTGTGATTTCCATTAGAAAAACTAGCGACCGCTTGTTCGCCGGCCGCAGCTGCATTAGCTTCAATTGAATGCTCATTCCTTTCAACGTCAATCCACCAAGCACGAATTAATATAATTCCTACCAATAACATTGCAGCCACAATTGAAGCCAGAACAGAGTTAGCCAACAAATTTTTGGACTCAGCTCGAACAGGTACGATCGCTCGCGAAGCTACCAAGGCCTTTCCACTCATATTATTCTGCTCAATATCAGCTTCAGCTACTTTTAACGCCACCGTATCATACGTATCATAAATAAGCTTACGGCGGCTTTCTAGTTCCGCTTCAGCCGTACTCAATTCCTGAATCTGTTGCTGCTTAAAAAGAATGAGTGGGTCAATACTAGCAATAAGACCCTCAACTTCAGCTTGCTGAAATTTAATTGAAGACTCTAGGATATCAAGCAAAGCTATCCGATCTTCTATAGTTGATTCTGACAAACTACCAAGACTATCAACCTGTATTTCAATATTTCCAGCTGCGGTACCAAACGCTCGGTTTTGCAAGGCATATAATGACAATTCACTTAGCGTATTGGGATCATTTGGTTTTTGCTCAATTTGGTTCCTAATTCCCCTAATGTCATAAAGTAGAACTTCCAAAGATGTGCGCCTATTTACATAAATTTGCTGCAGGTTTCTATCAGAGTCAAGCTGTGTTTGAATAAGTGAAATTCTGTTTTTAGCTTGAAATTCAACCAGTTCTAGATTAATAGCTTCCCGCTCTTTCTGGGTGGTGGCAAGCTGAGCTTGGAGAAACTGCTGAGAATCTTCTTCAGAACCTTCAAGAAACAAATTAGCCGATTTGACAAACAGCTGACTCCACTCATTAACAACAAGTGCACTCAGTTCTGGTTCGCTAAAATTACCCGACAATTCAATAATTCCAGATTGTGCTTCGGTAGAAGCAGCTAGGTGGCCTTTTAAGTTAAAGTGGTTTTGAATGTTTTCAGGTAGTGATGGTTGAACTTGCTCAAACAAATTCAGAATGATTTCATCACTGATAGCCAAAGTTGCTAAATCATCATTAAGAAAGGTGGTCGAAAATCCCTCCGATGTACGAATGCTTGTATCAAATTCAACTTCTAAGCTAGGAGCTGAAACAGAAACCAAAGCAGTTGAAATATAAGAGGTCACCTGCAGGGAAAGATAAAAGAATGCCATTGCACCAATAGCAATAGAAATAACAGCAATCCACACCCAGCGATCTAATATGGTTTTTATATAAACTCTTAAATCAATGTCATCATTGTAGTGGTAGCTTGTATTTTGATTTTCCATGGCGCTTCACGAAAGTGACACTAAAATAGCCATCACTTAAATTGTAATTTGGAGAACAATTATACCATGTTTTTCACGCCCACTTTAGATTATTAAAATCACAATACCAATGGCTACTTATGCACGAGAATAAGTAGCTTTATCTTTATAGAGGGCCGCTGTTACGGCAAGCAAAAGCCAAAACACAAAACTAGGCACTGCACCTAGAGCAATTGCATCTGCTAATCCATACACAAGGCTGGCTAAAAATGCACCAGCTACACCAGCTACCGCCATCTTATGATTCTCATCGTGGTGGCTAAAGCTCCAGCATTTAACCAAAAATACAAACGTAAGCATCAAGATTCCAACATAAAAAATCAGCCCCGGAATCCCAAGGTCAAGCGCAACCTGCAAAAATTGATTGTGAGCATGGGCAATATCAACATCTTGTGGAACTAGAAACATTGGGTAAACAGTATGTACAACCTCTCGAAATGTATTTATTCCCATCCCTGTAACGGGGAAGTCGTAAATACCGTCAAGCGCCCTCGACCAAATTTCAGCCCGCACACTTAAGGTTGTATTGCCACTCACATCATTATCTGATTCGCCGGTAAAAGGCTCAACAAGATCAACCAAAACAGGTTGTAGCCCGCTTGACTCATCCAAAAACAAAATAACTAATAAGCTAAGAGCAAGAATCCCAACCCCTGAAAGTATTATTTTGCTTCTGCCATTTTCATTCATTAACCAGATAATCAACCCGCTGGCAAGAATAACACCTCCCAATGCAGACCGAGAAGATGCTAGGAATAAAACGGTCATCATTGGTAATAAAGGCGCAAGAAACAGTGTCATTAAAAAATATCGCTGATTTTTATTGTCAAATTTTAGCGAGCTATTCTGTTGAAAAAAAGCTATGGCAAAACCAAAACTGATAGGAATGCACCAGGCTAATATGCCGCCGATCTCATTTGGATTAATTTTGGCTAGTTCGCTTGCACTAGGGATATTAGATAGTGCTGAATAGATCAAACTACCTGCTGGTAATCGCAAACTAATTACCGGGTTAAACAAGGCAACAAGACTTGTAGCAAAACCCAGAATACAGATAAAGCTCAGAAGCCAATATTTATTTAGTGCTTTCAAGTTCAAACTACTTTGAAGACTCCAAAACAAAAATATTCCCCAAATCAAAGTAGATGCTTTTCTCAGACTAAAAGGAATGCTATAAGTGATGCTTAGACTAACTAGCACAGTAGTGAGTAGGCCAATTAAAAGAGGGTTATAGGGTGTCTGAGGCAGTATTGGTTCGCCGCGCCACAATCTCACTAGGAATGGTAGCAGGAGGAGGGCGAGAAGATAGCTCCGGGAAGGAGTAACCGCAACAACAAGCGGATACAATAAGCACAGAATCAACCATTCTGCATGAACAAGCCAGTCGCTTGCGTTCAGCTTACTTCGCATTAAGTTCAAAGACTATATCATGCAGCCTACAGCTATTTTGGGAGAACATACTCTGGCACAATACGTGAAAGCTCATGGCGCAGCTGATTTTCACTCCCGCGATTTGCAATCGATATCAGCTGACTCACTCGCTCTTCAAGATCTTCAGGGATGAAGTTACCTGCATTGTTTGCTACAAAGATTTTATTGTGGGCAGTCTCGCTATAAGCTTCACCCGCAATGAAAAGTTCTTCATACAATTTTTCACCGGGCCGGAGTCCCGTCACTTCAATATCGATGTCCTCTCCAACAGTTAAGCCCGATAATTCTATTAAATCGCGAGCCAAGTCCATAATCTTAACGGGTTGCCCCATATTTAAAACAAAAACCTCTCCACCCGTCCCCAATACAAACGCCTGAAGAACAAGCTGGACAGCCTCTGGAATCGTCATGAAGAAACGTGTGATATCTGGATGAGTGACCGTAATTGGCCCTCCTTTTGCAATTTGCTGCTGAAAAGTTAAAACAACGCTCCCACGGCTTCCCAGCACATTTCCAAACCGGACTGCTACATAAGATTTGCCACTTCGCTCAGCTGCGCGATGTACAAGCTGCTCAGCCGCACGTTTACTCGCTCCCATAACATTCGTGGGATTAACCGCTTTATCCGTTGAAATCATGACAAATCGCTCAACATTTGTTGATTGTGCGGCATCAAGAAGATTTTTAGTCCCATAAACGTTGTTTGTAATCGCTTCGGCCGGATTATATTCCATAAGAGGGACATGTTTATGTGCTGCGGCATGGAAAACTATCTCTGGTTGATATTGCTCAAAAACCGACTGAATACGGTCCTTAAATCGAATATCGGCAATCACAGGAACAAGCTCAACATCCCGTTCCATCTCAAGAATACGCAAGGTGTCTTTCAACTCGTTATGAATTCCAAATATAGAATTTTCACCATGCCCCAACAAAATTAGAGCTGAAGGTTGACTCCGAAGAACTTGACGACAAAGTTCTCCACCAATCGATCCGCCAGCACCTGTAATTAAAACGCGCTTACCACTTAGAAGATTACGGACAGCAACAGAGTCAGTTTTAATCGGGTCACGTCTTAACAAATCCTCGATAGCAACGTCTCGCAACTGGCGGACGCTTACAGTGCCATCTAACAATTCAGAAAGACCTGGCATAACTTTGACAGGAACCTCAGCTTGATCGCAAAGCTCAACAATTGATCTGATCGTTTTACCTGGAGCCGAGGGAATCGAAACGAGAACCTGCTGAATTGAATATCTACGGACAATCTGCGGAATTTCATGAATAACCCCCAAAACATGAACACCTGCAATACGAGCATCACGCTTTAGAGGGTCGTCATCAATAAATCCAACCACATCCATGTTGACATGATTACTGAGCTGTATTTCTCGCAATACCATTGCGCCTGAATCACCAGCACCAATAATAAGCACCCGTTTGCCATTATGGTTATTTGCTGCACCAAAATACCTGACAAAGCGTAAAACCAAACGCGGAATAATCAGCAAAATCGTGGCAACGGCCAAAAATATAACTGGGATTGAGCGTGGGATTGACAACCCTGGGAGGAAGACTAAGATTGTCCAAGTCAATCCAGTAGTAAGGGTAGACCCAATAAATATGGCAAGGCCTAATTCCAGCAAATCAGTAATTGATGCATATCGCCAAAATCGAGAATAGAGGCGTAATGTCACTAACATGCTTGGAATTGCAATGAGCGCTGAAGTAGCAAAAACAAGCAAGCCCTTTTCAAAGTTATAAGGCCAAACTTGCTCAAGACGTAAAACAAAAGAAAGCCAGACGGAAATCAGGATTAAAATAATATCGATAAAAAATAAATGCCGATTACGAATCGCATCCATTGAGTTCATAAATTCCTTCATAAAATTTTTATTAAGCTAAGAATCATGCTTCTCATCAATGATGAGGGATTAAAAATAAATAAATTAAAGCTAAATTTTTGTCTCAATCTACTGGTTAAAGCCTTCTTGATAAAACAAACAAATGAAAACTTAAGGCAATTCCCTCCCCATTTTCATAGCAGGGCATGGCTCTTTACGAATATGCTTTAACAGTTTATACCATGCTATTAATCTTCAAATCAAACTGGTCTTTTTGTCTTTTTGTCTCTTTGCAATCTAAGACAGATTGACTAACTACTAATCTTGTATTGCATTAACCTTTAATTTGGTTGAAAAAACAAACAAAAACAGAAACGAAACAAGGGAAATAAGAAATATCCAGAAAGCGATATTTGTTAAGGGTTGGTCCTCACGAGCAAGCCAAAGCAATGGTAGGGCTGTAAAGGCGAGCAAAATATATAACGAAGACACAAATTGATGCTGGTATCCAGATATTATCAGTTTTTGGTATAGATGGGATCTATGAGGCTTAAACACATTCTCACCTTTTAATAGTCGCCGAAAAAAGGTAAAGAATGCATCTAGAATAAACGGCCAGACCAGTAAAACCCCAACTAAAATAGCGTATTGTCCTAGTTCTGTATTGGCATGTCGATAGTAAAGAAATACTGGCAATGTAGCGAACGTATAGCCAAGGAAAGCACTTCCAACATCCCCCATAAATATGGTTGCAGGAGACCAATTATGAAATAAAAATCCAAGTGCACTGAAAGCTATTAAGATTCCCCAGAGAATAATAATTGGATCATCAAGCCACCATCCGATTATGGCCCAGCCCAAGCCTGCAACCGCAGCTTGTCCACCAGCAATGCCGTCTATTCCGTCCATGAAGTTATAGGCATTTGTAAGTCCGCTCAGCCATAGAAACGTAAAAAACACACCAAAAGTGCCGATAAATGTAGTACCCAACGTTGGAAATGTAAAACTACTAAAGTAGCTAATTTTCCAAATAACTAATCCTGCGCATAAAAAGTGAATGCCAAAACGTATGTAGGCTGGCAGGGTTCGAACATCATCAATCCAGCTAACAAGCGCAATAGCTGCTGCACCAAAGATATAAAAACCAAGTGTAGTTAATTCATTTGGCTCATAAATAAAGAGATAAATTAGCAATCCCACTAAAACTGCAATAACCATAACTAGCCCACCACCACTTGGGGTTGGGACTTTATGAGAGCTACGATGGTTTGGTATATCTAAGATATCCTGCTTTAAAACGTAGCTGCGAATCTGAGACACACCAAGATAGGATATAACAGTTATTATGATGGCTAATGGGATCCAAAAAATCATACTTATCGCATTGCTTCAAGTTGAATAGTTATTCCAGCAGAAAAAGGTTTTGGAGAAAATTCAAAATCTTCTTCTGCATCTGAATGGTCGAAACTTTTGTCCTCGTTTAGTCGTTCAATTTGCTCAGCTTTTATTGGCAACGTTATCCACTTTTCTGTCTGCTTTAATATGCCAACAATAAGTTTATCTGAAACATGCCACTTAATAATTCGCTTATCAAGTTGTTGACTAATTATATCAACAATTTGATTATAGCTATGAGCATGTTTTCCAGAGATATTGTAGCTCTTTTTTATAGCCAGTGGCGACATAAGTGCTTGGACTATTGCGCCAGCTACATCACCAACAAAAATAGGCTGTAGCAGGTATTCTCCAGTCCCAAAAATTGGCAATATCGGGAAGCGTTTAAGATAGTTGATCAAGCGGCATATATTTCTGTCATGAGAGCTTCCATAAATCATGGTGGGGCGCAGAATTGTATAGTCTATACCACTGTTTTGTATAGTTTCTTCGGCCGCCATGCGCACCTTTTTACTTGGCGCATTAAGTTTCGTAAAAATAGCTGTCGTGCTCACAAATATGGCTCGTTGAACATTGGCCTTTTGCATTGCGGTTACAATGCCCCCAGCATGACCAAATCCTAATGAGGCAATGTTAACTAAAGCATCTTTGTCCTCTAATGCTTGGCTAAGTGAATCAACATCACCAAGATCACCATAAGCTAGAGTTACTTTATCAGTTGGGAGCTTAGAAACGTCACTTGTTGTACGAACAAAACATTGAACTTGATGTCCAGCAGCTAATAGCTGCGGAACCGCATATGAGCCTGTGAACCCGGTCGCACCTGTTACTAAAATATTCATAAAAGCTATTTATATTCTTGAATAGCTTCTTTCAAGACATTTTTATACGTTTTAGAAAGTGCCATACGAGAATAATGTGCATCAACGAACTTACGGCCGTTTTTGCCGAGTTCCATACGTTCATTCCTAGGCAACTTATACACTTCTTGAATCGCTTTCGCCAAAGCCTGGCTGTCTTCAGGCTCGACCACAATGGAACTTCCCGAGTTCATAAGAATCTCGGCCGACTCTCCGCGCAAACTGCCTATAATCGGCCGTTCCATAGCCATTACCTCAAACATTTTTGATGGGATAAACGTGTCAAATAGTGGAATATCACGCAGCGGGATTAGACATAAATCCGAGAGGGCATAAAAATCATTCATTTCAGCCTTTGTCACAGGGTCGTGAAAAGTAATATTCTTTAACTTCAGTTCTTCTGACTGGTTAATCAACTTTTGTTTATCAGCACCCGCCCCAACAAATAAAAAGTGAATATCAGGCTGATCATTTAACATACTGGCAGCAGTCACAACACTATGTAGGGCTTGTGAAATACCATGAGTACCAATGTATAAAACCACAAATTTATCTTGCAGCTGTAACTTATCTGCCAATTCGGCCGGTTTGGGCTTTGGAAGCCAGTAAGTGGTGTCAGCTCCATTAGGGATAGTATGCACCTTATCTGCAGGGATCCCCCTTTGAATTAAGTCCTGTCGAAAGGCTTCCGTAACCGTGACAATTTTAGTGGCTCTACGGTACATCCATAGTTCCCATCGTTCCAACAAAGAGATAATCGTTTTATTTGTTAGCACACCTAATTCAACAAAAATTGCTGGCCATAAATCCCGAACTTCCATAACAAAAGGGACGTTATGATGTGCAGCGGCTCTTAATCCGGCCATAGCTGCAAAAAAAGTAGGGGAGGTTCCAATAATTATTTCAGGTTGTTTGAGCTTGCGAAAAGAAAAAAGGCGAGACGAAGCCCACATTGAAACATGGCCAAGTGTTTTTTTTATAAACCCTTTATTCGGGGTTATATAGCTCCAATTACGATGGACATCGATACCGTCCAGCTTTTCATACTCATATTTCTTAACTTGATAATCAGAGTAGACTTTTCCATGAGGATGATTAGGGAAGCATGTGACAACTTCAACTTGATCATCAGTGCTTAACCAACATCTGGACAAGTCATATATTCTGGCTGAGGGAGCCCCTATTTCAGGTGAGAAATAGTGAGAGAAATAGACAATATTCATGAGGTAATATGAGCTTCTGTTCCGTCTTTAGGAATATTTAGCTTAATAGTTTGGTACTTAAATTCGGCACAGACAATAATGTTTTCAACCGAGGTGGTGTCAAATGATAGTCTATTCATTGGAAGAGATGTAATTATATAAGCAAAATGCAATGAGGTTTTTCCTTGCAAGCACAACTTAAAAACTTGATTATGGCAAACATTCCCAAATTCAGAGGAATACCACCCTTGCAAAGGGGATTCTTCGCCAGCATGCAGAGAGGTTTTTAGACCCGGCTGAGCGGCAACAGCTAAGTTAATTCCTTCAGCCAGTTGCCAATAATTGCTATTTATCGATTGAGGATTCAAATCTGGATGCAAGTGGATAAAATTTTCAGCTTCAAATACAGCATCTTCATCTGAAGACAACTCATCAACAAACAACCAAAAACCGGCCGTGTGTGAAAGGACTGTTCGGCAATGAGAAACAGGTGGTGACTCGTGCTTATAGCCATCATGAGAGGCTTGAACAATCACAT
Source organism: Anaerolineae bacterium (assembly GCA_045105475.1). Classification (GTDB taxonomy): domain Bacteria; phylum Chloroflexota; class Anaerolineae; order Promineifilales; family Promineifilaceae; genus WTJY01. Next base: position 57,012 of record JBGCDP010000030.1, read on the forward strand.
AAGCATCATTCTGCACAACATGATTCACCTGTGGCGTTGCACGGCGCGCAACACGGAAGCTACTCCAAACATCTGACTGATTAGCCTGATTTATAGACACAGTATTATGGGCACGCGTTGAGCGAAAGTAATCTCGCCATTTACCAGCCTGATACTCATACACACCAGAATCTACAACGATTCTTTTATTTTTAATTGCAAGCTCATAGGTAAACAAGTCGGCATGAGCATGCGCTGGCAAATAATCTGGACAAACTTTCCCGATGTCCAAAACAAAGTGGCTTGACGAAGACCTATCTACAAGATATCCGCTTTCTTCCATATACCAAGTGCCTGTTGGTGTAGAGGAGCTTGGGAGGTTACAAAACATAGAGATCTGATCTTTACTCAGCAACATATGTTCATATAGCCCCAAATCAGTCCTGTTTTTAAATCGAGGATCATTGAAATAAACGCTACCTGCATTTAGGACCGACTGAATATTAGGGGACGCATTCCAACCTGAATCTTTCAAGAGAGGCTCATTTCCGTCAAAGCCGACCAACCTTTGCCCAAATTCAAGCATCCGGAACAGCGCCTGCTCCAGCCAGTCTGGAACGTTTTTATTGTTTTGTCTAAGCCACGATGCGATTTCCAGATAATTTTTGGTAATTAGCCAATGATATGATGGGCAACGCTCAAAATGCCCCCCATCTTGGCGAATTTGCTCTTTGGTTTCTTGCTCAAACACGCTTAGCCCAAGCTCAAACCACTGATTTGGTTCAGCACCGGTAAATATCAAACCGGCAAAAATTAAGGCGCGTGTGTTTTCAAGAAGATGATTGCCGCGTACATCATGCTCAAAGTCCTTCATTAGGAATTTTGCTTGAGCATATAGAGACTGTACAACCTTTTCATGAGCAGATTCAATGACTAAGCCGCCAAGTAGCGCATGGGTCCAGTTAACAATGCGTAAAGATAGTGTATAAGGATGCCAACCATCTCCTCTTAAATATCGGTTTCCTTCTATCCAAGATAAGGCAAGCTTAGTAAACGTTTCGGCCGGATCTGATAAGGAGGGCAGACCAGCTTGCTTTTGAAGCAAGAGCATAGGCACAACATCGAAATAGTGCAGATTAAAACGCCACAGTCGTGAGACTGAATCGATATGCCAATCGATTACGGCCGGCAGTTGGTGCGTTTCATTTAAAAATGAAAATTTGTACTGATAAGCGTCTTCTGCGGTAGTTATTTGAGCTTGAGCCAGCTCGAGCAGCTCGGCCGGTATCGAGGCCTCGCAATGAAACAGAGGAGGGACTGAACGATATTCAATACTTGTAAGCTGTGGCTGTGTTGCTTTAGCCTTTGTAAGCCTCCACCATCTATGCCTAATAATACGTCGGCCGCGAAAGTACCACTGCTTGGGAGATATATACTTAAGCGTATGCCAATAACGTGCAGCTTTTACGATTGAATTCATGAATGCACAAGCAGCTTCGCAATGCGTTCACCCGCATGCCCGTCCCATAAATCAGGGTTTCGCCCATTCTTAAATGTGCCTGCCAAAATTTCTTTTACAGAGTCACGTAACAACTGCATATCTTGGCCAATCAGCACATTGGTTCCTACCGTGATCGTAATAGGCCGTTCTGTATTCTCGCGAACGGTTAAACAAGGAACACCTAAATAGGTCGATTCCTCTTGGATGCCTCCCGAATCAGTGATGATGACTGACGCATTTTTCTGTAGCGCCACAATATCAAGATACCCAACAGGATCGATAAATTGGATGTTTTTTGTTAGGTGCCCAAGCTCAAAAGAATTGATTCTGGCACGGGTACGTGGATGAGCAGGAAAGAGAAGCGGAAGATCATTTCCTATCTCGTTCAGAGTTTCTAAAATCATCGACAAAGACTCTTTACCATCCACATTTGAAGGACGATGCAAGGTTACCAGTCCGTACTTATCCAGTTTGAGATTGGTTTTTAAGGCAGGCCAATGGGTTTCAGCTTGAGGAAGTAAGCGCGCCAATGTGTCAATCATGACGTTGCCAACTAATTCAATTCTATCGGCCGATACCCCTTCATTTAGCAAATTATCATCCCCATCCTGTGAGGGGCTCAACAATAAATCAGCCAATCGGTCAGTTACCAATCGATTTAATTCTTCTGGCATTCGTCGGTCGTTTGAGCGTAATCCGGCTTCAACATGAGCGACTTTGATGCCCATTTTTGTCGCAACCAAGGTGGTTGCAATCGTTGAGTTCACATCACCGTAAACAATTAACCAGTCTGGTTGCTTGTCTAATATGATTGGCTCAAATCGCTGCATAATTTCGGCCGTTTGTTGTGCATGTGAGCCAGATCCAACTTCAAGGTTGATGTCTGGCTCTGGCAGCCCCAACTCATCGAAAAAGACGGCCGACATATTGCGATCATAATGCTGTCCCGTATGAACTAAATACTGTGTCACACCGTCATGTTTTGCTAACGCATCAATAACGGGAGCTGCTTTCATAAAATTCGGCCGCGCACCAACAACATGAATAATAAACATCTTCTTTTCCTTTGCTTTCCTTCGACTTTAAAGCTTGTAACCCACTATTCTTGATCTGCTTCAGAAACTGAAAAATGAATCGGCCTTCCTTCAGTTAAACTTCTTGAAGCCGCAAATGCGACTTGGTGTGCAAACAGAATACTTTGGAAACTCATCCCCGCTTTACTCTCAGGCTGAATAATTGATTTTGAAAAAGATTCCCACTCGGCCTTATGCCCCTTGTCTTGGCGCAGACGCGACACCTCATTTACTCTAGTTTTCCCATGGCGAATTTGTAACCGACGATAGTCATCCATTCGAGCCGATAGACCACCACCAAAAGCTTCAACCATCTCTTTACTAAAGGCTTTATCTCCATTAGCGACATAAGTCACATTGCCAATCGTCCCATTCGCAAACTGCATCGTAATATGTAGATTATCTTGACTGTATCGACCTACATCAGGCAGCTGATAGGCATTTACTAAAACAGGTGTCTCATTAGCTAAAAACATAATGAGATCGATAAAGTGAATCCCTTCACCCAACAAACGTCCACCACCGACAGCAACATCCTGAGTCCAATGGTCTTTGGGAATAAAGCCAGCATTGACACGATAGTTCAGCATTAGAGGTTCTTGGATCGGATCTAAATGCTCTTTCAGCTTAACAATCATCGGAGCAAACCTACGGTTAAGGCCGACCATTAGCTGTGGGTTGAATCCCTCAGCTTGAGCTTCTTGAATTGCATCACTAATCAAGTCTAAATCTGCTTGATTCAAACACAATGGTTTTTCTACAAAAGCATGTTTTTTCGCTTGGATCGCTTCGATGACTTGGCGCGCATGCGCATCATGGCGAGTTAGAATCGCTACCGCATTGATGTTTTCATCTGAAAGTAGCTCTTTATAATCGCTGGAACAATAGTTAAAGCCAAATCTATCCCCAGCAGAGCGAGCCGTTACGCCTCGGCCGCTAGCGATACCAATAAGATTCACCGTGTCAATTGTTTTTAGTGCGGGGAGTATTGTTGCTGTAGCGAAGTTACCTGCACCAATCATACCCAAATTAACAGCCGCAACGGGTGAAACTTTAGATAAGTGAGAACTGTTAGAGGCTAAAGAGACTGTACTAGCTGAGGCCTCTTTTTCAGGATAAGTAAGGACAACGCCAAGGAATGACTCGTTTAATTTGCCAGTAATCAGCTCATAAGCGGTGTCAGCTTCTTCGATTGAGTAACGATGGGTGATTAAAGACTGAATATCGAGCTGTTTATTCGCAACCATTTGAATAAATGCTCGCATGTTGCGATTTTCAGTCCAACGCACATAAGCATACGGATAATCAATCCCTTTTTCTTCATAGGTTGAATCATAACGGCCGGGGCCATATGAACTAGAAATATGGAAGCTTACTTCCTTATCATAGTAGGTCTTGCGTGGGATGTTCATGCCAACCGCACCAACTGCAACGACAGTCCCTTTTTTACGAGCGATAGTGCCTGCAAGTTCAACCGGCTGGTTACTTTTTGTATCGGCCGTTATCTGTACCGAGTCGACCCCATGCCCATCTGAATATTGCTGACAAATCGATTCAAAAGCTTCGCCCGAAGAGACGGCCGCATGGGCTCCCATTTTAAGCGCAAGCTCAACACGATCTTCGCGAATATCCATCCCTAAAACGATACAACCAGCAGCTTGCAACATTTGAATCGTTAGTTGACCAAGTAACCCTAACCCGATCACCCCAACCACGTCGCCTAATTTAACATCGGCTAGCCGTATGCCCTGCAAAGCAATCGCCGCCAACGTCGTAAATGAGGCCGATTCAAAATCTACATTTTCGGGAAGTGGCACAACCAAATTTTCAGGGACAGCAATTGTTTCAGCATGAACCGCGTATCCTGCACCAGCACAAGCGACCCGATCCCCAACTTTGAAGTTCTTTATGCCAGAGCCAACTTCAAGCACGACACCTGCACAGGAGTACCCTAATGCCATGGGCTGCTCAAGTCGGTTCTGTACAGCGTCGTAGGTTGTTAAAATTCCTTCACGCTGGGCTTTATCGATTGTTTGACGAACCAAGTCGGGGCGTGAACGCGCCTTTTCGATTAGATTCTTTTCCGCAAAGTCAACAATCATGCGCTCAGTTCCGGCCGAAACCAGTGAGGTGGCGGTTTGCACAAGCACTTTGTTTTTCCCACATATCGGTGATGGAATATCAACAATATCCGAACGACCATCACGCACAAATTGGAGCAATTGTTTCATACTTTAAAATTTTAGTCCTTTACAAAATAAATCTCATCGATAGCACTGATCATAATACGCGCGCAATGTTGCTTCATGCTCTTGAGACGTTTTAGCATCAAACCTTTGTGCAATTACCGTTGCTTTAGCCGATGCTGCAATACTATAAGGAGGCACGTCATCCACAATAATGCTACCAGCGGCAATAATTGAGCCACGGCCAACTGTGACCCCAGAAAGAATGATTGCACCAAAACCGATCCAAACATCACTCTCAATAATGACAGGCTGCCCAACTTCAGGGCCTGTTTCTATAAAAGGCTTGCCTACAGTTCGGGCGTCATGGGCATCTCTATCGATGATGCCAACGTGAGCCGCCATCATAACAAAGTTACCAACTTCAATATGTCGAGCCTCAAAGCGACAGTAATGTCCAATTGAAACATTGTCACCAAAGGTGGTTGAGTGCGGCCGAATATGTGTGCCTTTACCGATATAAACATCGCGGCCAAATATGACTGTGCGGTACTTAGTCAACCGTAACAGGGTAAAGCGCAGATTTTTCAATATCTTTTTAAGCATGAATCTACGTACCCACTCTCATTTTTTGCAATTCAACAGCCTGTCCCCATTCTGCCGGATTCGACAAGCTGATCAGCGATGCTTCAAACATTTCTTTTGAAACAGTTTGAATCGTTTCACCAAAATAAACTTCTGGAAAGAGGAACTTCGATTTATAAGTTATTACTGGTGCAATTTCATACAAATCATAATAAGCTGTTGATTTTATATGTACAAAAACAGGGTTATTTAAAGGAATATCTATCCACTGATTGCAAACTGAATCACATTGTGATTTCAACGCATCTTTTGATGTTTCAGACTGATTAGGATGAGTTTTTATATAAAATGGAGTTCCAGTTTTAGATGCCAGCTTCTTCAGATAAGCCATTAGCTCTTCTTGTATTTTAAATTCATATTCAAATACTTTTTTGGGCTCGAATGGTGCATAGATATAAACAAGGCCAAACTGAAACTCACCCGATTCAGCCCCTGAGAATTTTGGGGCTGAATTTTGTCGGCTACGATATAAATACCGATCAACCTGATTGTAACGTGAGTAGTATTCTATTTGAGCTTGATTGAAAACATAAAAATCATTATAAGCTACGTAAGGCATGTATACCCCAACTCCATGAGTTGTGTTTACCACTCGCACCCCGTTCCTAACCAGCTCTTCATTGAATGCAATTCCAACAGGGTCAAATTCATCGGTTGTGTAGATCGTCTCAGCGCCAAGTGCTACCAGCTCGACGGCATGTCGATTATAAGCACCGTATTCAACTTCGATAATAGATTTAATATCCTTTGTAAAATACCCTTTTACTAATGTTCCAATATCTTTAATTCGATATGGAAGCCCGCATAAGGAGACGCTGCTTTTATCCACAAAAAAAGTCTGATACAAAAATCGAAAATGTCTCCGGAAATTCAAAATAAATGGATAAACTAAAATTCTCGCCTGCTTGAATTCTTGCTCATATATCTGTTTTGACACGTCTACCCAGGCTCGTACATACTGCGTCGAATCGGACTTACGGATAAAGAATATTCTATAGAGTAGGTTAATAACAATTTTCACTGCTATACGGAAATACATGCTATTTGGCAGGAGCATGTTTTCAGTAGGGTCTTTGGAAATAGTTGTAATATCAGATGGAAGAAATTGTTCGCTTAACGCGGCCGTAAATTCGTGATTAGAGTTAATCTCGACTACGTCGATTTCATTCTCCCGTATTAGCCAGATTAGAGCACACCACATTTTTACGAACCGTGATCTAAAGAAAAGTGTGTTAACTAAAACTTTTTGCTTAATTACATTCTCTATTCCAAATTTTTCAGCAAGGAATCGGGCGACCTCATAATTGGTCCCTGTAAAATAGACATCCCGAGAGACCAAATCGATCAAGTCTGAAAACAGGAGCTTTTGCCCATCTTTTAACACAATAAAATCGCTCATATATATCTATTTATAAGTCAGCTGAGGGTTTGATGAAACCTGTCTGGCACGAGCGAACTGTGCCTTCTGGCGAATTTTGCTCAGAAGAAATACGTGAATGTCTGCAGCATGAGCGATCCAAACCGATAAAAACATCAAGAAATACGGATGCTTTAACAAATTATTGAACATCGAAGCCAAAGCGATGTAGAGCACCATATGTAGATAACCAGATGATCGAAATTTGAGTATTTTGGCCGGAAATAACATCGCAACCCAGATAACAAATGCAACAATGCCATGCCGTATCAATATCTCAGTATAGGAATTATGAAAGCTATACCCATATTGAGACAATGTCGATAACTGAACAGAGCCATGGCCTAATATCGGCCGACTTTGAATCAACCGTAAGCTCTCAGTCCAAATAATTTGACGATCATTAAATTTAAAAATGCGATTCTGAAGTTGATCCGAAACAACAATTGTATCACCCAACCAAAACCAATTTAAGTAAACCAGGATAGTAGCCACACTTCCAAAAATAAAAATCAATGCCATTAGAAGGCCTCTTTTTTTATAGATGGTTTGTCCATAAAAAAACAGGCCGATTAAGATAGCCAGAAGAGGTGTACGTGATGTCGTTAATAATATTGCAGCAGCCGATATCAATATCCAATACCAAGGTTTTCTAAGCAAAACCTTTAATAAAAAACCGATTCCCAATAACGAACCAAAAAAGTTCGGCCAATCTGGAAACCAAGGATCTCCCCATAAACGTAGAGTTGGACTTATAAACAGATTGATCCCAGCTTCATATTGGCGCGTGGCGACAAATATGACCAATACAGCTATAGACAACATGTTTGTAACAAAAACAAACCCATCAAAGAATTGTTCAAAGCTACGTAGACCAAACCCAAACAAAAAGAAAACAAAAACGACCGAAGTATAAATCGCTTGTGGTAAGGTCACTTGTCCGTATGAGAGTGCAACAAAGTTTGAAATTAAAGCAAGAACAATTAGAAGCGCGAGCTTAATGAAAAGAGCTACATTTTTTTTGATTCTTAACAACGAGAAGCTAAAAGCCAAAAATGCTAAAAGATAGAAGGGTGGGCCGGGGAATGCTAAAGGAAACCCAAGCAATAAGCCTGAAAGCTTATCCAAAAGTTTATTTCTACCTATCTTTAAAGTTGGTGCCGTTAATTTCTTATCCATCGTCATTTGTTGTGCGACCAAATACTAAGCCAAATTCCAACCAAGGCATATCAAACACACGGCTTGAAAGCCAAAATGTCAAAACAAAGCTTAGAAAAAATGAGAAAAAGGTAGCTTGGGCAGCCCCAATCGCTCCGAATTGTCTTATGAAAAGGTAGTTTAGCACGACATTGACGATTGCTGTTGCAAAAGTCACATAGGAAAGTAAATAGGTCTTTTCAGCAAAAAATATATAGTTTGTGACCATCTTATACATTCCTGAAAATGCAAAGCTCATTGCGATCCAAAAAACATATTGGCTTGCTGACTGAAATGCCTCGCCCACATAAATAGAAAGAAATGTGGGTGCCAAAACGGTAAGTCCAATTGCCATAAAAACAATAACGACAAAATAAATGTAGGTGAAGCGAACAATTCGAATTTTGTCACGCCAAAGATTGATTTTTAATTTTTCAAACAACCATGGTACATAAGCTTGATTAAAAGCATTTTGCAAAAGACTAAGAATCATCCCAACTTTGTACCCAACATCATAAACGCCTGTTGCTTCAACACCAACCATTGCCGTAATAAAAAACTTGTCGACTAATAAAATGACAGCCACGCCAAACGTATGGGGAATTAATGGGGCACCGTAATTAAATGCGTGCTGTATATATTGACGGTTAAACTGTCCAAAGCTCCACTTTTTCTTTGTCAGTATGAATAAAACCACAACACCAGCTGTGATTTCAGCGATAATTTGACCCCCTAAACGCCCTGTCCAGTTCAAGCTTAATCCAATTACAAAAAATAGTGAAAGGCTGATATCTATCACGCTAACGCCAATACGAACAACTCCAAATAGATGAGGCTTCTGGCGCATCTGGAGTAGGACAAGCAAAACAAGAACGAGGCTACGCCCGGTTGCCATAAATGGAATAAACACAATCCATGGCCAAGGGATTTCAGTGACTCTAATCAGAAACTGATTTATCACGAGAAACAGCGAACTAACAAGAACAGTTGTTGTTATGATGATAAAGACAGAATTTCTAACATATTCTGGGAAATTGATAGTGTCTCTTTCTAAATACTGACGGCCTATTGCAGACTGAACATTCAAACCTATGAATGGAAGCACAATCAGGATAATTGAAGAAAACATGGCCACTATCCCATACTGTTCAGGATCAAGATAGCGGGTCAGGATCGGTAACAATAAAAAAGGAATACCCGAATTTATTGTGCCGGTAATCGTATAGATTGCAGCCGAACGCATTAGCTTAGATTGTGTTAGCTGTGCTATAGATTGCTTTACTTTAAGCAGCATAAAAATAAATCATATATCAAGAATATTTTGCACTTACAATAGCTCACTATTCTTGAATTTGTTGAAGCTCAAGACGCGCAGATGCAATCACATTATCATTAGGGTGAGTTAGCAATTGAGCATACAGCTCTTGGGCTTCAGCGAATTGCTCTTGTAAAACTAAGGTGCGTGCTAACAAGATTTTACTTTGCCAACTATCTGGAAAGATTTTAAGACTCCTACGGTATTGGTCTTCAGCAAGGTCTAAATTGCCTTCCAGAGTATAAATGCGAGCCGTATTTGTGTAACTTTCTTCTAAATCTGGCCGCATCTCTAATGCTTGCAAATAATAAGCCTGAGCATTAGAAAATTCCCCTTTTTGCTCATAAGCCTTCCCTGATAGTCGTAGAGAGTCGTAATTGCGAGGGGAAATATCAAGTGCATGAGCCAAGTGGAAATTAGCTTCATCATACTGCCCCATAAAAATTAATGGGCCGGCTATTAGGTTCCGCAATTGGGAGTCTCTTGGGGAAATTTCAATGGCATCGGCTAAATATTTTGCAGACTGCACAGGAGTACCGTTTTGATTATATGCGGCCGAGAGCTGAACCAAGAGTGCGACCTTTTCATGATCAGATAACCTTCCAAAGGCAGCAGTAGCCAAAAGCTCGCTAGCCTTGTCCAGTTGATTATCATATACATAGCCCAACATAAGGCATCGATTCGCATCATTCGTGTCTAACGCTAAAGCCTCAAGCAATATCACGTTTTCACGAATCGCCTGTTTGTCATCAACTTTACGGGAAAGCCCTAAGTCTGTACATAATCGGCTAGAAACAGGTAAACGATTCATGTCATGCTGCCATAACAAGGCTACAGAATCCAAATCCTCTGCTGCAAGAAGAGTCTTGCCCCATTTGTAACCCACAACTTGAGAAGGTTCAGAATCCCATGCACTCTGGTATAAATCTAAACTGCGCTCTATGTTGACAGATTGATTTAACTGGGCGGCAAATTCATACTCTTTTGCATCGAGAAGAAGCATCTCAACATGCTCAAAATTAGGCTTTGATTGCATCCATGTATGAAGAAAAAGCACATTGGCCCGATTTTGTAAAATCTCCCCGCGCCAAAGCAAAATTGCGCTGCATAAAACAAGGGTGAAATGCACCAATTTGCCCATCGAGTTCATCTTCAATCACTCCAAATAATTGAGAATTGTCTCAATAGTTCGGGCTAAATCTTGATCTGATATGCCTACCGAACAAGGCAGACTGAGTGCATTGTCATTAAGTAGAATAGAGTTGTCACAATGGTATGCTTCGAAATTCTGATACGCAGGGTTTTTGTGGATGGGGTGCCACAACGGACGTGTTTGAATCTTATTCTTTTTTAAATGCGCCATCAGTCCACGACTACCGCCATCGACCAGAATCGTATAGAGCCATTTTGCACTTGTGGCCCAGCTTGCCTCAGGCATGGTTACAATCTTTTCAACTGTGCGGAACGCCTTTTCATAAGAGTCTGCAGTTCGCCGTTTTGTAGCAATATATTCATCAACTTGTTCAAGTTGAGCGCATCCCATCGCAGCTTGAATATTTGTTAATCGATAGTTATAGCCAACTTCTGAGTGAATATATTCAATTGGATCATCTTTAGCTTGCGTGGTTAGATATTTAGCCCGTTCAATAATCTGCGGATTATTTGAAACGATCATCCCTCCACCACCAGTCGTAATAAGTTTGTTTCCATTGAAGCTAAAACATGCACAGTCTCCCATAGAGCCAACGATGCGATCTTTATACTTTGCACCAAGGCTTTCAGTGGCATCTTCAATCACTTTAAGGTTGTATTTGCGTGCAATCTCAAGAATTGGGTCCATATCACACGGATGCCCAAGAATATGCACAGGAACAATTGCTTTAACTTTTCGGCCGGACTTTTTGTTCCAGAGTGCCCCATCTTTCCAAATGCACTCTTGTTCCACAAAGTTAGTAAATTTATCTACATCCATTTGCCAGAAAGTTGGATCAGCATCCATCAAAACTGGAAAGGCACCGATATAGCGGATCGCATTAACTGGAGCAATAAATGTCAAATTTGAAACAAGTACCTCATCATCAGCTTCAACACCGCAACAAAGCAGCGCCATATGAAGGGCGGCCGTTCCATTTACCGTAGCAACCGCGTCAGACGTACCAATTCGACCAGCAAGCATCGACTCAAACTGACTAACATATGACCCACCAGAAGAAACCCAATTTGTATCGAGGCATTCTTTGATATATTTCCACTCGTTTCCGCGAATCTCAGGCACACACAAAGGGACAAGCGCTAATTCGTCAATTTTATTCATAATGTTATATGTTGTAGTCATGCACACGGTATTTATCTAAATTTTCTCTAAACCAATTAATGGTTTGAGTCAGACCATCCCGGAGTGAATAAATAGGTTCCCAATTCAAAATTTCTTTAGCGAATGCATTACTGGCTAACAAGCGATCAACCTCGCTCCCTTCCGGCCGTAATCTCGATTGGTCAATTTTGATTTCGATTGGGTTTTCTGCAATTTCAGCAATTAGATGCGCTAAGTCACCAATGCTAATCTCTTCACCTGAGCCAATATGAATTGTTCGGCCGACAGCGTCATCAACCTCAGAGGCTCGAATAAATCCATCAACCGTATTCATAACAAAGTTAAAATCACGAGTCGGTGTTAGGTTCCCCAAACTAATTGTGTCTACCCCTGCAAGGCATTGCGTCATAATAGTTGGGATCACAGCTCGCATCGATTGACGAGGTCCATACGTATTAAATGGACGCATTGTCACCACAGGAACCTCAAATGACCTATAGAAAGATTCAACCAACTTATCCGCACCGATCTTTGTTGCAGAGTAAGGTGATTGTCCTTGTAATGGATGCTCCTCAGTAATTGGAACAAACAGAGCCGTACCATAAACCTCACTCGTAGAAGTATGCACAATACGCTCAGTGCCCAAATCACGGGCATTTTGCAGAACGTTTAACGTCCCTTCGATATTTGTATTGACATATGAGAGTGGCGATTGATAAGAGTAGGGAATCGCAATTAATGCAGCCAAATGGTAAACCACATCAACATCTTTCATCGCTTGGCGAACACTATCACGGTCACAAATGTTACCGACAATAATTTCAATTTCATCTTTGAGTGGTGACTTGTCTAGCCAGCCACGGCTGCCAAGCGCGTTGTAGTGGACCATCCCCCGTACATGTGCAGCCTTCTTCGTCAATTGCTCACTTAGATGGCTACCAATAAATCCACCTGCACCAGTAACCAAAACTCTTTTGTTCTCTAAATTCAATTCGTTAATCTCCCAGCTTCAAAATCTTTTTGAGCTTGCTCATAATCGGAAATTTGACCAATATCTAACCAATATTCCGAAATTGGGTAACTTGATACGCTCTTGTCTGAATCAATCATTATATCGATTAGATCCGTCATATTAAATTTTTCATTTTTTGGAATATGAGAAAGCGTATGTGGCTCTACAATATAAATACCTGCATTTGCTAAGTACCGATAAGTTGGTTTTTCACGCAAACGGGCAACAGAAACGCCCTCGGTTTCAACAATACCATAAGGAACTTTCACATCATAGTAACGTGTACCAACCGTAATTGATGAGTCATACCGCTTATGAAAAAGGTACATGTCACGAAAGTTTATCGATGTGGATAAATCTCCGTTCATAACGATTAAAGGTCTTGATTTATCTTTAATCAAGTCAAGTGCGCCTCCCGTCCCAAGAGGTTCATCTTCATATATGTAATCGATTTTTACACCCAGCTCATCCCCATCTTTAAGGTGGTCTGTTATCTTTTCTGGCAAGTAGTGAAGTGAAATATTAATCTGAGTAATCCCGTACATTTTAAGCTGACGCACGGTTCTCTCGATAAGTGGAACGCCACCGATCGGCAACATAGGTTTCGGCATGTCGTTGGTTAACGGCCGTAGCCGGGTCCCAAACCCCCCCGCCATAATCAAAGCTTGCAAAGGAAGTGTTTGATCCGAAATCAATTCGTCTAATGTAGCAATTGAAACAACGCGCTCATTTGAGTCTAAAATAGGTATATGATGAATCGTTTTCTGCCGCATCAAGTTCAGCAATTCTTGTTTTGATGTATTTTCTGTTGCCGTAATTGGCTTCTTAGGCACCGCAAATGCATTCTTTTGCTCCACCATGCGGCCGATATCTTCATCAAAGCTCAACCCAGACAATACCGCACGGCGAATATCCCCATCGGTTATCGTAGCAATCAGTCGCTGATCATCATCAATCAGCAACGCAATACCGATGCTACCTTTATCGATTGTATTCATCACATCTCGAATAGAAGATGTAGCTGAAACTTTTATATTAGATACATTCACAATTACTTAAATACTTAAAAGCTGTTACCCCTAATGGCAAGCTTTAACTAGAAAGACATCTTGATTTCAGTTGATCGTTCACCACTTAATTTGGCAACAATCCAACTGGTTTAAAAAGTCAGATTTAAAGGAAGTAGTTTTGCAAAAGGCTGGAGCGACTTCATCCATAAAAAGTTGATGGTATCAACATTTAATTCAACAAACAACTTACGTTATTATTCGCGCAGGGACTCCTACAACAGTCGTAAAAGGTGGTACATCCTTTACAACAACAGCCCCAGCACCAACGATAGCCCCTTCCCCAATAGAAATCGATTGCCGAATCGTTGCACTAGTCCCAATATGCGCACTTCGACCGACAGTTATGCCACCTGACAATGTGGCACCTGTTGCAATATGCACATGATCATGAATGACACAATCATGCTCAACAATCGCACCTGTATTAACAATCACATTATTGCCCACGGTTGCATCAGCATTAATCCGTGCAAATGCCAAAACATGAACCCCCTCACCCAATTTAGCGTATCGAGAAACAAGTGCTGCGGGGTGTATGGGAGAATGAACAGTAAATCCCAACTCAAGAGTTTGTTGAAATAGCTTCTCACGCAGCCTATTGCTTCCCACGCCACCGATACCAATAAATGCATTTTGAATACCATGCTGAGCTAGGTCGACTAACATCTCGTCACTTCCTAGAATCGGTATGTTTAAAACAAGCTGCCCCCACTTTTCTTTATCTGCATCGAGTAAACCAACAATCGAAAAATCTCCAGCCTCTGAAATGATATCGATAATCGATTTTGCGTGCCCTCCAGCCCCCACACCGATAATAGCTGGGTGCGGGAGTGAATCGAGTTTAATGTCATTTACAGTCATTCGCTTAACTTCACTTCTAAATCATAAAACGACTTTTTAAGAAGCTGAGGATTTGACATTATTTCTTTAAGATACTTTACGATGATTTGTGAAGCGTTTCCAGCACCATATGGATTTGAACTTTCTACCAATTCATCTTGAAAATTGCTTGAGGCAATCGTCTCAATTCCGACTTCAATTTCTTCGCTTTTATAACCAACATCAATGACATTCATACCGCGAATCCGCCCTTTTTGTCGATTGCCGATATTAATCACCGGCAATTTAAATGTAGGGGCTTCGATCAAGCCACTTGAGGAGTTCCCAATCATAAATCGACTCACCTTCAACAAACTAAAATAAGCCTGTGTTCCAAGGTTATCGACTAAGCAGCTGTTTTCATATGTCTCAGTAAATGCTTTCATCTTTGTCACAATGGCTCGTCCCCCAGTGTCAGCATTGGGCATTGTTAAAATTATAGGAGCAGGTGCTAATTTCTTGAGTGCAGCTAAAAGCTCATCAACCTGGTAAATAACCGAATCATATTCAGTCGTGACAGAATGGTACGTTACTAATATCGGTGGTTCGCTTAATGAGAGGCCGACGCGTGTTTCTAACTCTTGTATCGATAAGTAATCAATATTCTCAACACTATCTAAGCCGGGTGCACCAGAACAAATGACCCGCCAAGGAGATTCTCCTAATTGGATAACACGATCACGATATGCTTGTGTCGAAACAAAATGCATATGGCTCAACTTTGTGATTGAATGGCGTATAGCATCGTCAATTGCACCTTCTGTCACTTCCCCTCCATGAATATGAGCGAGTGGAATATTAAAAGGCAGCGCAGCAACTGCGGCCGCGTACATCTCAAATCGATCTCCTAAAACAATGAGTAAATCCGGCCGATTTGAAGTCAACATTTGGGATATACCGATAATTCCAAGCCCTACAGACTTAGAAATACCTTCTGGTGTATCAGATGAAAGCAACATCTCTACACGCCCAGCTATATTAAATCCATCGGCCTCTATCGCCTTTACCGTTAAGCCAAACTCTGGAGATAAGTGCATACCGGTAACTAACAAAGAAAGCTCTATTTCAGGGTCCGTCTGAAGGTTTTGAAAGACAGGCCTATAAATGCCATAGTCAGATCTCGCAACGGTAACAGCCATTATATTTAACATGATGTTTCTCTCAGACTAGCATTTCTAAACTAAACGGAGTGCCTTCTGCAATTTCACTTTTAGCTTTTCGGCCGATTAAATATGCCAACATAGATGGCTGTAAACCTGTCCCTGGCCTTTTTGTAGCGATATCTTCGCGTGTTACGACGGCGCCGGGTTGAATATCATGTGCCGCAACTAAGCTTTTTCGCGCCACACTGGCCGTATTTGCTTCACTAGCGGCCGGGATTTTACGGCCGTGTCCCAAAGCCATTTCCACATTGCGAATCCCTGATACTAATGCCTTAAGCTCATCTGGTTCCAGTGAGGCTCGATGGTCTGGCCCTGGCAAATTGCGATCCAATGTAAAATGCTTTTCGATCACACAAGCACCACGTGCCACGGCCGCCAATGAGATTTCAGCCCCCATTGTATGATCAGAGTACCCCGTCGGATAACCAAATGCCTGCCGGATCGTATCCATTGCTCGCAAATTAATATCGATAGGATCAGCCGGATAATTGCTAACACAATGCAAAATAATCAACTGTTGATTTCCAGCATGATTAATCGCTTGAACCGCAGCTTCCACCTCTCCCAGATAAGACATACCCGTTGACAGAATAAGAGGTTTTCCAAAGCGCGCCACATGTGTCAAAAAAGGCAAATTTGTTATTTCACCTGACGGAATTTTGAAAACCGGCACATCAATCTCGTTTAGAAAATCAGCACTTAACTCATCAAACGGGGTAGACATAAACAAAACTCCTTTGCTATCACAATAGGCGACGAGTTCCCGATGATCATCAAGTGAAAGTTCCAAGCGCCGCAACATCTCGTACTGAGATTCTTCAACATCTGTAGCTTGTAGCTGGTAGTTTGCTTTGGGAGCATCAGCAGTTACGAGTCGAGACGCCTTAAACGTTTGAAATTTGATTGCATTAGCCCCGGCTTCAAACGCCACATCAACTAATTCAAAAGCCCTTTTAAGATCGCCGTTATGATTGACACCAGCTTCAGCAATGACAAAACAAGGCTCATTTGTACCAACCGAATACATCGCTATTTTTACATTATTCATAATTTTCACTCTGATCTCTTAACAAAAGATCTACCAACTTCATCTCTAGCTTCGAATCAATATCTAAGGAACGTTCAGCTGGCATCACATAAGCATATGTTTTGTCAGTAAACCATGTTCGTTTCTGTACCAATACATCGGGCTTTACGATATATATCGCTCCATTTAAAGCATAAACGGGAGGGAGTGACTGTCGATTGCTATAGGCTTGTTCAGGCGACATGAAATCTTTCAAACGTCCGTCGTCGGTCACCTGTTTCATCCAATATGGATGAGCATGAGACGCTGACACAGAGACCACCGCATCAGCATCGTGAACTGAAGCAACTTCAATAGCAGCTTCAATATCTAGAGTGGTTCGCAAAGGGGAGGTCGGCTGTAAAAGCATCAAATAATCAGGACTATAATTCTCGTAATCTTGGAACCACTTGATTGCATGAATAAGTACATCAATGCTAGGTGTTGTATCTTGAGCCAAAATATCTGGCCGCATGAAAGGCACATCTGCGCCAAAACGCTTAGCAACTGATGCAATCTCGTCATCATCAGTGTTTACCACAACACGTTTCACAGATTCGGCCTGCAAGGCAGCTTGGATAGTCCAGGCAATAAGCGGCTGGCCCGCCACATCAAGCACATTTTTGCGGATTATTCCTTTTGAACCACCTCTGGCGGTTATCAGAGCTAAAAGTTCCATGCTATTTTATTTTATATAAGATGCAGCACTTTTTTTGTGCAACCACTCAATATCAAAGGCGGTTAATTGATCAGGGAAAATCAGGAATTCACCAAAATAACCATTGGCAGGCGCACTTCCATCATGGGCCCATGCACCAAAAGCTTCACGGCCGTTACCAATAGGCAATTCTAATTCCATAAACGAATAAGCGACTAACTGACCATCCACATATAATTTTACAGTTGGGAATTCTACATCCCACGCCATTGCAACATGATGCCATTCATTTGCTTGCCAATTAATTGGAGAGGAGACAATCTGCCATGTTGCCGTTTTAAACACAGCCTGTAGCCCTTCTTCTTTATTTAAATTTATATAAGCCCGATTATCAATATCTAACCAATAAGACCAAAGTAGTCGCGCCGGTGGTCCATCTGCGCTTGCCACATCCGGTCTGTACCAAAACATAATTGTGCCAGAAGAACCATCAATGCCGGTAGCGGGAAAATCTTGGTAAGTTGGAGACTCCTCACTGACGAACAAACCTAACTCATCATCTAGAAATGTACAGCTTGTTTCTATGCAATTAAGCACAGAGCAGTCATCTTGAGGGCATACGGGTAAAACATTCCACTCCCAGCCCAACGGCAATTTACTGCCAGAATCAAAGTATGCAGAACTATTCAACGGTGAAAAATCTAAATAGAGGCTTAAATTTTCATACAAGTTATCTTCAATCGCCTGATCAAGCTCTTTTGGCAAAGAGTCACTGGGCATAGGCAGCTCGTCATTAATAACTTGAAATAATAGTCCATAAGCAGTTCTCGCTTTGGAAAACTGCCTGCTTTCCATTAAGTAGTCACCCCACCCTTCTAATGATATATCCAATGAATCTGATGATTTCGTAGTAATGACATCAAGCAGAGACATGGTAACAAGATTCCCCATTATCTGATGACCAAGTTTATTATAATGATTCCCATCGTCTCGGTAAGTCGGCCGAATCAGCAAATATTCTTGTTCAGATTCTTTCTGAAAAACAGCCAACCCATCAACAAAAGAGATCTGATTTTCAGCTATGTAGTCATGTATAAACTGATAAGATTCAGCAAATAGCTTAAACTCATCGTATTGAAAAGTAGATGGGTATTGCTTCGGATTGGGTTCAGCTGGCAATATATTAATCACCAATTCTACTTCCCATTCATCTGCAATAGATACCAATTCATCTAACTTTTGGTTCAACACTTGATCAACTGATTGTGGGCGAAACATTTGGCGCAAGTCCCATAGAAAAAAGGACCGTGGCTTAAATGGAACCAATGCACCTGTTTCTTGATCAAGGCCGCGCACCTGTGAAGAGTAGTCATTAATATTATATGAATAGATAATAACATCCGGCTTTAACTGGGGTGCATCCACATATTTTAAAGACTCAACAGCTTCTACAAGGCCATAGCTACCCACTCCCATATTAATATGCCATACCTTAGCATCACTTTCTTGCCACTGAAAATAATCAGCTATCAATGATTCAGACCGCTCAACAAAAGTCTGCTCAGCCTCCACACCAACGCCAAATGTGACTGAATCCCCTATAAATAAAACAACGAAATCCTCGTTAACAATATCATCAGGATGAAATTCATCATCTCTAAATCCTAGACTGTTTGTTTCAACAGACATCTGATAATAATCAATTTCTGGATCTTGGAACAAAACTGAAACATTTTGATTGTGAGTAAATTTCAGCAATGGCTCGTCAATACTTTTAAAAAGCTGAGCATATAAATCAAACGGTACATCGGTGCGCTCTAAAGCCGTAGCAACCGCTATTTCCCGACGGCTTTCATAGTCAATACGCTGGTACAGTTCATAAAATATTGATGCAAACAAAGAGAATGAGAAACACAACAACAGCAAATTGGCAGGTTCAAGCCAGCCAGCCAACCTTCCCCAAAAACGACTCTGCTCAAAGCTTGACATACCCCAAATCAGTGTCGCAGCTAGATGCCATAGGGAGGTTAATCCCAAAAGAAGCCAAAGAAGCAAGCTCACTGGCTGTATCGTTTGAAGTAAAAATGGGGTAGTAAAAAAAGCTAAGGTCACTAATACCAATATGTAAAACACATTAGTTGGAAATCTAGGCCCCTTTACTGAAATATGCCAAAGCAGATATATATCTAGAAGTAATGAAGCAATAAGCAAGAATAAAGTTGTATTCCGCCAAGCTCCCGCCTCCAAATTGATGACAACAATCCCAAGACCAATGTTCAGCAGAATCGAAACGCAAACTATGATGATCCAAGGAAACTTATAAACGCTTTTCATGGGTAGAACATTCGTGATATCACATCATACTTGTGTGATGGGCAATAATAAATTGGTCAACAGCATCTGTAGAATCGATGTCCATGCGTTGCTATCACCATGCAGACAAACCATCTGCAAAACTGTTTGAAAACTCCCAGCATTTTTAGCACATGAACCACAAGAGATGAGTCGCAGTTCTTGGACTAACTGTGGCTTATCAGAATATCGAATTTAAAAGTAACGCCTTAAATTGAATAAATCTTAGTCGCACCCTTAGCTTTCAGAGAATTACGTGTATCAATAATCAAGCCTCCAGATTCTTCTAGTAAAGACCAATCTGTTGATTTATGATTTGTAATCACAACTGCAATATCAATTTTATTTAAAGTCTCTTGGTCCAACTCAACACGCTGAGTTTTCAACCCCTCGTGGCTCAAATCTTCAACAAAAGGATCAGCAAAGACGACATCGGCCCCCATTTGCTCAAGCAAATGAATCACATCAAGAGCCGGGCTTTCACGCATGTCGCTCACATTGGGTTTATAAGCGACACCGACAATTAAAACCCGGCTGCCATTGACCGCTTTCTTGACGCTATTTAAGGCCTCAACTACCTTGTTAACCACATATTCAGGCATACCGCGATTAATTTCATCTGCCAATTCAACAAAGCGAGCCGTATAATTCAGCGTTTTAAGTTTCCAATTTAGATAATGTGGATCGATTGGAATACAGTGGCCGCCTAAACCCGGACCAGGTGTAAACTTCATAAATCCATATGGCTTGGTTGCGGCCGCGTCAACGATTTCCCAAACATTTAGACCGAGTTTGTCACACATGAGGGCCATTTCATTCACGAGGCCGATATTAACGGCTCGAAATGTATTTTCGAGGAGCTTAACCATTTCGGCCGCAGCTGGGCTTGAAACTGGTACAGGTTCTTTCACAACCGTACCGTATAAAGCCATAGCGATTTCCAAACAATCGGCCGTCATCCCCCCAATTACCTTCGGCGTGGTCCACATATTGTGGTCAGTACGTCCGGGGTCAATACGCTCAGGTGAAAACGCCAGCATAAAATCTTCACCAACGACCGAGCCATCTTTTAATAGGCGAGGAAGAATGATTTCTTCTGTTGTGCCAGGGTATGTTGTGCTTTCTAAAACAATCAACTTACCTTTCGCGCCGGCTTGGGCAATCGATTCGGCCGCAGCAATAATATAAGAAACATCAGGATCTTTTGTTTTGCGTAGCGGCGTGGGAACACAGATCGAAATTGCATCGACTTCAGCTAATTTGCCATAGTCGGTTGTTCCTGAAAATTTACCTGCTTTAACCAAATCATGAATCGTTTGATGAGCCACATCTTCAATATGGCTTTTTCCACCGTTTAAGCCATCGATTTTTGATTGATCAACATCAACACCAATGACGGTAAATCCTTTCTCAGCAAAAGCAACGGCCAGTGGTAGCCCTACATATCCAAGGCCCACAATACCGATTGATGCGTTTCTCTCAGATATCTTTTTTCTAAGTAATTGTTTGAGTTGCATTCCCATATTATTTGTTTTTTGATTCCTATTTATGAACTTCAGCGTGCTTGAATTGAACACTTAGACAAACAAAATGATTTCAAGCGTTTAAAAATTTAATGAATTATATTTTAAATCAGAGCGATGCAGTATAGGTAACCCATCTTCAACTTTATCTTGAGCAAGTAAAAGCTGCAAAATAACGTTACAAGACCGATGCGAGCAAAAAAAAGGCCCCCAACCCGGGCGGGCTGGGGGCACAAGCAGAGAGGATGCATCTCCATGTGGGGAGCAATCCACATGGAAGGAGGTCTACTAAATCAATCGGCAGCTGAGATGTGAGTCAAGCCCACACAACTACCTTTTTCGTAAAAATGCCGGAATGTCAATATCGTTTGGTGAAAAACGCGACTTCTGAGTAGGCTCAGATTCACGACGAGGTGCCTGCTCCGGTGGTGTACTCGGAGCTGCAGCTGAACGCCGTTGTTGGCTATTAGATTCTTCACGGCTAGGGCGGCGGTTCAACTGGCGTTTTACCTGCATACGCCGACTTTGTTGTTCCCGCTCAAAACCGGTAGCAATTACCGTAATCCGCATCGCATCGCCCATGCTTGGGTCGATAACAGCACCAAAGATAATATTTGCATCTGGGTGAGCAGTTTCGCGTATAATCGCAGCTGCTTGATTCACTTCGTACAAGCTTAGGTTATCGCCACCTGTTACATTAAAGAGAATCCCTTTAGCACCGTCGATCGTCACATCAAGTAAACGAGAGTTGATCGCTTGCGTTGCGGCCGTGTGTGCACGTTCTTCACCTTCACCGTGGCCAACAGCCATTAGTGCAGCGCCACCACCTGACATAATCGTACGGACATCCGCAAAGTCAAGATTGATTAAACCTGGAATCGTGATCAGCTCACTAATTCCTTGAATACCTTGACGTAAAACATCGTCAGCTAATTGAAGCGCTTCCGACATAGATACACGCCGATCAGTAATTTCAAGTAACCGGTCGTTTGGAATTACGATTAGTGTATCAACATGTTCTTGTAATCTTTCGATACCAGATTCAGCTGATGAGGCACGTTTCGTTCCTTCAAACATAAACGGCCGGGTTACGATACCTACCGTTAAAGCCCCAATCTCTTTAGCAACCTTGGCGACAACGGGCGCAGCACCTGTACCGGTTCCACCACCCATTCCTGCAGTTACAAAGACCATATCAGAACCATCAAGCACTTCATATAGATCTTCAAGTGATTCTCCGGCCGCTTTTTCACCAGCTTCAGGATTACCACCAGCACCTAAACCACGCGTTAGTTTAGATCCGATCTGAACACGTTGCTTTGCGTCCGAAGACTCAAGCGCTTGAGCGTCAGTATTAACAGCAATAAATTCAACGCCAGATACGCCAGCCTCGATCATGCGGTTAACGGCATTGCTGCCACCCCCACCGACTCCAACTACCTTAAGGCATGCTGGTCCTATTATTTCACTTTGTCCGTACATGAAATTCCTCTGAAAAGTTTAGTGAAATCAAAAATTGCGTATTGGCAATGTTTCATTAAAAACTATAGCAATGTCGCTTTGTTCCCCGGCCTTGGATCATACCGACTGGCAAACTGTTCAAGCGTGGATTTTTCAACGAGCCATTTGTTCCCAAACTTAATTGCGGGAAGCTTCCCTTGTCGGATTAATCTGCGAACAGATTCAGGGTGAATATTCAGGCGATCACTCACCATATCTACCCCAGCATAACTTTCTAACAGATTATCTTTAATCGACATACGGTTTTATCCCACAGGGCAATTTGAAATTATTTTCAAATAAAAAATCGCCTTCTGACCATCCAAAACTAAAATGAACAGCTAGTTGTCTTAAGGATGGGCCAGCATGCGGGACACTACAACAAATAGCAATGTTGTAACATTACAACAAAAGCAATTATATGTCAACATAAAGTGAATTCAGATGTCATAGCAACTTTGTCGTCACAAAATACAGGCTTAGACTCCCAGTGGCTTTGAAAACATGGGAGGGAAATGGAGTAGGCAAATAGAACGAACGTTTAGCAGGCTCCCAGTCTATTCGATTCCTAAAATATAGTGATAATGAGCTTGTCCACCCTGCTGGATCTCAACCTCAACATCTTCATACATATTTTCGATTTTTGCTGCGATTTCGGCCGCGTCATCCACCGTCACATCGCTACCATAAAAGAGAGTTACAATCTCTTTTTCGTCCATATCTTCGACCTGCAAGAGCACATTACGCAAGACAACATTAAGATCAGTTGCTGAAGCGCAGAGATCACCATCAACTAGGCCTATAAAGTCCCCTTCATTAACAGAGACTTCATTGATTTCAACCGTACGCGTGCCGATCGTAATCTGAGCCGTCACAACTTCGGCCGATTGTTCGGCCATCGCCTTTGCAACAGCCTCAAGGTCACCATTTGGATTCAGAGCCAGCATCGCCCCAATCCCTTGCGGCACAGTCCGGGTCGGAATCATCACCACATTTTTCTCGCTTAGATCGCGCGCTTGCTCAGCGGCCAAGATAATATTTTTGTTATTCGGCATCAAAATAACTCTATTTGTCGGCACGCCCTCAATGGCGGCAAATAGCTCTTCGGTCGATGGATTGTTTGTCTGGCCCCCCTCAACAACAACGGCAGCCCCCATCCCTTTCATGACGCTAACTAGGCCAGCACCTGAGGCGACCGTGACTACGGCAATTTGCCCTGGCTGTACAGAAACTTCGGTCGGTTCGGCCGCTTTTGCCA
The DNA here is from genome assembly GCA_045105475.1 of Anaerolineae bacterium. Lineage (GTDB taxonomy): Bacteria > Chloroflexota > Anaerolineae > Promineifilales > Promineifilaceae > WTJY01. The sequence continues at coordinate 81,120 of JBGCDP010000030.1, forward strand.
TTGCAGCAACACCGATTTTGACCCCTTCTGCATTTTCGTGCACTTGCCCAGTCGCAATGATGTCATCCATCTGCATCTGCATATTTTCGACAACAACGTCAGTGACTTCCCCAAGGCTAATACCATAGGTGAGAGGCTCACCGGGATCATCAACGTGAATATGAACCTTCACCGTTGTGTCATCACCGACGACGACGGTTGAATCCCCCATCGCATCGATACGATTACGGATTTCAAGTACGTCGAGATTCTCACCCAGCAAAATAAATTGCACATCATAGTGGTTTTCTAGAATGCCCCCTTCTGGTATAGCCATCTCTTGAAACGTTAGCGCCGCAACCGATTCTTCAAACCCATCAGCAGCGCTGCTGGCAGGACTATCCATTGAAAACTGGCCCAATGAGAATTGATACATCCCTTCCAAGATAAAGACCAACCCTTGTCCACCAGAATCAACCACACCCGCTTGCTTTAAAATAGGAAGCTGATCAGGTGTGCGTTCCAAAGCTTGCTTACAGCGAGTAAGCGTGCGCCGCATGATAAAGCGTACATCTTCGCTCTTTTCGGCCGCATCTTTTGCTTCTTCAGCCCCTTCACGAATGACAGTTAAAATTGTCCCTTCAACAGGCTTCATCACACCGCTATATGCGGTTTCTTGAGCCAAATGCAAAGCGTGCGCAAAATCGGCCGCAGACATCGTCTCTTTACCCGCTAATCCGGCCCCAATGCCGCGCCAAATCTGGCTTAAAATAACACCTGAGTTTCCACGGGCACCCATCAAGGCTCCTTTAGAAAACATCTTCGTCATTTCGCCAATGCTTTTTTCATCGCTGGCTTGAATCGCCTTCCAAGCAGACCGCATGGTCAACAACATATTGGTTCCCGTATCCCCATCTGGAACAGGGAACACGTTCAACTCATTGACGATTTTTTGGTTCTTTTCCAAGTTATAAAACCCAGCGTTTACCATCGCCTTAAATTGTTGGCCATCACATATCGTCATTTTTTCATCTGCGGCTGGGAACAGATTTGCTGTGGTCTGCGTCATGTTTATTATCCTGGCATTAAAGTTTGTTTTTAGAATTTATGGCAAGCTCGTAGCATTTTGACTTATTGAAATATCCAATCAATTGACATTCAGCAAAACACTAGACGTAATTACTTAATCACGATTCCCCTTTTTTAGGGACATGGGCCAAGCCTTGAACATAAACGTTCACCGCATCAACCGGCCGGTTCATCCCCTTTTCAACATTAAATTTAACTGTGTTTTGCACCGTTTCGGCAACCGCCCGAATACGGATTCCATATTCCACAATCACATATAGATCAATTTCAAGCGTTTCGTCAGTTAGCTTAACATCGATCCCTTTGTGCGGATCACGCGATAACAGCTGAGCAATCCCATTGACCATGCCTCGGCTCGCCATTCCCACAATGCCATAGCATTGGTTGACAGAATGATTCACGATAGATGCGATAGCGGTGGGTGATATAGCGATATTGCCATATTCATTTTCGGTTTCTGGCTCATTCTCGTTTTGATTGGTTGGCTGATCTGACATATTGTCTCCGGTTAATTGTTTTGAACCCGATGCTCAAGGCCTATAACCCCATAGTTAAAAATTAGTCCCGATTATACAAGGCGTCTTTCATTTTATGCATAAGAAGGTTGCAAGTCGGCCGACATTAACCGTTCAATACATCTGCATCTGTTTGAGGAATAAGCTTTTTGATAATTTCATCGATCTCAACATCAATTGTAGTCTCAATGTTTATCGGCTTTTGGGTGGCAGGATGTGTAAAGCTTAACTTTAGGGCGGTTAAAAAAAGCCGCTTAATCCCAAACTGGTCAAGAAACATACGATTATGAGCCCCATCTCCATAACGACTATCGCCAATAATAGGATGGCGTAAATGGCTCATGTGGCGGCGCAGCTGGTGAGTCCGGCCGGTTTTGGGCGATAGTTCAACCAGTGAATAGCGAGCGGTCCGGTAGCGGCCGACTGCGATGGGAAGCTCATACGCTGCCAACGGCCGGATATGGGTCACCGCTTCTTGACGTTCCACGTCAACCGTAACAGTTGGCTTCGGCTCCTTCTGCCTCTTCTTACGACTACGTCGGTCAAACGTCAGCTTTTTTAGTGAATAATCAAGCGTCGATTCTTCCAGCAGCCAGCCACGCACCAACGCCTGATAGCTTTTTTGAATCCGATGCTCAGTAAAATCTTGAGACAGTGCGCGGGCCGAGTCTTCATCAAACGCAAACAGCAAGATGCCTGACGTCGGCCGATCAAGCCGGTGCAGCGGATAAACATATTTGCCGGTCAAGTCACGCACAAGCTGTAGTGCAAACTCATCCGCTTGACCGCTGGCGATATCGGTCCGATGGACCAGCAATCCGGCCGGTTTATGCACCGCAATCAGATGGTTATCTTCAAATAAAACACGCATGTTGGCTAAAATCAAAAAGGACCTACGCACCCTTCGACAAGCTTAGGGAACGTAAGTCCTTTTAAGTTTAATAGTTGATCAACTAAACTATTTTGCTCCACCAATATTGTCTTGGATCATTGGCCAGATCACACCACCAATTGCACCTAGTGCAAATCCGAAAAGACCTGAGCAAATTGACCCAATGATTCCGCCGCCGATACCGCCGCCTGCACCAATAATGCCACCAATCACAGCGGTCATAATTGCCATAATGATGCCACCAATACCGCCAGCAATAGCGCCACCAATAGCGGCCGTTTGGGTATCTTCTTTTCCTTCAGCGAGGTAGCCATAAGCCATACCACCACCAATCGGAATTAAGAACGCACCACAAATTGAGAGAATGGCAAAAATCCCTCCAATAAACGGTATAAATGAAAGCAAACTTAAAACAACTGAAACCCCGGCCGCCATTGCTCCAGCTTTTAGAGCACTCTGCATATCTATTTTATCCATCAAATTTCTCCTATTAACTAAGAACCAAATAACAAAACGTAACCCACAACGAAGTTATCATCGAATTCTAGAACTGTCCAGAAATGGCCCACTGTTTACTCTACTAATCGGCCGTATTTGCGTAAAGCCTCTTGCAGACGGGCGTGAGGTAACGCATGCACCTTGTTGCCATTGATCCCAACCATCGTTTCGGCTGCTACCATCGCATTGATAATCGCCTCCTCTGTTGCAAAGGCGGTTGCATCAAACAATTCGCTCATTTTGTCATTCGACAGCATTTCAGTCTGCATCACCCCATCCCGCTTGGCGGCACCTGCGTTTGCAGTTGAAAACGCGATAAAGATATCGCCAGAGCCATTGCCCCCCATGCCACCTACCCGGCCGATGCCGATTGGCACTCGCCGCGCTAACCGTTTGAGCTGATGGGGCAACAGCGGTGCATCAGTCGCCAGAACGACGATGATCGAGCCGGTTTCTTGGTTGACCATTTCAGGATTAGGGGGGCCGCCGAACCCGTTAATTTCCGGCATGAGATCGTCTAAATCCCGGCCAACAGGCGCGCCACCAATCATCAAATGTTTGCGCATGCCATAGTTGGCCTGCACCAATACTCCAATCGTAAATTCCCCCTCGTCCATTTTGACCACACGTGACGATGTACCAATGCCCCCTTTAAAATGATGGCACATCATCCCTGTACCACCCCCGACACACCCTTCAGCGACTGGGCCAGATTCGGCCGCGTCCAGTGCCTGAAACGCATGCTCCGCCTTAACATGAAACCCGTTAATATCGTTTAGCCCCCCGTCATACGTTTCACCGACTACGGGCAAGCTCCAGAACACACCACCCGGCAAAGGGCTAACTTTATTTTGCTCCACTTGCCAAGCCACAACCGCGTCGCGGACGACGCCAACACTATGCGTATTGGTAATCATCACTGGCCCTTCTAAAAAGCCAGACTCTTCCACCCATATTGTGCCAGTTAGCTCTCCATTCCCGTTGAGCGAGTAGGTGCCAGCAAACACCGGATCAGAGCTCATACCACGTGGTAAAATAGCGGTAACGCCGGTGCGTACAGGCCCCTGACCGACTTCGAGGGGGCCATCCCCTTCGATTAAGGTGACATGTCCAACCTCGACCCCTTCTACATCCGTTATCGCATTATGCTTTCCCGTTTCACCATCAAATGGAATCTTTAAATCTCTTGCTCGTATCATAATTTCCTCCAAGTTCAATTCACTTAATCGTAAAATGATTTTGTCTGATTTGAATCAAGCATGCCAACCACCTACCGAAATTTGACTTTTTAGCGACTCAAACATGGATTCTTGCGTACAGTGGGACGTTGGGTAAATGACGATGTAAAATACCCTTCATTTTATTCACGAGACCACTATATCTTTCAATAATTGGGTTATAAGTTGAAAGATAACAATACTGAATGGAGAGACAATGAATATTGATTATGCCAAAGGGTTAACATTTGCGTTTGATGATAAAGACTGGTTATCGAAATTAGGAAAAGGTGCCCTCTGGGCCTTTATTTCGATGATTCTGGTCATTCCAGCGTGGTTTTTCTCAACTGGATACGGCTTACAAACGGCTAAAAACGTGATGCGTGGCGAAAAACACCCGCTCCCGAATTTAGACGACATCGGTTCAATCTTTGTAGATGGCCTTAAATTTTTCTTAGCCTCGTTTGTTTTGCTGCTGCCCATGATCGTTTTAATATGCATTATGATGAGCGGCATGATTGCGGCCGGGACAGCGGCCGACTCTCTCGATGAAGATACGCTAGGCGCCATTATGGGCGGCAGCGCAATCGTCGTGCAGTGTATTGCTGGTCTCTACGGCATTTTGATTGGATTCATCATGCCAGCCCTCATGGTGCGCTATTTACAAACAGACGGTGACATTCGCGAAACTTTAAATATGGGCAAACTATTTGCAATTGTTCGGGAACATTTCGTCCCTTGCCTCATGATTTTGCTCATGTCATTTGCGGCATCTATCGCTTTCCAGTTCGCCTTCTACCTATCGTTTATCACGATTTGCGGTTGGATCTTTGTCTTTTTTGCAGGCATTCCTTGGTTGGCAGCTGTACAAGGACATTTGGTTGGACAGTTTGCTTCAAACCTCGATAACAAAATGGATGGCGTAGAAAGCTACTAATCTTGGGAATGATGTCCCCTAAGTCTGCCGAAGGGGCGTCAAAACATCTTTTGAAAAGGGTTCTAAGTTCAACTTAGGGCCCTTTTTTTGTTTAAATTTGATTTTGCAATAAAATCAAATCGATCAAGAATCAAACTTTGAGTCGACTACGCCAAAAGCATGAAAAAGACGCTGCGCATCTATGCACTCTCCGACATTCACTCCCCGGCCGACTTTTACATGCCTGAAATTACCCCTGACAAGTTTGACCTAGTGCTTACATTAGGTGACATAGAAGACGGCACACTCGACTATATTTTGCAGATGTCAAAGCGAGTCCCTTGTTACGGAGTCCCTGGCAATCACGACAGTCCCAATCTACCCGGCCTCAACAACTTACACGGAAAGGCCGTTACCATAAACGGCGTGCGTATCGCAGGCATTGGAGGGGCACGCAAATATAAAAAAGACCACCCTCATCACTACACCGACCTACAAATGAAAATGATGATGAAGCTTGTTCCCCCGGCCGATCTCATCATTTCACACGCCCCACCTCTTGCAACCTCAACAAATGAAGATCGAATTCATCAAGGATTCTCCAGTTACGATCACTACATCGAAAAGCACCAGCCGCAGATGTGGCTACACGGACATACAGGTAAGAAATTTACCGGAAACTATAAAAATACAGCCATTTACGGCGTAAGCGTTAAGCGCCCGCTCGTTTTAGAATTTGATTTAAGCCAGCCTCGCAAAAAATCGCTCAAAGGGTTCGTGACCGGTCTTTTGCCATAATCGCACGGCAAAGTGATTGGGAAACCCGCAATCCACAATACAACCAGTTGCACAACTAAAACCCCTCTGCTAAATTACCGTCCAGCCGGTCTGTAACTTGGCTCGAGCTCTTCGAGCTAGGCAAATTCTTTGAATTAGGCAATTGCATTGGACTTGAAAGGAGTAACCCCATGAAAACAAATATTATCGTTATCGGCGGCGGAATCGTCGGAACCAGTATCGCGTACCATTTAACCCAAGCAGGCGTTGAAGATGTTCTTCTTTTAGATAAAGGAGATTTGGATCATAACGATGGGTCAACGTCCCATGCCCCTGGCGGATTGCGTACACTCACTCCTTCAAAGTTCTTCACGGTACTAGGACAAGGTTCTCGGGCCGTATATGACAAACTGCCCCTAGCGATAGAGGGGCAAGAGCAGTTTTTCCGGACCGGCATGATGCAGATCGCCAATACAAAAGCGCGATTCGATAGCTACAAGCGCATGCAAGAGATGGGGATGACGATGGGGGTCGAGGCGCAGCTGATGACCCCGGCCGAAGTCAGTGAAAAACTCCCGCTCGTTGACCCGTCTACGATTTACGGCGGCGTTTTCATCGGCGATTCAGGGGCAGTCAAAACAAGTTTGATTGCGACATCGATGCGGCGTGAGGCGGAGAAAACCGGCCGACTAACCGCCCACGGTGATACGCAGGTGATTGATATCGTCGTCGAAAACGGCCGGGTGCGGGCTGTTCTTACCGACAATCCTGAAATGCCCCGCATCGACTGCGACCAGGTCGTGCTGGCAAGCAACATCTGGGCACCGATTTTGGCCGAAAAGATCGGCGTACCGATGCCCCTGTTCCCCGGCGAGCATCAATACATCTATACCGATCCAACCCCTGCGCTTGATGATCGCAAGCAGACTGAACACAGTTTCCCAATTACCGCTTTTGATGATTTGTCGATCTACTTTCGACAGCACCACGACCGTATCGGTATCGGCAGTTATCATCATGCGGCCCGCTTGGTTGACCCGAAGAAGCTGGGCAAAAATGCGATGAATGATTTTACACCGGAAGATTTCACTGAGGCGTGGAAGCTGATGCAGGGACATATGCCTGCTCTGAAAAACACCAAAGTGAGTCACGGGTTTAATGGGTTGTTCGCCTTCACGGCCGACCATTATCCGATTATGGGTGAGTCACACATCAAAGGCTTTTGGTCAGCCGTGGGGATGTGGCTGAGCTTTGC
>JBGCDP010000031.1:0-2638 GCA_045105475.1 Anaerolineae bacterium
AAGTTCCTTGAAATTCGCCATCGTGCCATCTATACCTACCTCGTCCCAATCTTTGTGGTTGCTCTGAATTAAATATCGCATTGTTTCGGCCGGAAATCGATCAATGTCAGGCGGCGTTAGCTTTTCGCTTATCGCCTCCCAGCTTTCGCCCGTTGCTCCAAAATCTAAGAAGCCGCCGTCGACCATGACCAGCCCCGCACTGCGGCCGAGATAGCGTGCACCAAACTCAGTTAGGACATTTCCACCCCAAGATTGCCCAACTAAAATCGGCCGTTCCCAACCTAAATGGTCAAGCACTTGATTTACATCCGCGGTGATGGTTGCAAAGTCAAACCCATCCTCAGTCTTCCCGCTTAAGCCATGATTACGTTGATCGATTGCAACGGCATGATGGCCAGCATCAGCGAGAAGTTGGCCCACGGCATCCCATGTTTGAGCATTGCTTGAAAGGCCATGGATCAGCAAAAAGGGAGCCTTGCTGCTGTCAGCTTGCTCTGGCTGCCAACTGCGGAGATGCATATTGAACGATAGTTTTAGGAAGGATTGAATGGGATTTGGCATTTTGTCCAGATAGTGCAAAAGTATTGCACAGGTATGTTACAGAAAACAGAGTCTGTTATAAAAAATGATAATATGATTTTAAGAAAGATTGTAGTAATTATGCGGCCGACAAATTGCCCGTTTTGCTTTGTCTCGTTTCTGCGTAAAATCTATTGAAAAAACGACCCGATAAAAACTTCGGGCCTTAAATACAAATAAAGGGAAATAATTTTATGGAGAAGTTTAAAAAAGGGGCTGGTGGAACACCCGGCGGAATTGGAGATTTTATCTTAGGGGCAGTTCTTACGCTTGTGGCCTTATATCTTATCTCAAATCAAGTCAGAGTAACGAGTGGGTTCTTTGCTTGGCGGATGGGATTTGGCGGTGGTGGGGTTTCAGCCTTTGGTTTAACCATGATATTTATGATTATCGGAGTTATTCTGATTTTTATAAATGGGAAATCGCGTGCCGGTTGGGCTATTGCTGGTGGATCGGTCTTGTTTACATTGGTTGGGATAATTGCCAGCCTGCGAGTTTATTTTGGGAATACGACTTTATTTGTAGCCATAGGCATGTTTATTTTGTTAGCAGCTGGTATTGGTCTCATGATTCGTGGTGTTCGGCCGCATCAATGACCTAATTTCCCCTTTTTCCTTACTAATAGGCGATTTTTTCTGGCGAACTCGACCACATTCACTAATGCTTTATTTTGATATTCAAACAAAAAAGATTAACATTGAAACTGTGTCTACATAATATATTTATTGACCTGACTTCAAACATGTTTAATTCTCTGCTCCAGAGAGCTGCAATAAAAATTGATTAGGTTTTTGCTGCTCACACAGACCAGTTAAACTTTCAAAATTATTTTGACTTTTTGAAGTTAATCTGTATATAAAAAACAATATTATGGCTGATAAAAAAAATGAGACAGTATTGAGCGAATTGCAACAATTAAGAGGCATCGTTCTGGGTGAGTATACTATTGAGATCGATAGGCGACTTGCAGACCTTGAGCAAAAAATGGGTTCTGCTCGTACAGATCTAGCCGGAGCAATTGCGGACGCCAATACTCTGAGTTCAAATGAGATTCAGGCTGTTCGTGATCTGATCGATGACCGTTTAAGTGCTTTGACAGCCGATCTTAACAAGAACCTTGAATCGATCCAGGCTCAACTTTCAGACCTACAGGCGAATCACGTAGACCGGAACCAAATGGCAGAGCTTCTGATTTCAATGGGAAACCAAATTAAGGTTGCTTCGTAAAGAACAGACCTGCAATACTCATTTAGATTTCTTAAAATTCCCATTGTCTTTTTTGGAAGTTTCCAGCTAAGAGAATCGAGTAGCTAATCTAACCTTTATGGCCCAGCCCAAGCAACAAGCGAATAATGATAATGATGATCTAGCTTTAATGGCTCGATTACAAGAACTGTTGTTAGACAAGGAACGTCTGCGTGTCAGTGAATTAGCGTCTGAAGTTTCTGAGCTTGAGGCAGAGATCGAGAAGCTCACTTTGGAGCTTGATCAAGCTCGTGCAGATGTGATTCCGGCTGTCACTCAGCATATGAGTGAAATCACACAAGATGCCGTTGAGGGGCAGAGAAGCGATATGGCGCGAGCGCTGAGCCCAATTATTGGGGAAGCGACACGTTACCAGATTTTGAACTCTCGCGAGGAGATGGTTGAGGCTCTCTATCCAATTGTAGGTGCAGCCGTTGTTCGTGCGGTCGGCGAGGCCTTGAGTGAGCTTCGACAACGTATTGATAGTCAAATACGACCGAATAACGTAACCACTGAGCAAACGATACTAAACCGTATTCGAGGTGTAGATCCGGCTGAATTAGCGTTGCGTAACGCAATTCCGTTTGATATTCGCCAAATCTTCTTGATTCAACATGATACTGGATTAGTGCTGGAATTTGTCAATCAGGAGCAGGAAGAATTAACTGATCACGACCTAATCAGTAGCATGCTGACTGCAATTCGTGGCTTTGTTAATGACTCATTTAGTCCCGATAGCAATGATGATGAGCTACATGAAGTACAGTTTGGTGATGAAAGAATTATTTTAGAGAGCGGTACGGCTGCTTACATT
>JBGCDP010000032.1:0-22879 GCA_045105475.1 Anaerolineae bacterium
TGGCTAATGATTTCAACAGTTTGGGTTTGGTTGGGTTGTACGGCCGCCAAAGTCGCCTCAGCAATCGGCATCTCCAGAACGAGTGAACCGGAGTAGTCGGCGATGCCGCCCATCACGTCTAACCGACCGGGTGCACGAGCAAAGCTGATCTCTTGATCTGGGTCAAAGAAGGGCCGCCCCTGAACCATAAACTCAGAGGCTGATTCTTTAAAGAGAGCTAAATCAGCGTGCATGTTTAAACTAATCCTCGCTTCTTCAGTGCCGCCTCCAACAACGGCCGGATCTGCTTTTCAATTCCAGTGTTCGCATACCCGACCCAACTCACATCAGCCTCCAAATTAAGCGGTGCGCTAATCGGCCGACCGTGTTCGTCTGTCACAATCACCCCCAACTCCCGTGCAATCAGCTCCGTGCAAATGTCGTACGGATGGCAGCAAATGCCCAAAGCCAACCCCCGTTTTGTTAGAAGCTGCTCCATTACCGGCCGGATGTCCGCAATAAACCGATCCCGCCCCGCCATGATTTCATACAGCTGGCCGCCGGTGCAAATATATTGGTCTTCAAAGCAGTGGGTTTTGCCCTGCTGGACCGGCCCCAATGCTCCGATCACAATCTCTTCATCGATGGCGGAAAGCTCCTCGCGCACCCCTGGAAAGAAGCGGGAAATCGAGGCAAAGCCGTGGGCTATCGTTTCAGAGCGAGACGGCCGGAGCGTCAGTGGCATATCTTGACTCGTCAACCGATTGTGTCTGAGGGCATTTACCCCTTGGCCACGTTCGGCCCAAGCCTGATCCGATAGATGTTGTTTCACCAATGGGATCTCTGTTTGGACCGCTAATTCAATGTCTTGAATATTGGTGTTAGGGCCAAAGTTAGGGGCTACGCCGGTCAATATCCAAGCGCTTCGTTTTTGATACATGATCCCACGTGTGCCGTCTATCGGATCAACGATGATGCGGTATTTTGCATCTTTGGCCGGTGTGCCCACCGGCAGCACGATTTCCCCTTCTTCTAGCCCTTCAGCGATTAGAATGATCGGGGTGTGACTCGCGATATGCTTCTCGAAAAATTCAATCAGCAAATCTTCACTGACTTTATCGACGGCGTAGATCGTATCCCCCACGTCGTCATGGGCGATGGTCGCCATTTCTTCGAGTTCGGCCGTTTCGCAAGCGGCGACAACAGCGTCACGGATTTGGTTGTGTAAAGTTAAAATCGGTTTTAGTAGTTTGTGCATTTGAGTTGGTAGTAAATAGTAATTAAATAAAGAAAAGATGCTGGTTATCGATCCAGCACTAATTTTGCGGTGTAGACCATCGCTTTTTCTAAAGGAGCTTTTTTTAGATACTCCCCTTTCTCCCAATCCATCGTGCCACCAGCTTCAACCAGTTCGAGCGATAAGCCGGTCCCTTTGAGTAACAGGCGCAAATCGGCCGGACTGTAGCAGCGCAGGCTCTGCATTACCGCTTGGTTTTCATCCTCAGCCAGCCACCATTTATCGAGCCAACGGCATTGGTCCGCATCAAAATCATAGCGGCGGATCGCATCGCCAACGGCCCATTGTCTGCCAACGACAGAAGCCGCATACCAAGGTGTTGAACAATCGATCAGCGCACATCCGTCCGGTTTAAGCCAACCTGCAATTCGAGCCAATAGCCTTTGCTGGTCCAGATCTGTTCCGATGCCAAAGCCGTCCCAATAACAAACGACATCAAATTGATTAGGCAAGTCGATTTCATAGAAATCCCCCTGAATGACGGTCATATCACCAGATTGGACATTTTCGGCTAGAGCTTGAGCATTTTGAACGGCCGATTCAATGAGGTCAACGGCCACGACCGAGTGGCCCATAGCTGCAACGGCCGCGGCCGTTTGGCCACCACCCGCACCTAGTTCGAGTACTCGTTTGATCCCACTTCCAGCTAACTGCTCAATTAGAGCCGCTTGCGCGTGGTTATGTTCTAAAACGCCACCTTCAAATAAGCCACCCCATTCATATTGTTTCCCATAAAAAGCTTCAACCCATTCCATGTTTTTGCCTCCACCTAAAGTATTTTAGTGCGCTAAAAGTCTAACTTCGTTTAGCCCAAACCGCCCCACTGCTCACCTCTGATCTCCCACTTGTTTGTCTTTATAATGCACGTCTGGAACCGCCCGCAGTTCGGCCGCTTTTTCCTCAGGGATCGTGTCACTCAAAAAGTTCCCACCGCCGATTTCAGGGCCAGCTAGATATTTGAGCAAGTTGGGTTTGCGAAGCGGCGGATGGAATTCGATGTGGAAATGGAAGTTGCTGTAGTCGCCGCCGTCGGTGGGGGCATTGTGCAGCGGCATCACATAGGGAAACGGCATCTGCCACAGGTTGTCAAAGCGTATCAGCACATTTTGCAAGATGGCAGCAAAATCAATGACCTCTTGTGCGTTTAACTCAGCCACGCTCGGCCGGGTCGATTTGGGTGCGACGAACACCTCATATGCATATCGGCCGAAGTACGGAATAAACGCCACGGCTGTTTCATTTTCAGCAATAATCCGATTTCCATCTTTAAATTCGGCCGACAGAATATCCTGAAACAGCGGCCGGCCTGTTGCTAAAAAATGCTGGTGAGATGCCTTCGCTTCCGTTTCGATAGTCTTAAAAACGAAGTTTGTGGCGTAAATCTGCCCGTGCGGATGCGGGTTTGAAACCCCGACCGCTTCTCCTTTATTCTCAAACATCAAGAGATGGTTGACCTCCGGCCGAGTGCCTAAGTCTGTATATTCTTTTTGCCATGTGCCGACGAGATTTTCAACTTCGGCCGGTGCTACTTCGGCCAGCGTTAGATCATGACGCGGGCTATAGCAGATTACCCGTGACACACCAGAAGCTGGGCGGTTTTTGTAGATGCCGGTTGGCATTGCCAAACTCTGCGGTGCTAAATCACCCACACATGGATGATCGTTATCGAAAACATGGATGCCGGTAAATGGGGGATTGGTTTTTCCGCTGATGCGCTGGTTGCCAGGGCACAAATAGCAGGCTGGGTCGTGGGCTGGAATTTCTTCTACCAAACGGCTTTGCTCTTCACCCGACCACGGCCGGTTCTGCCGGTGTCCTGCTAAGATCACCCATTCTTCGCGCAGTGGATGCCAGCGTTCTTCCCAACGGCCTTGAAATTGGTTTGTTTCTTGAGTCATAAATAGTTGTTTATGCGGCTCGCCTGTCAATTATCCACGATGTGATTAAGGGAACCAAGCTGATGCGAAAACAACCACTCTATCAACAATAAGTTATAAATTTCGGATGCGGCATCGACATTATGGATCATTCTAGGCAATGAACATTTTTAAAGCTTGGTGGGAACTCGTTCAAACAGAATTCGCTAAATACAATGCCGGCACATTGCGCAAAGATATGCTAGCGGGGTTGACTGTCGCGGCCGTCGCTTTGCCGTTGGCGTTGGCCTATGGGGTCGCTGCTGGGGTTGATGCGGCCGCCGGTTTAGTTACAGCTATTATTGCTGGGATCATTGTTGGCTTTTTAGGGGGCGCACCCGCCTCTGTGTCTGGCCCAACCGGCGGATTGGCGGCCGTGCTTGTCGTCTATGCTGCACAATTTGGTATGCACGGCGTTTGGTTGATCGGGTTAATGGCAGGTGTTTTGCTCATTTTGATGGGGATCTTTCGCCTCGGCCGAATTGTGACCCTGATGCCTGCACCTGCCATCGCTGGGTATACCAGCGGGGTCGCGATTATTATCGCTGTGGGTCAGATCGATAATGCCTTAGGAATCAACACACCCTCGGCGGGATCCGTCTGGCAAAAGGTCATTCAATATTTTCAAACCGGTGTGTCTCCCAATTGGGCCGCAGTTGCGCTTACGCTACTTGTCGTCGGCACTATGGTCGTATGGCCTCGCTTTTCAATTGCGGATCAAATCCCTGGATCATTGGCTGCGATTATTATTGCCACGCTTGTTTTTGTGGGGGTCGGTTTAGACGTTCCGACCATCGGCAGCATTCCCCGCTCGATTATGCTCGACAATCATTTTGGCTTGGCTGAAATTGTTTGGGATGATTTTTTGCTCTACATTTTTCCTGCGATTACGGTAACAGTGCTTGTTGCGATTGAGAGTTTGCTGTGCGGTGCTTTGGCTGAAAATCAAACAGGGAGGCGGCCGAACAATGGGGTTGAGCTGACGGCTCAGGGAGTTGCAAATCTAATCGTTCCGTTCTTTGGTGGCATTGCTGCCAGTGCCGCTCTGTCACGGACGGCCGTTAATTTGCGGGCTAAAGGGGTCACACGGATATCGCCCATTGTTCACGGCGTTGTTTTGTTGCTGATTGTGTTGGTGCTGGCACCCCTCATCGGGCAGGTCCCTCTCTCTGCTTTGGCCGGAGTATTGATCATGACCGCTTGGCGCATGAATCAGTGGAGGCGGCTAAGTTTTTATTTTGGCAAAGGGCTAAAACATGCGATTGTCCCGTTTGTAGCTACCGTCTTAGCCGCTATCTTTCTAAGCTTGACCCAAGCGATTTTGATTGGGATTGTGTTGTGCATTGTCATTTTTGTGATGCAGATGGGAAATCCTCAGAGCCTTTGGCAGCGTGGCGCTGTGGTTAAATCACCTGCTAGAGGTCATCATTATCAGGTGAGCGGCCCTATCTTTTTCGGTGCATCACGCAGGTTGCTAGAGCAGGTTGAAGCTGAAAGCCCGGCCGATGTTGATGTCGTTTTGTCGCTGACAGACTCTCATCTGCTTGATGCAACCGGCATCGAAGTGCTGCTCGAATTGCATCAACGGCAGGCGAAAGGGGGCGGCAGTTTTCAACTTGTTAATTTGCAGCCTCCGGTTGAACTGATTTTAGAACGCACCGGGCTGTTGGCTGAGATGGTTTAAGAGCTGTGGGTTTATCCATTTGGATTTTATTTGGCTAATGATGACCGAGGGAGCAAAATTATGGTATGGATCAAAGCAAAAACAATAGCATCATTGAAATCAGCATCGTTGGTGAAGTGCTCAGAACAAAGTCGGATGAGTTGGCTGAAAAGCTCCGGCCGTTTTTAGACCGATGGCCGTTGGCTCAAGGCCGATACAAGCTTTCGCTGAATAATGATGGGGACAATCTTTTTATTCAGCTGAACGACCCATCTGACTTTGAGATTTATTTCTACTCATCATGGGCCGGAGATTATTTGATTTCGGCCGGAAGTTATGCAGATGAACCGGCCGGGCTGCCGATTATTCAGGAGCTAATCGGGTTTTTCGATCAGGCGGAGATACTCTACAAAATCGAAGTTTCTATCGATAAAAAAGACAAGACGACAGAAGAGCTGGTTTTTAAACATCCAGATTTTAAGTATGAGTAGCCCTTATCATGAAATGTTTTGAAAAATTAGAGCTGATCAACGCTGATTTAGATCGTACTTTTCCGGCCGGAAATAATCCATTCCAAATCATGACCCGCTTGCTCGAAGAAGCTGGAGAATTGGCCGAGCAAGTTCACATCTTTGAAGGGAGTGGGGTAAAAGCTGCAAAGCACGGAAAGCCAGACCCACACAAGATGGCAAAAGAAATTCAAGATGTGATCGGTTGTGCCTTACAAGTTGCCCAGTTTTACAACATTATGCCGGAAGTCAAACAAGGAATTGAGGCCCGTTTTGTGAAGCGGGTTAAAGGGGGCCGGTTCACACCGGAAGAGTTGAAGACTGTGAGCTGACGCTGTTTGTGTTGACTTTGGGGTAAGCAAATGGACCATTTTGAGACAATGCGCAATCAGCTTGAGGCAGAAGAAGTTTGTAGCGTTTATATACTCAAACACGTAGCAAATAATACCTTTACTTCAAAAGGAGCAGCAAAATGATCAAAAAAATATTAAAAGGGGGCATCTATTTAGCGGGCTGCCTACTTATTTTAGCTATGGGGTCGTTACTGTATTTTCGATGGGAAACCAATAACCGTGAGGTTGAGATCAATCGTGAAATCGCCCCTGAGTCCGGCCGTTATGTATCAGCCGACGACACTCAAATTTTCATCCAAGAATCAGGCCCAATTGACGGCGAGCCGCTTTTATTTATTCATGGGACCGGCGCGTGGGGCGAAATCTGGCGGGAGACGGCCGATCCTTTAAACGCAGCCGGGTATCACACGATTTTGGTTGACTTGACCCCGTTTGGTTTTTCGGACCGCCCCTCAAATCAGGTTTACGACCAAGCTAGCCAAGCGAAGAGATTATTGGGCGTTATTGAATCACTTGAGGTTGAAACAATCACCTTGGTGGGGCATTCTTTTGGTGGCGGCCCAACTGTAGAGACAGCCTTATCGGCCCCTGAAAAAATCGAGCGTCTAATTTTGTTAGATGTGGGGAATTTGGTTGGCCCTTTGCCGTTTGAAGACCGGTCGACCGAACCGGGAGCCGTAGCAAAAATCGCTTCTATTTCTCCGTTGCGAAACAGTGTGCTATCCGCACTGGTGACCAACCCACGGATGAGCCGCCGTTTGCTACAAACCTTGATTCACGACCCGGCCAATGCAACAGACGCCCGTGTTGAAATGTTGCAACGGCCGATGCCGATCGAAAACAGCACCCATGATTTTGGTCTTTGGCTGGTCGAAAACTTTTTGATGCCACATCCAGAATTCAAAGCGAATGACCCGGCCAATTACGCAGTATTAGATATGCCGGTTCTAATCATTTGGGGAGCAGAAGATACGCTCACACCCCTTGAGCAAGGGGAATATATGCATGAAGTGATTGCGGGATCTGAGTTGCAAATCTTTGAAGGGGTAGGGCATGTGCCTCAGGTTGAAGATCCAGACAAGCTGGTTGACGCGTTGCTCATATTTTTGGCAGAGACAAGTGGTGACTAATGATAAAAAAAGAAAGTAGCCATAAAGAATTAATCGATCAACTGGTTAAACGCCACCTGCAGAGTTTGGTGGTGGAGATTAGTAAGTTTGAGACTGGCTTGATCAATGATGTTTATGATGTGAAGCTCAGCGATGACCGTCGCATTGTTGCCCGATTGGCTCAAAATCAGAATGCTGAATATCTAAAAGATGGACTTTATTGGCAGACCCATTTAGAGAAGTTAGGGGTTCGGCTCCCAAAGGTAATCGCCTCTGGTGAAACGTCAGATGTCACGTATGCGATTCTTGAACGATTGCCAGGACAAGATATTGAGGTGGTTTATCCGCATTTGGCGAAGGAAGCTAAGCAAACGATTGCGCAAGAACTGACTCAAGTCCAAGAAAAAGTGGCTCTACTTGACCTCAGCCTCTTTAGGGAAGAAGCCCAACCTTGGATAACTATTATTGAACGTGCTTGTTCTCGATCAGAAAGGGATTTCGGTCGATTAAATCTTTTTCCTACCGGTTATGTTCAGGTTATTCGTGAGGCCTTCGCAAAAATTGAACCTGAGCTTAATCGGTTGCCACTCATTCCGTTTTTGTACGACACAAATCTAAAAAATGTCATCATTCATAACGGGCATATTTCTGGAATTATTGATGTGGATGAGATGTGGCTGGGTGATCCATTGCTCGCTGTCGGCCGGGGGAAAACGCTCTCGTTGCTGCGTGAATGGGATCTTGATTTGTATGATTATTGGGTTGACTGTTTGAATTTGAGTGTGGAAGAAAAGTTTCGAACGGAGCTGTACGCAACCCTATATTGCATCCGGACAATGAGTATTCTCGGCCGTGCCTACAACGGCAATGTTCAGATTGAAAATGACATTTCGAACGCAAAAAAAATCGAAGCGATCACCCGCAAGCAAATGGCATCTCTAGGGCTAAAGTTAGTTTGACCCGCCTTAAGTTTTGGCGGTATCAAAACGATCTAGACGATAGTGCTGGAGCTGGTCGACCTCCAATTCCTCAAGAATTTCGGCTACCGCATATTTTCCAACCAGCGGAGCCAGCGTAATGCCGCTGTGCATCGTGGCCACATAGATATCTGGGGCTTGCTTAGCAAAGCCGATAATTGGTAGCCCATCTTCCGGTAAAACGCGCCAGCCCAATGTGACCTTTTCAACGTCTGCTTTGTCTAGCTGTGGCAGGCTGCTGGCCGCATGTTTAAGCAACGATTCTCCCGCTTCAACAGAATTGTCTGTGCCACCGCCCCCTTCAAAGCTGCTGCCTAACACAATCCGGCCGTCTGGCTTTTGTTTCATGTGCCCATGTGGTGACAGCACGATGCGGTTGATCACATCTGGCTGAGGTTTAGCGTGTACCAAAACCCCTGGTGAATCTTTGAGAGGAATCGTGAATCCCGCCATCTCTGCTATTTTCGGCGAATGGTTTCCGCATGCGATTACAATGGTGTCGGCCGTAAAATCACCCTGAGACGTTTTAACATTTCTGGTTCCGTGTGCGGCTGGATCGATGGCGGTTACGTTGCAGTTGGTTTGTAGCACAGCTCCCATCTGCAGAGCATGTTTGAGCAAAACTTTGGTTGCGTAGACTGGATCGACGTGCCCTTCGATTTCAGTGTAGACGGCTGTTTCAAAGTCGGCCGTTTGTAGATTGGGCTCTAATTTAGCTAGTTGGTCAGCGTCAATAAATTGAAGTGGATATCCCCAAGCCTGATGCGTCTGGGTCGCTTGATTCACATGCTCCGCTTCATCTTTTTCTAGCTCCCATTCTACACTACCGCCCCATTTAACTTTTAGCGCACCCTCAAGCTCTTGCTCTAGCCGTTCCCATGCCGCAATGCCAAACAAATTGAGCTGGTAATAGTGATAGGGGGTTTTCCCACGTGAGGCGTTGATCCAAGCAAAAGAATCGGCCGTTGTCCCTTGGCCTGGCTCCCCTTTTTCAAGAATAGTGACTTGTGCTCCAGCTTGAGCCAAATGGTAGCTGAGTGAGGCTCCCATGATACCGGCCCCAATAATCATGACATGTCTATTTTGATTTTTCATCTGCTTATTCATTTATTTTTGAGGGCTGATTTGATACGGGATGACTTGTGGTTTTAGCGTTTCAGGATAACCGTCTAATTGATATCCGGTAATCATGCCTGAAAACGAAGGGACTGAAAATGGCCAAGGGGCAATTCCGATTAGACCGCCCGGTTTTATTTCATAAGATAGCTGTGTGGTCTCTGAATCACTTATCTTGGCAAGAACTGGGGTTGAGTCTTTTGTCGGCCGTTCATATGAAAAGTCAAACGCCAAGCTGTCACAAAAGCGGGTGATCCGGTCTGCCCATTCAAACTGGGCTCGAGAATATTTGGTTTGGGCGACAGCTTTGGCAATGCGAGCCTCAAACTCTTCAACGATCCGTCTGCGTTCTGGGGAAGTGGGGGTGCGCACGAGTCGCATCATGTGGAGCTTGGCGATAATTTCAACAATCGGGTCGCTGAATTCTAGATCGATACCGATGCGCATCACGTCGAGCCATTCAGCTTCGCTGAGGTCGCCAATTGAAAGATTGTCGGAGTTGCTGTATTGCCAATCGTGCAAAGCAACCCCCTCAACAAATAAATCAAAGGGAATTTCCGGCCGATCAAAGTTTGCGTTTCCCCACATCGAGGCTAGTTTTGCTGCAAGTCGTGCATGCTCAAACTGCGGAATCACAATCGGCCGAATTTTTGATTTAAACATTGTTAATTATCTCCATTAATGGTGGGGCCTGCCAGTCATTTGACAGCCTCATGAACTCAAGCATAATCCCGAAAATCTAATTCCGCCTAGGGACTGCAAAATTCTATGAAAACAGTAACATTGTCGCAAAAAGCTATTGTGGTCGTTAAAGAAATACTGCCTACAACAGGTGGAGTTGATCGGCTGCTGATTCAAGGAATAGAGTCTTTTATACCCCAAACTATAGGGTGGGGTGATTCAGTTAGCTAAATGATTTTTGAACTAAAACAAAGTTTTGATCAACTGTTCAATGTTTTGTTTTGATGACAACTTGAGCGAATAAAGCTTTCCTGACCAGAGAGGAAGGCAAATTTAGGATAATTAAAAGCGATTTAAAAGAGGAAAAATGAAAATACTAATCATCGGCGGAAGCGGAGCAATTGGGAAAAAAGTCAGCGAACATTTGGCTAAAAAACATGAGCTAATCATTGCCGGCCGGACATCTGGAGATGTGCAAGTTGAAATTGCGGATACCGCATCAATCCAAGCGATGTTCGAGAAAGTAGGCAACGTTGATGCGATTGTTTGTATCGCAGGTGAAGCCAAATGGGGTACGTTTGAAAGCCTAACAGAAGAAGATTATGACGTTGGCCTGCGGAGCAAACTAATGGGGCAAGTGAACTTGGTCCGGGTTGGGAAAGGGTATTTAAACGAGAAGGGTTCGATCACCCTTTCTACCGGCATCTTGGCCGACCATCCGGTGCTTTTAACCGCTAGTGCCGCGATGGTGAATGGTGGGGTTCATAGTTTTGTTAAGGCTGCATCTCTCGAACTACTGGGGCAATGTCGCCTTAATGTGGTTTCGCTTGGGCTCGTTGAAGACTCGGTTGAGCGTTACGGCGACTTCTTCCCAGGTCATAATCCGATCCCGATGTGGAAAGCTGTGAACAGCTATGTTCAAAGCATTGAAGGGTATGAGACTGGCCAGATTATTCGGATGTATGACAATCAGTAAAGCGATATTTATTAGGAGAAAATATGTCCACGACATTTTTAACTGTTCAAGAAATTTATGACTTGGCCTACCAATGCCTTGCCAGTAACGGCTGTGATGATGCGAACGCATCGGCCGCAGCCCGTACGATTAGCTCGGCCGAGCGTGATGGAGCAATTTCGCACGGTCTGTTTCGGCTACCCGGTTACATCAAGTCTTTGCGGAGCGGCAAAGTAAATGGTCACGCTCAACCAAAGGCTGAAAATTTGACCCCGGCCGCTATTCGGCTTGATGGGGATAACGGCTTTGCGCCGCTTGCCATCGAAACGGGAACGCCGTTGCTCGCTGAAGCAGCGCATGAATATGGGATCGCTGTCTTAACCATTAGGAATAGCTTTCACTTCGCCGCCCTCTGGCCCGAAGTTGAAGGGCTGGCTGAAAAAGATTTAGTGGGTTTGGCCTGTACGGTACATACGCCGATGGTGGCTCCATTTGGGGCGAAAAAAGCCTTTTTCAGCACCAACCCGATTTCGTTTGCCTACCCACGGCCGGGGAAAGATCCCTATGTGTTTGATATGGCGACGGCCGCCAAAGCACGCGGGGACATCGGCGTGGCGGCTCGTGATGGGCATGAACTGTCGTTGGGCATTGGGCTAGACGCTGACGGCAATCCGACAACGGACGCCAAGAAGATTCACCAAGGCGGGGTGATTCTGCCATTTGGTGGATATAAAGGGTCAGCTATTGCGACGATGATTGAACTGCTTGCGGCTGGACTCGTCGGTGATTATTTTAGCTACGAAGCGGCCGAGGCTGATAACAAAGACGGTGGCCCTGCGCGCGGTGGTGAATTCATGCTGGCGCTGTCGCCTAAAATTTTGGCAGGGATGGGGTGGGCCGAACATAGCGAAGATTTCTTGACCCGCCTTGAAAGCATGGAGGGGATTCGGATGCCAGGCAAACGACGTTTTGACAATCGGTTGTCTGATGCACCTCGTGAAATTAATGCTGATCTCGTCGAGCAAATCAAAGAACTGATAGGGTAAAACAATGACCCATAAAGCTAACATCTTGATTATTGGTGGTGGTGTAATCGGCGCCTGTACCGCTTTGTATCTGACCCGAGCCGGGCGGCAGGTGACGCTAGTAGAAAAAGCCGATATTTGTGCCGGGGCCTCTCATGGAAATGCCTGTTGGGTCGCGGCCGGTTATGCGCTACCGACTTCGGCCCCTGGCGTGTTGGGGCAAGGGCTCAAATGGATGTTTGATGCAGGCAGTCCGTTTCATATCAAGCCCCGCTTTAATCTCGACTTGGTCAAATGGCTCTGGCAGTTTCAAGCTGCCTGCACACATACGAAAATGATGAAAGGGGCTGAGACGTTGCTGCAACTAAACCTGCAAAGCCTGGCGATGTTTCGTGAATTAGCGGCCGAACCTGAGCTTGAGTTTGGCTATGTTGAAGCCGGACTACTCCATCTGCATCTGTCAGAGAAATATCGCAAGACGGGTGAGAAAGAGGCTGAGCTGTTGCGCAGTTTGGGGGTTAAGGCTATCTCTTTGGATCGTGATGGACTTGAGGAGCTTGAACCGAAATTAAAAGACGGGGTTAGCTCAGGCATATTTTTCCCGGAACATGCGAACTTGAATCCGGGTCAACTGGTTCAAGCTGCGGCGGCACAGGCTGAAAAAGAAGGAGCGAAGCTGATGACGCATACAGAGGTCACCGGCTTTAAGAAGGCTGGCGGCCGAATCACTGAAATCGAAACGACAAATGGAACCATCGAGCCGAAGGAGGTTGTGTTGGCGGCCGGGGCTTGGTCTTCGATTTTGGCAAAGCAGTTAGGTGCACCGATTTTGATGGAACCGGCAAAGGGGTATAGCGTGACGGTGAAAAAACGGTCGGCCGAGCAGGGGCCAACCCGGCCGCTCGCGATTGATGACTCGAAAGTGGCGATTACCCCCTTGGGTCATGATCGATTTCGCTTTAGCAGCACGCTTGAGCTGGCTGGGTTTGACCCATCGATTAATCAAAAACGGCTAGACGTCAATCGGGAATCGTTGGAGACGGTGCTGCCTGATATGGAAGTGATCGATGCGGAAGAGACTTGGGCCGGCTATCGGCCGTTAACCCCCGATGGATTGCCATACATCGGTAGAAGTGAGCGTGTGAGCAACCTGATCTTTGCAACTGGGCATGGGATGCTGGGGATAACGCACGGGCCGATTACAGGGAAATTGGTTACGGAAATTATAACGGAGCAGACACCCTCAATTCATTTGGCTGCTATGCGGCCGGATCGGTTTTAATTGACCTAAAATTAAGCAGGTTAGTTACCTTTCTGAATAGACTCTGCTACTGCTAGTTGTGGCTGATTTTCAGCTTGAATGGTAGTAGTAGGTAGCGTGACACAAAAGGTTGTTCCAAGCCCCTTAGTGCTTTTTGCCGTCATTTCTCCCTTCATCATTTCAACAAGCTGAATGCAGATTGCTAGCCCCAAGCCGGTACCATCATGTTTTCGAGTTAAGCCATTGTCCTCTTGTTCAAATCGGCTAAAAAGATGTGGGATAAACTCTGAGTCGATGCCAATACCGGTATCTGTGACTGTAAACCGGAGCTGGGTTGTCTCGCTTTCCTCTGATTTCTCAACAATTAAAGCGATATATCCCTTTTCTGTAAACTTTGTCGCATTGGCCAATAAATTAATCAGGATCTGCTGAATCTTTCGATTGTCAATCTCGACCAATTCATTTGCAAAGGCGTTATCTACAAAATTGAGCTTAAATTCTAACCCCTTATTTTCGATTTGAAGCTCTAGTGAAAGCAAGACCTCAGCTATGACATCTGGCAGGCGATGAAAGCCTAGATTTAAATCGATTTTTCCAGCATCAATTTTAGAGAGATCAAGAATATTGTTGATCAAGGCCAACAGGTGCCGCCCTGAGGCTCCGATTTTTGCGGCGTCAGTCTCGATTTCATCGCTTTCATTTTCTATCTGATGTTCAGTGATCGTTTCTTTTATGAGTTCGCTATAGCCGATAATCGCATTGAGTGGGGTCCGTAACTCATGGCTCATATTGGCTAAAAACTGGCTTTTTGCCAGATTAGCTGCTTCGGCCCGATTGCGTTCTGCATGATACTGAGCTGTTCTTTGTGACACAATATCTTCTAGGTGGGTTTGATAACGGACGAGCTCCAATCTGTTCTTCAGAATCTGATTGACCGTGATCGCTAAGACAGTTGCTGTGAGAATCAAAATAGATGAATCAACGATTACATCATCAAATGTTGGTGGTTTGTCAATTGTCACGAAATAGTTATTGCTGATCAAATAAAAAATAAGGACGTTTAGGCAAATACCAGCACCAGTAATAAGATAAAGTGAGCGTATCCCCAAAAAAACAGATGCAATAACCAAGGCTAAATAGAACAGATGCGCAATCGGATCATATATTCCGGTATTAAAAGAAAATACGGCGGCAATAGCGATCAAGATAATGCAGAATACAAAAAACTGTGTTGCGAGGCGTGTGTTGCCACGCCGCATCAGCCATTTGCACAAAGAGAAAACAATGACGCCAAAACAGGATAGCGCCGCTGCAAAGTAAGTATCTACGGTGGATGTAGAGAAAAACTCAAAATCGATAGATCTTGAACTAATAGACCCCCATGAGTAAAAAAGCGTGAGCAAAAATGTGATAAAGATGCCAACCGAAAATGTTTGGTTGATCATCTTGATCGCATCTGCGTTAAATTTTTCTTCGGCCGAGGGGTTGGCCGTCTCGATTTTCTGCATAGGGATCAATTATAAAAGTCAAATGGTACTAAGTACATAGGCGGATATTCCCTTAGTTTTTTATAGTTATGCTTTTTTTCCAATATTTTTAGGATTTTGCACATGTTCCAAGTTGACTACGTCACCAACCCCATTGTAGCGGAAAATCCGCTTTTTTAGGCGTGGATAATCTCCCATATCAAACGGCAGCCGCTGACCTACGACGATACAGCGTAGCAGCTCAGCTCCTGTGTTCTTCATTGTATGGGGCAAGCCACCCGCCGGATAGCCGATGAAATCACCCGCACCAACTTCATAATCAACCTCATCAATCGTTACTGTTGCGGTTCCATCCAAAACGTATACGCACTCATCTTCATGTGAATGAACATGATACTCAGTTGATTCATGGCCCGGTTTTACTTCAATAATGTGGAAACCCAAGCCGCTCAGCCCAACCAAATCTCCCAATGATTTGTTGACCCGTTTGGCGTTTTCATTAAGGAAGTGGGTTTTAGCCAGCCCTTCCATGCCGTCAATTTCAGTTTTGCGTACGATGTAATTCATTGTTTGATCTCACTTAATTTAGTCCATGGCTGATAAAGTTGCGAATGCAATTATGCCAATACCCAGAGCTGCCACCAAACCAACAGTTGGATCATCCGGAACTAAAAGGGCTAATAAAGTGGAAGATAGTATCAGCAAAACTGAAACGGATAGTTTGGTTCTGTTTATGCGTTCATGATAGATAAGACCCTCTTTTAAATTTTTACCGGTAATTCTTCTAATCGATGCAACATCGGCATGTTGCGAAAACGGACCTGCTCGGCCGGAACCGCATATTCTAAATTTGGCATCTCTTGCAGCAGGGTGCAAAACGCTTTTTTCGACTCTAAACGAGCTAGTGGTGCACCTAAGCAGAAGTGAATCCCTTTGCCAAATGACAGATGTTTGTTTGGCATTCGTAAAATATCGAGTTGATCGGGGTTTTCGAAAACCGTCTCATCTCGATTGGCGGAAAGAAGCGCAGGCAGAACTGTCATCCCTTTGGGAATGGTTACGCCGTGTAGGGAGATATCCTCGCGTGCGAAACTCATCTCTGTCGTTTCAAGAGGGCCATCAAAGCGTAGAAATTCTTCTACGGCCGAATCCACATATTCCGGATGTTGTTTGAGCAGATCAAACTGATCAGGGTGATCGAGCAGCGCTTTGGTGCCGTTGGCGATGAGATTGACCGTTGTTTCATGCCCTGCCACAAACAGCAAAAACACCATGCCGATCAACTCATCCTCACTAAAACGGTCACCATCTTCTTCCGCTTCAACGAGGGCTGAGATTAAGTCATCTTGCGGACTAGCTTGTCGTTTGGCGGCCAGTTCGCGAATATATTTGGTGAACCGTGTGATAGCCGGAACGGCTCGGAGCATATTGATCGGGGTAGGCGTGACCAAAAACCCTTCTGCATTGGCAGTGAATTCAGGCAAATCATCATTGGGAATGCCCAACATGTGGGCGATGACCGCAATCGGTAGAGGTTGAGCGAACTCCTCGATCAGGTCAAAACTCCCTTTCTTTTTAGCCGATTGGATCAGCCGTTGCGCTATTTCTTCTATTTTGGGTTCAAGCTCTAAGACTCGTTTAGGGGTAAAGGCTTTGTGAACCAGATTACGCAGCCTGCGATGGTCTGGCTCATCGCTATTGAGCATGTTGTGTAACAACGGCCGGAACGCTTTCGGCACCCAAAAGTTCCCGCCTCCCCAGCGGCTTTTACCTTTTATGTTGTTTATATCTTTGACAAAACGAGGGTCCTTCAAAGCTGCTTCGACATCGGCGTAGCGGCTGATTAAGTAGACTGTTTTCCAGCGGGTTAACTTAGCTTTGTAGACCGGGGCTTCAGCCCGCATCCACTGGAATATTTCATGTGTTTGGTTGTTATAAAAATCGGAGCTTAGATTAAGCGGATGTTTCAGCTGAAGCTGAGAGGTTAATGTCGTCATGATGTTTCTCCTGAGAAACATCACTACTTTGTCAGTTCTTCGAGTCTAATCTTGTCGATATGCAGCTTTGAGTAGCTCGACCATTGCCTTGACATGTTCGGCCCAATGTTCAGCGACATGTTCGTCACCCAACAGTCGGAGTGTGAGCAGCCCCATGAGTGGGGCTGTCATCAACCGGCCGACAATGGTTGGGTCGCTTTTCGGTATTCGGCCGATCTCCATTTGATGCGCAAAGTATTTTTCAGCGACTTCAAAAGCTGGGCCATATACCTGATCAAAAACAAGCCGGGCCAATTTTTCATTGACCATTGTCTCTGAAAAAATCACCCGCATACCGGCTAAGCCCGCTTCAACTTCCATCGCTCGATGAGTGAAATACTCCTCGATAAATGTATCAAAGTCGATTTGCTCCGCTTCACCAAAGTGAACTTCACGGACTTCGGCTTCTGTCAGTTTCCCAACAATAGCCATCAGAATGTCGTCTTTGTTTTTGAAATAGTTGTAAATGGTGCCGTCTGCAATTCCGGCCGCTTGTGCGATCTGCCGCACCGTTGTTTTTTGGAATCCCTTCTCAGAGATAACCTGAATGGCCGCCCCGATTATTTGGTCGCGTCGGGCGTTGGTGAGCTGCTGCTGAATCGAATCTGACATAGTAGTGATGATTATAGATTGATTCTAAAAGGGTTGCTATTTACTGTTAATGGTTTCTCCACTTAAAAAACGGGCTACCTTATCGATAACGGCCGTGCTTCCAGCCCCAAGCCAAATAAGATGCCCCCACGTTTCAGCTTCAAATAACTCAGCTTGTTTTATGAGATTCTGAGCGTGTTCAGGATGATCAAATGGTACAGCCTTGTCGTTTGGGCTATGCACAATTAAGGTTGGAGCCCTGATTTCAGTTAAAAGATCTGCTGGAATTTGGTGCTCAAGGTCGAGCATAAAGCCGGTCCCTGACGATGAATGGAGCAACATGTTTTTAAATGCCATTTTGTCCTGAGCCGACAGAGATGCCATGACGTCATTGGTTTTGAGCTTAGTGAGCGATGGGATCATTTGCCTAAAAATCAGGTTGGGTGTGATCTGTACAAACAGCCTCATCATACCCCAGGTTATAAGTTGAATTCTGGGGTTAAAAATGATTTTGGCCGTTTTGTAAAGTGCATCTTTGGGGGTTAGCCAGCGTTTGGTTACTGCTGATTCAAGCACAAGTTTGTCAATCCGCTCTGGATATCGACTCGCTAGATAGAGGCCGGTTGGCCCTCCTGCCGAAACGGCAACGACTGATGCTGTTTGAATGCCAAGTTCATCCAAAAGAGCGATGATTGCCTCAGCTGCGGAAGCGGCCGATGGGCCAACGTGTTGTGGGGTTTTGCCATACCCCGACCGTGATGGGACCAACGCTGTCATACCCGCTTTTTTTATTTCTTCTAGGCCGAACTGCTCATGGCAGTTTGAGTGTCCACCATGTAAAAGCACGCATGTTTTTCCTCCATTTTTGTGTAGCCTGTATTCAATAAGGCCTTTTGTGGTTTGTGCTAGTTTGCTGATTTTGGTCATGATATTTCTTGTTTCTGGCCGTGTTACTGAACGTTATATCGGGTGAATGAATATTCATTCATAAACTACAACAAAACTTTGAGCTTGTCAATCTTATGGGCAAAACTGCTTTTAAATAGGCTGCAAGTCCTCAATTCAACTGACTGGGTGGAGATTTTCTTTTTATGCACAAAGCAGATTAAAATTGCCCGATGTCAGACACACAGATTTATTTAAAGCCTGTCACGGCCGAAAATTGGAAAGCTTGTACTGCGCTTGAACTGGCTCCAGATCAAAAAGGTTTCGTCCCCAGCAATTTGTACTCAATCGCTGAATCCCAATTTTATGCAGGCGCCAGGTCTCAAGCGATTTATAACTTAGATGATCAAGTTATCGGATATGCACTGTGGGGACGAGATGTTTTTACAAACAAGTGGAAAGTGTTTCGCATCATGATCGATCAAGCACATCAGCACAAAGGATTCGGAAAAGCTGCAATGCAAATGATCATCGAGCAAATTGCTATGGAGCCAGACGGCCGTGAAATTCTGATCTGCTATCAAAATGAGAACGAAGTTGCCCGTAAGCTATATACAAGGCTGGGGTTTATTGAACAAGAAGTAGATGAAGCAGGTAAAGTCACAGCTTTATTCACACTAAAAAGCAAAACATAGAGGAGATTTTCAATGGCAATAAAAATCGCAATGATCGGGGCTGGCTCTATCGGCTTTACCCGCCGTTTAATGCAAGACATTTTAGCTGTGCCAGAATTGGCTGATACGACTTTCGCCTTTATGGATATATCTGAAGAAAATTTGGATATGGTGACCCAGTTGTGCCAGCGGGATATTCAAGCCAATAATTTGCCTGCAACTGTGACCGCTACGCTCGATCAACGGGCAGCAATTAAAGACAGTGACTACATTATCTGCACGATCCGGCAAGGCGGCTTAGAGGCATTCCAGACTGACATCGATATTCCGTTGAAGTACGGGGTTGATCAGTGTGTGGGAGATACGATCTGTGCGGGCGGCCTCATGTATGCTCAGCGTACGATTCCTGTGCTGCTTGATATTTGCAAAGACATTCGTGAAGTCGCTAAACCCAACGCACTATTCTTGAACTATGCCAATCCGATGGCGATGAACACATGGGCCTGTAATCAATATGGTGGCGTGCCGACAATCGGTTTGTGTCACGGGGTGCAACATGCGCATTGGCAGATCGCGCACTGTATTGAGCATTGGGCCAAAGGTGAAGGCCTAGTCGGCCCAGATGAAAAAGTTCATCGAGACGACGTTGATGTGATTGGATCGGGTATTAATCACCAAACGTGGTTTGTTAAAGCGGAGTGGCGTGGCATCGATATGATTCCGCAGATGTTAGAGATGTTCCGCAATCACCCCATCTATCCGCAAACTGAAAAAGTCCGGATCGATGTTTTGGATCGATTTGGCTACTACAGCACTGAATCGAACGGTCATCTGAGTGAGTATTTGCCGTGGTATCGCAAACGAGTGAATGAGATTGAGCGCTGGATTGATCTGTCTGACTGGATCAATGGGGAAACTGGTGGGTATTTACGCGTGTGTAGTGAAGGGCGCAACTGGTTTGAAACCGATTTCCCCAACTGGATGAAGGAGGAGCCTCCTACAATTGCTCCAACCAATCGAAGTGAGGAGCATGGATCATACATTATTGAAGGGCTCGAAACTGGCCGGGTATATCGGGGCCATTTCAATATTGTGAATCAAAACCATATTCCCAACTTGCCCAACGGCTGCATTGTCGAGATTCCGGGCTATGTTGATAAGACTGGGATAAATATGCCTGTTGTCGGTGATTTGCCGATGGCGTGCGCGGCTACCTGTTCGGCCAGCGTGCGGGTGCAGCAAATGGGGATGGAGGCGGCCGTTCATGGGGATGTGGCTTTGCTAAAACAGGCGATGCTGCACGATCCATTGGTTGGGGCGGTCTGTAACCCTGAAGAGGTTTGGCAAATGACCGATGAAATGCTGGTGGCTCAGGCGCAATGGCTGCCACAATATCAAGGTGGGATTGATGCGGCCCAAAAACGCTTGGATTCAGCTGTGTCTGATGGAACCCGGGTTCATTTAATAGAAACCAGTGGCGCCGCTCGCTTGCATACAAAAAGTGTTGCTGAAATGGCTGAAAATAAAGATAAGGCGCGTGCTATCGCAGGCGCTGCCAATAAGGCTGATATAACTTAGGCTTGATAATCAGACGTTTTAAAAAGGGGGAGCCCAATTAAATGACCTCCTTTGGCCCATATGTACTGAAGTTGTGAAGTGATAACTGAGCAACTGCTTTTAACTCCGGCCCCCGATAAGCTCGGTCTTAGGATATGAGCCCTGCATAAGCCGTGCTTCAACAAGGAGGAAACTCATGGTTATTGTCAAAAATATTGTAAGCAGCTTTTTAACCAATCTCGCTTTTGTCATTATTTTGAGCCTTATCGGAGGCATTGGACTGGTATCTGGTTTGGCAGTTGTACAAAATTCAGGCGAGTTTTATGTCGCTGTGACAGGCAGTGACAGCTTGGGTAACGGCTCTAGCAGCAATCCATGGGGCTCAATTGAGCATGCACTAACACAGGTAAGTGATGGGAGCACGATCTTGGTCCGACCAGGCATTTACTTCGGTCGCCAGCGTATTCGAGGGGAATTTTCGGCCGGGGTTACCGTCAAATCTGAAACGCCCTACCAAGCTATTCTTGAAAACAATGACCGGGTCATAACGATTTACGGGGCAGATGCAGCCGTTTCAGGCATTACAATTGAAGGGTTTGAAATTCGCCATTCTGAAGCTGGTTCGGCCGCTTTAATCGTGCATGTTGATGGCGGTGGGGACGGGTCTGTTTCAAACATTACTTTTCGCAATAACATCCTTCACGATAGCTACAACAACGACATCTTAAAAATCAACAACAGTGCGCATAATATCGTTGTGTCGGGCAATATCTTTTACAACCAAGCAGGCCATGACGAGCATATCGATATCAATAGCGTCGAAGATGTGGTGGTGCAAGACAACATCTTCTTTAATAATTTTGCGGGGAGCGGCCGGACGAATGGGAATGATACCGGCAGCTTTATCGTGATAAAAGATAGCAATGGGGATGATGATATTTATGTTGGAAACAACAATATCAGCGTACAGCGCAATATCTTTCTAAATTGGGCTGGATCAACCGGTTCAAATTTTGTCCTGATCGGGGAAGATGGGATGCCTTATTACGAAGCCAAAAATGTGCTTGTTGAAAACAACTTAATGCTGGGGAACAGCTCAAATGTGATGCGGGCTGCGTTTGGGGTAAAAGGGGGGCAGAATATCGTTTTTCGGCACAACACAGTCTCTGGTGATTTACCCGCCTTGGCTTTTGCCATGCGCCTAAATCAAGAAGGGAGCAATCCAATAAATGACAATGTCCATTTTTACAACAATATTTGGTCAGACCCGACCGGCACGATGGGATCAAATGGATCGGGCAGCAATGACTTTTCAGATACTCCGATCGGCGAGACGCAAAACGTTGTTCTAAACAATAACCTGTATTGGAATGGAGGGAGTGATATTCCGGCCGATAGTAGTGAACAAGTAAACTACACAGATGATTCAAATCGAATCATTGCTGATCCACAGCTTGGTAATCAAAGCGGATTGGTTTTGCCACGCTGGAGTGGGAGCCAGTTTGGCGGTGGCCATGGGACCATTCAATTGGTTTTTGAAGACCTGGTCGCGAAGTATGGGACACCTACAGGCAATAGCATTATCGACGCAGCGGATGCAACCAACAGCAGTTCCGAAGACATTTTAGGCAATCTCCGTTCTAATCCTGATATTGGCGCACTTGAGGTTGATCCTATTAGGGTGCCGCTCGAAAATCAGCGATTTTTGCCATTTGTAACCCGATAAGCCCCGGCCGGTTCGTCTGACCATTTCATTAATCTTCAGAACATCTACACATTTCATCGCTATGATTGTGTGAACTTGGCAGTTCACCCCGTGTGAACCTGACGGTCTCCCCATATGAGCTTAAATGTTCACCGGTACGACCTTGATGGTTCACCCTGTGTGAGCTTTTTTGCTCGCCCTGTCACAAAATCAAAACCTATGGTGTTTATATGGGTAAGATGGAAATTTCACTTACTGGTCATTTCACAAAAGCAAAAGACACGTCGGCCGACGATCTAATAGACAACGGGCTATCAGATAGCCAGCTTCTTCAGAAAGCTGAGGAAGGCGATAGCGCATCATTCGAATTATTGTTTCACAGGCATTATTTAAAAGTGTTTGGACTCGTTTTTCGCTTGGTGGGTAATCGTGATGAAGCGGAAGACATTGTTCAAGATGTTTTCATTAAGCTGCATCAGCGGCCGCCCAATCGTAAACGGGCTGACCAATCTGAGCATAATGTCAGCGCGTGGCTCTATCGTGTCGCAACCAACACCGCATATAACGCCATTCGGGCGAGAAAGCGGCTGTGGGAACGGAATCAGGTGCTGGTGTTTGATGAGCATGATCGACCGGCCGGGCCTGAAAAGATGGCTGAAAGCAATGATGATGCTGAACGGGTTAGATTGGCCTTGGCCCGTTTGGCCCCGCAACAAGGGCAGCTGCTTTTGTTACGTCAGTTGGGTCTAAGCTATGAAGAACTGGCCAATGTATGTGAAATGAAGCCCAGCTCAGTCGGCAAAACGCTTTCAAGAGCGGCCGATGCCTTCCGCAAAGCGTTTGAAGCTGTAGAGCAGTTGGCAATAGCTGACCAAGGCAAGCGCAGCACGCAAGTGGGGGAGAAGTAAAAATGAACGATTTTGATGACGTAATCGCTCAGTTGGCGATTTTAGAACCAACGCAGAATGAGCAACCTAAACCGACCGACGTCGCGTTCGCCGAAGTTGAACAGCGAATCACCCGGCCGGAAACATTTGGGAAGCAAACCCCTTGGTTCAGGAGAATATTTATAATGACAGCAAAACAAAAATGGCAACAGGCTG
>JBGCDP010000033.1:0-36781 GCA_045105475.1 Anaerolineae bacterium
AAAAATCTACCTAGAAACTTTCTGAAATTCACTCCGTAGTGACTAGTGTTCGAAAGGGTTAAGTGTGAACAATTTAAAGCTGATGTCTAACTTAAACAGCTTCAGTCATCTGAACCATATTCAAGACAGATGACCCTATCATACAAAACCACGAGGTGATAAATGACAGACGAAACAGTATATAAAGCTCAAAAGCAGTCTCCCTTAGTAAGCTCAGGCAGATCTGTACCGCAAAACGCGGTGAAGCTAATCGTAGCAGGAGGAGTCCTACTCGCTTTAACATTATCGGGCGTAGCTATTTTGCCTTTTATCGCCCCGCTTCTGTTTGTTAGCGGTGTTGGAGCCCTTCTCATGTGGCCAGCCGCAACATCAACGGCCGGCAATAAAAGCAATTGGTCTTTCTTAGCAGCTCCGGGAGCTGCGTTAGTCGCGTTAGGTGCCATGATATTTGTGCTAAACCTAATCGGCCATCAGGAAGGATTTAGTTATCTATGGACAGTTCTACCGATCACATTTACGGCCGGAATGATGTTTTCACGTCGCTACGAAGAAAAACATCCCATTCACGTAAACGGCCAGCGGGTCATCCGCGTCTTCTCGATTATCGGGGCGACAATGGGTGTCTTATTTGAACTGTTTGTTTTTGAAACATTTGGCCCATGGTGGCCAGTTATATTAATTGGATATGGACTTTACCTGTTGATGACTCGTCGCACGGTAAATGCTTAGTCAGTTTTAGGAGATAGTAATCATATGGCAAAGAAAAAATCAAAGGCTGAAAAGCCAGAAGTAATCGAAATTACCGAAGAGGACGTAGCAGCTGAAGACAGCGGCCGTTCATGGACCGAAGAGTTTGAGATGGCAGGCGGCGAAGTTATGGGCTTTATTAAAAGCGTCTGGCGCGAAGGGAACGTGCGTCGCATCATCATTCGTAACGAAGCTGGTGACACAATCGTCAATATGCCAGTTGCAGTTGGTGCATTAGGTCTTATTCCCCCTCTTACCGGTGCAATAATCGCTTTAACAGCGGTTGGTGCCATCGTAGCACTCGTTTCGAAATGCAAAATTTCAGTTGAGCGCCACGCTACGGACGAAAAAGAAGAAGCTACTGCTAGCTAAAAACTTTCACATGATAGTTTAAACTGGAAAGCCTCTCCTTTCCTTTTAATAAAAAAGCGGCCGAGATCATAACGATCTCTGGCCGCTTTTTTTGTTTATACGCATTGACCTTTTTATTGGTCGTAGCCCTTATAAAAAGCACATGCTATAGCTAAACGGTATCTCGAAAATGAATGTTTGGATACTTATCTGCATAGTATTCCAGCTCGTGTGGAGAACTAAATAATGCAACAAGTCGGCCGTCGCCATCTTGTACACGCAGCATTCCGTAACGCCAAGGTAGCGCTTCAATTTCATCTGCAGGTCCATCAACCCAACGGGCTAATTGATGTGTCAAACGATCTAAACGTGTGCTGACGCCATATTCGTCTTCGATACGTGCAATTACAACCTCAAACTGAAGCACACCCACCACGGCCAAAATCGGATCTCTCCGGAACGCATCAGCTTCGTAAAAGACCTGCATCGCTCCTTCCGTTTCAAGCTGAGTCACCCCTTTCATAAAGTTTTTCTGCTTTGAAATGTCTTGATTAATCAAACGGGCAAAATGCTCTGGCGCAAAGCGGGGTATCGAACTGTATCTAAGATTGCCCTGTACTGACAATGTGTCACCGATAGTGAAGAGCTTATTTCCTGGCAAGCCGATAATGTCACCGGCCCAAGCCTCATCAACCACTTCACGAGAATCAGCAAAAAATGCATACGGCCGGGAGAGTTTGAGCGTCTTGCCTGAGCGTGGATGATTCACCTGCATATTTCGTGTAAATCGGCCGCTGCAAATCCGCATATACGCCACACTGTCTCGATGCTTTGGGTTCATGTTAGCTTGAATCTTAAAGACAAAACCAGAGAAAGGCTCTTTTTCTGGCACAATTTCCCCTTTGTTACTGTCATAGCTATCAGGCGGAGGTGCTAGGTTGATAAAGTCATCTAAAAATAGCTGAACACCGAAGTTTGTGAGGGCAGAGCCAAAATAGACGGCCGTCTGTTCACCCGCCATCAATGCATCGTAATCATACGTTGCCAATTCATCCAGCAGACCAATGTTCGTGTGCAGGTCATCAAATTGATATGACGATAGCCTTTCTTCTATTCGTGGATCATCAAGCGTTGTAATCGTTTCAGGTGAAATCGACTGATTGCGGCTGGTGCGATCGTACAGATAAACATTTTCACTTTTACGCTCATAAACCCCCATGAAGCTGTCCCCATCACCAATGGGCCAGTTCATCGGTACGGGCTGCATCCCTAAAACCGTTTCTACTTGATCAAGCAGACCGATAGCATCAAGTGCCGGCCGGTCCATTTTGTTGATAAAAGTAAACACGGGAATCCCCCGCTGCTTACAGACCTCAAATAACTTCCGCGTTTGTGGTTCGACACCTTTTGCAGCGTCAAGAACCATCACCGCACAGTCGGCCGCCATTAACGTCCGGTACGTATCTTCAGAGAAGTCTTGATGGCCCGGCGTATCGAGCAGATTAATCGTATGCCCTTTATACGGGAACTGCATCACCGTTGAGCTGATCGAGATACCCCGCTCACGCTCCATCTTCATCCAGTCAGATGTTGTGTTTTTCTGGTTACGACGTGCGCGAACACTTCCCGCCATATGAATAGCGTTTCCATACAGCAGCAATTTCTCTGTAAGCGTGGTTTTACCTGCATCGGGGTGAGAAATAATCGCAAAGGTTCGGCGATTATTGATTTCTTTTTGGAGCCTTTCGGCCGAAATTTCTTCAGACATGATTTTATTTAATTCTCTAGCGAACGTGCAGAAAAGAAAGCTTTTTAACCTTTTTTATTTAAAGGCACAAGCACCTTTTGAATTGGCAAAATTTTATCAGCAAACAAACGTTCACCGATTACTCGAACATATTTTTTAGATTGCGTGAAACACACGGCTACAGATATCAGCTAAATCATTTTCAGTCTCAAAATTAACATACTGGGTACAGCCCATTGACACAAAAAAGCGGTCACGAGGTCGTGACCGCTTTTAGATTATATTCAATTGAAACCGGTTTGGCTAACCGTCAGAGCCTTCACCATCTGTTTCTTCAGATGGGATCACACCGAATTGGAAATCACCTGTTGCTTCTTCGTCAAATGCGGTAATTTCAATTACAAATGAAAAGTCTTGATCTAGACTAATTCCTAAAAAGCCAGGATTGAAGTTTTTCACATCAATATCGTCATTGGAGTCGACTTGCTCACCTTCTTCATCATAAACATTCATGATTAAGTCAAGCTCAAGCATATCATCAGCAATAGCGAGAATATCAACGACATCGCCTTCTGCAAGATTAACAAGATAGAAAAGAGATCCACCTGGCTCTAGTGTGCCAGAGACAATATCACCTGTGGTCAAT
Organism: Anaerolineae bacterium; assembly: GCA_045105475.1. GTDB lineage: Bacteria > Chloroflexota > Anaerolineae > Promineifilales > Promineifilaceae > WTJY01. The sequence continues at coordinate 3,492 of JBGCDP010000033.1, forward strand.
GTCGCAGCAAAATCAAAGTCATCGCTGGCCTCTTCACTGTCACCAGACTCTTCCGATTCAGGCAGTTCGATATTGCCTTCCAAAAAGTCAATGGCTGTTTGCAAAATAACATCTTCATCGGTGAAAAGAGTTTCCTCTGTCACAGGGACAACGATGTCTGGTTGAACCCCAATCCCTTCGATATGAATATTACCATCTGCATCAACCGCTCGGCCGACTGTGTAGCGAACTGACTCACCGTCAGGCATGCGCAGGTCGCTCACACTACCACCTAATCCGGCCGATGGGTATTGGCCAATGATCGTAGCTCGGTCATTAATTGTCATGTCGTAGCTAAAGAACTCACACGCACTTGCGCAAGCGGGTCCAACTAAGACCGCAATCTCACCATCAAAGTACATCGAACGATCTGGCGGCAAAATGAATTTACGTGCATTTTCAGGTTTTGTGATGAACTCCTCTGCATCCTCGTCATAGACCTCAGCATTACCTGTGATGAATGTCTCGTCAAAGAAGTATGAAGCCATCATGTCTGCCAAGAATCCAAAACCACCACCATTTTGGCGCATATCGATCACCAAGGTATCGATTTGATTGTCGTTTAGATTTTTGATCATGCGTTCCCAAAGCTGGACGGTCAAAAGTTGGTTGTCCAAGAATCCGGTTATCTCCACATACCCAATCCCTTCATCGAGTAGTTCAAATTCAACAGGCAGTTCTAGACCTGTGCGGCTCGTAAAGAAAGATGACTGCGAGAAGCTGTCAAATTCGCCCACGGTCGCAATGGTGACTGAGATCGGTTCAGTTGCTTCTGGGTTAAGAAATTCAATGCTAACTTCAGATTCAGCTTCAAAGCGGGTTGCGTAACGCAACTTTTGAAGTCTACGATTATGGTCTGTACTGAATGGTGCTGACCACGCGGTAACGTCGTCAATATAGTTTGTTGCTGTCACACCGTTGATTGAAAGAATTTCAGCACCTAACAAAACGTCAGCGTCGGCCGCTGGGCCTGCTTCAAGCAAGTAGTTCACAATAATTCGGCCGTCATCGACATCCCGAATTCCCATACCGATACCGCCACTAATCGCCTCGATGAAGTCTTCGCGTACAAAGCCACCGCTTACATGTCCATCAGGAATCTCCCATAGGAAGCTGCGCAAAGCACGACGATACTCAAGGTTTGATTCGTTTTCTTCAGCCTCTTCAAATAGAGGCATATATTCTTCTTTTAACTCATCCCAATCTACCCCTTTAATATCACTAAAGGCGTAATTTTCACGAAGCTCTTCAACCAAAGAATCAAACGCTTCTGTGTAAGACAGATCCGAGTAATCGATTAACGCTGAACCTTCTGGCTCAAGCAATGGAATATCTTGTGTCCGTGACCGGTCAAAGGTGAACGGTGTTTCATCGAGATTCACCACAGTCCAACCTTGCGGTAAAATAATCATTTCATCTTCGTCTTCAGTAAATAGAAGTCCGTCTTCACCAAAGTTAATTGGAAATTCTTGGGTATCATCCGGTGCATAAACAACCAGCTTTCCACCAATGATTTCACGCTGTGTCTCTAGCTCTGAGCTGGTGACCGTTGATGCATAAGCGGTAGACCAACCACCACCTGACATATCACGCTCTTCTAGGAATGGACCACCGTAGGTATTGTCCCAATAAGCTGGTGCATAAATCTGAACACCAACTTCGTCAATGCCATCGTTGTCTACATCGCGTTCACCACCACGTGGTTCGATCGGCAATACCATGCTGTAGCTGAATGGAGACGTTTTAAAGTCAGATGTAATTTGTCCTAAAACTTGAGATTCAAGTGGGAAAATATACACACGATTGCGATCTACAAATCCGGTTTGATCTTCTAAGATCACAAGTGGCTGAACGGTCCCTTCTCCAAAGAATGGATTGGTATAGGTAACTAAACCATTAATGCTGACGAGCCCGCCTTCTTCAGCATTTAAAATGAGCTCAGGATACGGATTAGGGTCTACCTCTTCCTCATCTCCATCCTCATCTTGAGCTGGTTCTGAATCATCGCTCTCTTCGGCAGCATCTTCATCTTCGCCCTCATCACCATCGTCTTGAGCGGGTTCTGATTCGCTGCTCTCTTCAGCGGCGTCTTCATCATCTCCGTCTTCGCCATCGTCTTGGCTAGGAAGTAAGCCATCGTTCTGAGCGAAGTCGCCACCGCCGTCCAGAGTAATTTGAGGTGATGCGAACGATACGGCCGCAAAGATTGCCAGCATCAGCGAAATAGCAATTACGATTAGTGATTTTTTCATGTCTGAATCCTATGAGTTTGTTTTGTTGAGGTGAAAAAGTTTTCTAGGGTTGACTAAACAAGCGATTTTGCCTGATTGCCACGCAGAGCTCCTATTATCAGCGACCTTAATTAGGCAGGCAACTGTTTAAACAGAGTTTTTAATATAAAGCAGAGCAAATAATGTACTTTGCCCTGCTCTATTTCAGATAAATTGATCTCTTCTTATCGACGGCGGCCGAAAAGGATGAAAGCCCAGTAAAGAACTTGCATCACAGCTTGGATGGCAGCTGCAACATACGTAAGAGCGGCCGCATTTAAAACCGCATTCACCCCATCCATTTCATCTTTGTACAAAATGCCGTGCTCAACGAGCAGCGCTTTGGCACGTTTACTTGCATCAAACTCTACTGGCAGTGTGACAACAGCGAAGAATGCAACCACAAGATAAAGGAGCAATCCGGCAACTGCGACATAAAATCCAATAGCCGTTCCTAAAAAGGTCATCAACAGCATACCGCCCATGAACATCCATGTTCCCCAGCGGCTACCGAATTGAACCGATGGCACCAATGCACTACGCAATGAAAGCGGACCATAGTTTTTAGCGTCTTGTAAAGCATGTCCCATTTCATGAGCTGCAATACCGGCCGCGGCCACGCTGACTGAGCCATATGTGCTTTGGCTTAAACGTAAAACTTTGGCACGCGGATCATAATGATCAGTTAGTGAACCAGCTGTCTCTTCAACCTTTACATCATATAAACCTTCAGCATCTAACATTTGGCGCGCAACCTGCGCGCCTGTCATTCCGCTGATTGTGCCAACTTGTGAATATTTGTTGAAATTTCTTTTTACGCGGAACTGTGCCCACAACCCCAATAAGAATGGGGGTAAAATGAATAATAAATATGGACCGAAACCACCAAATACCATATCGGTAAATCCTCCGAGCGTGTCAATAATAAAAAGAACTGATTTTCAAGTTCTTCATTAATTCAGAATAATCAATAACTTATGCAGGCAATTTTTTATTCGATAGAATAAGAATAGCTTGCAATAAAGTATAGTCATCTTTACGAAAAGTTATTTTGTATAGGTGTATACCACCGGGATATTAACAAATATTTAAGATTTAGCAGAAATTTAAAAACAAAAGTTTATATGAATAAATTACTACGCGATGGCCTTGTGCTCCGCCAAGCAACAAAAAAAGATACCGATGCGGTAGCCAAATTCAACGGCCGAATGCATGAAGAGCCTGGAGAAGAAGGAAAAATCATTGCCTGGACAGTAGATTTGATGTGTGGCAAGCACCCTACCACAACGGCTGAAGAATTCTTGCTAGTAGAAACTGATCAGCGTGAAGTTGTTTCTTCAACCTGTCTCATTCCACAAACTTGGAGTTATGATGGGATTGAGTTTCCAGTCGGCCGTCCAGAGCTTGTCGCCACAGACGAAAAATGGCGCAAAAAAGGGCTGGTACGGGAGCAGTTCGATGCACTTCACGAAATGAGTGACCGCAACGGCGACTTGATGCAGGTGATCACCGGCATCCCTTGGTATTACCGGCAGTTTGGTTATAGCCATGCCCTCAACTTGGGTGGCAACCGGCCGTTTGAATGGCCCTCGGCAGGCGGCACACCGACAAAGTTAAAAGAGGAAAAATTTAGCTGGCGCCAAGCAACGATAGAAGACATTCCATCGCTACAAAAATTTTTTGAGATTCATAGCAGCAATTACATGCTGAACAGTTTGCGCAATGCTGCTATTTGGAAGTTTGACCTTGCTGGGATATCTGCAAATTCAATTAACGAAAAAACATTTTGGCTCATTTCAGATCAAGATGGTGCACCAGTTGGATATGTAGGGTTTACTCATGCTAGGAGCGGCGTTCAGATCCAAGAGATTGCTTGCAACCCGTCTCAGTCAATGCGCGAATTTTGCCTCTACATTACACGCACTATTCTCAGCTTTGTCGATCAAGAAAATGCGAAAAATCCAAAAGAAAAACAGCTAGTTAGAAAACTACTTTTCTTTTTAGGAACTGATCATTCTGCTTACCATGCGCTAGGCAGGCAGTTGGGCAAACAACAAAAACCCTATGCATGGTATATACGCATCCCTGACATCCCAGAGTTTCTACGCCATGTCCGGCCGGCACTTGAAAAACGCCTCGCAGATAGCGTAATGACAGGGCATACGGGCACACATCGCATCACCCTCTATCGCGAGCACTTCGCTCTAAATTTCAAAGATGGGTCGATTATCAGCATTGATGACTACGACAAGAAACAACCCCAGGATGGGGATACAATTTTCACTCGGCCGGAATTTATCCAGCTTATTTGCGGACATCGTTCATTTGAAGAAATTAATCACATCCATGTTGATTGTAGTGGCAATGCGGAAGCCTGGGTCTTGATGAACATTCTCTTTCCTAAAAAGGCATCTAATCCAATGGGCGTCAATTAGCTGCCTGTTTTTAATATGAACATTCACCCGATATTAGACCCGTTCTTACAAGATGATCAAACGTTGATTTTAGACGGTGGATTAGCCACAGAGCTTGAAGCGCGTGGCTTTGATCTAAATGATCCGCTTTGGTCGGCCAAAATACTGCTCGAAAATCCTGAGGCGATACGCCAACTGCATTTGGACTATCTTTATGCAGGAGCTGATTGCATCATCACGGCTACCTATCAGGCGACGTTTCAGGGATTAATCGCACGGGGGTTATCACATGCAGAAGCGGCCGACTGCATGCTATTGGCCGTTCGCTTAGCGACTGAAGCTCGAGATCAGTTTTGGGAAGATACTAGCAATCATCAGATTCGCGGCAAAGCTCGCAATCGGCCGCTTGTAGCTGTCAGCGTCGGGCCATACGGCGCCTATTTAGCTGATGGGTCAGAATATCGTGGAGACTATGAATTAGATACGGCCGGACTTATTAATTTTCATCGGGAGCGTTGGCATCTACTAGCAAATGCCGGGGCAGACTTTCATCTATGTGAAACAATACCCTCATTAATCGAAGCCCACGCTTATTTCGAGCTAGCAAAAGAGACACCTGGTTTAAAATTCGCCTTGGCTTTTAGCGGCAAAAATGAATCAGAAATTTCAGATGGGACGAAGATCATCGATATTTTTTCGGCTCAGTTCAACAGCCCAAACTTAATAGGAGTAGGCATAAACTGTACATCTCCACAGTTTATTGCACCTTTAATCCAACAATTTCAAAATGCTACAGACCTACCCATTATCATCTATCCAAATTCTGGAGAAGATTGGGATTCTGCCAATCACCAATGGACCGGCACAACCCATCCAGAAGAGTTTGGGACAGCGGTCAGAGAATGGCGAAGAATGGGAGCTGCAATCATTGGTGGCTGTTGCCGCACGGGCCCGACCCATATCCGAGCCATCAGCGAAAGGCTTAGGAGCAAATAATAGAGATGCAAACTCGAATATGGTGGACTGAATTCAAACCAGCTTTTGTTAAATCTAATGTTTAGTGCCTACTGGTGGGAACAATATCGAGCAGAAATCATTCCAGCAACAGGGATGTTTTTGCTTGCTCTTGCAATTACCGCCGTCTTCCAAAGATTAATACCAAACACAACACCCGGCGTACGAATTGCAATTGCTTTCTTTATTGCTCTATTTGCAAGAAAACCGATTCATATATACATGGAACGTTTCGGCTTTAAGTTTGACTCGGAATATAATCGAATTAATAAATCCGTCTGGCGCTTGGCTTGGGCAACTTCAGTCCTGATCGCTTTTGCCATTTATCTATCAGCCAGCGTTCTCATCTTTCAATTTACGAACACTTTCTAAATATCCAGCACCTAATATCTAACCCTCCGTATGACTTTATTAAACGAAATTTTAAAAGCCGAGCACCGCATCCGGCCGTTTATTCGAGAAACTTTCCTCGAATTTTCCCCTCACTTTAGCGAAATTATAGACGGACATGTCCTATTCAAGCTGGATAATCAACAGCACACGGGCTCGTTTAAATTCCGTGGCGCGATGAACCGGGTTCGGGCCTTATCACCGGCCGAAAATAAAAAAGGGATCGTAACCGCTTCTAGTGGAAATCACGGGGCGGCGGTTGCCAAAGCACTCACCTTGTTTGACACACCCGGAATCGTTTACGTTCCCGAGGCGGCATCCCCATCAAAGATCGACAATATGGAGCAATACGGCGTCGAGGTTCGCCTCGAAGGAGATGATGGTATTGTCGCTGAGTTGGCGGCACGAAAATTTGCGGCCGAAAGTGGCAAAACCTTTATCTCCCCTTATAACGATCTAATCGTAGCGGCGGGGCAAGGGACCTGCGGCGTTGAAATCGCTCGTCAGCTTTCAGGTGAAGCGGTCGATTACGTGTTTATTGCTGTTGGTGGTGGAGGTTTAATCTCAGGTGTGGCTTGCTATCTCAAATCAATTTGGCCTGAAGTCAAAATTATCGGCTGCCAGCCTGAGAATTCGAAAGTCATGGCTGACTCGATTGCGGCCGGAGAAATTCTAGACCTACCATCGTTACCGACACTCAGCGACGGCACGGCCGGAGGCATCGAACAAGGATCAATTACCTTTGAATTTATTCAACAATATGTTGACGATTTTGAAACGATCAGCGAAGAAGAAATCGCTGATGCGATGGTTCACTACATGTCTGTCCATCACCACATGATCGAAGGGGCCGCCGGTGTTGCTGTCGCCGCTTTACTAAAGCGCCAAGAAGAGCTACAGGGCAAAAGTGCTGTCGTGCTAATTTGTGGTGGCAACATTAGTTTAGAGACGTTGGCTGATGTTCTTAACGGAACTTTAGACGAGACGGTCGGCGAATAGGTGATGCATGCAGCTTGAACATGTAACATGGCAAGGCGGTCCGATTGAAGATGCAGAGATTTTAGAGCTATTGCCCCAAAATCTAGCTGGCCTGCTTGAGCAAATCAATGGGTTTATCCTGTATCAAGGTGGATTCCATCTTTTTGGAGCGACGCAGCAGCCAGAATGGCATTCACTGCGCGAAGTCTGGCAGGGTGAGCAAGCAGCTTGGCGCCATTACGACAGCATTCTCGAAACAGATGTCCCTTTTGCTCAAGACTGCCTAGGCTTCCAATTTTTCCTGCGCGATGATTTTGTCTTATTTTTAGATGGGCAAACTGGAGACGTACAGGAGCTAAAAGTAGGCTTGGGAGCTTTTTTAAACAGCATTCCTACCGATCCGCTAAATACAATTGGGCTAGCTCCACTGCTTCAATTTATCAATGACGGCAATCAGCTAGAACCAGGCGAGTTACTGGCCGAATACCCTTTCTTTTTTACCAAACAAGCGCGTGATGGTGTTGAACTATCAAAAACACCATCTGCTGAAAAAAGAAAGCTATTGGTTCATATTTACTCAAAGATCAAAGATGCCAAAGATGGAGAGCCACTCACATTTAGTGTCGAACGCAGAAAACCGAACAGTAAACCGGTTAAACCCAAAAGAAAAAAGAAATCAACATGAAGGCACTCGAAGGAATACGTGTATTAGACTTGTCTCGAATTTTGGCAGGGCCGTACCTAGGCATGATGCTGGGGGATTATGGTGCAGAAGTCATCAAAATTGAACAGCCAGTATCGGGTGATGGAACACGTAAATGGGGGCCTCCTTGGGTTGGTGAGCAAGCAGCCTATTTTTTCTCTGCCAATCGAAACAAAAAAAGCCTCACATTGGACCTTAAAAGTGAAGATGGTTTAAAAATTCTCCACCAGCTGCTAGAAACGGCTGACGTTCTAATTGAAAATTTCAAAGTTGGCGGCACGGCTAAAATGGGGCTTGACTATGAAACGCTTGCAAAAAAGTACCCCCAATTGATCTATGCTTCAATTACCGGCTATGGACAAACCGGGCCAGATAAAAACAAACCGGGATATGACGCAATGATTCAGGCCCAAGGCGGCATCATGTCGATTACGGGGCCAGAAAACGGAATGCCGCATAAAGTTGGCGTTGCAGTTGTCGATGTAACGACAGGGTTGTACGCAACCACGGCCGTCCTCGCTGCGCTCAACCATCGGCACACAACCGGCCGGGGCCAGCATGTTGATGTCGCCCTGCTCGATTCTCAGGTAGGATGGCTTGTCAACATCGCGCAAAACTATCTGGCAAATGGAGAAACGCCCGGCCGTTACGGAAACGCCCACCCTAGCCTTGTCCCATACGAGACGTTTAAAACGGCCGACAGCTATATTGTGTTGGCAATCGGAAGTGACGAGCAATTTCGCAAATTCTGCATAGTGACTGACAGAGAAGAGCTTTGGGCAGATGTACGCTTTCAATCGAATCAAGGGCGTGTCAATAATCGAGAAGAGTTACTGTCTTTTGTTAGGCCCATCTTGACTACGCGCAAATCCTCAGATTGGTTAAAAACCTTCGTCGAGATCAATATACCTGCGGGCCCGATTAATACAATCGATACCACACTAGAAATGGAGCAGGTCAAAGCGCGAAAAATGGTCCAAACCATAGAGCATACGACTGAAGGTGACATTAAAATCTTGGGGCCTGTACCAAAGCTGTCTGAAACACCGGCCGAAATTTTTCTTCCCCCGCCAGCCCTAAGCGAACACAGTAGTGAAATTCTACTTGAGCTAGGATACACTTCGACCGAAATTAAAAAGTTACAAAAAGAAGGAACCATCTAGCCACACCCCCTACACACCAATAGATTAAGGAGGAAGAATGTCTAACCCTATTTTTCAAGTTGATGCGTTTACACATATCCCCTATCGTGGCAATCCAGCTGCCGTTGTTGTGCTAACAAAAATGCCGACTGATGAGTGGCTACAAAAAGTGGCGGCCGAAATGAATCTATCAGAAACAGCCTTTGTTGCCCCTAATGCCGATCCATTTAAACGCATTTGGCAACTACGCTGGTTTACCCCCAAAACTGAAGTAGAGCTATGTGGCCATGCCACCATTGCCACGGCTCATGTCATGTTTTCTGAAGGCTATGCCAAACCATTTGAAACGATCCGCTTTGACACTTTGTCTGGCGAATTGCAGGCCTCGAAAGATTCAGCTGGCTGGATTAAGCTTGACTTCCCAACCTCAAGATTAGAACCGGTAGGAATCCCACCAAATTTAGCAGAAGTTTTAGGAGCACAGCCGATCAGCCTGAGCAAAGCATTTTTTGACGAAGAGTTTGATTTTCTAATTGAATTAGAATCAATGGACGCAGTTAAGACGCTTCAACCTGATATCTTGGGCATTAAAGCTCTAGGCGGCCGAGCCGTAACAGTCACAGCACCGGGGGCAGAATCGGCCGAAGGCTCTCCAGATTTCGTCTCTCGCGTTTTTGCTCCCAATGCAGGGGTCGATGAAGATCCAGTTACTGGGTCTGCCCATTGTTATTTATCTAAATTTTGGGCTGACAAACTTGGAAAAGATCAGTTCAGAGCACATCAAGTCTCTAAACGCGGTGGCACCTTGGACATAATACTTAAAGGGGAACACACAATAATCGCAGGTAGAGCCGTCACGATTTTAAAAGGCTCACTTCTTAAATAAGGCATTCAGCCGTGCATGCTAAAAGTCCTTATCAAAAACCGCGAATTCTTATCATCTCACTGGTTAGCTCATAGGAAAATAGCTACACTGTGAATGCATAGGCTCCCCCCCGAGGTGATGGAATCAACGCCCGTTGTTTCCTCACCTCATTTTTTTTACCTACTTCCTAAAACTCCAAAATACACAAACTAAATTAGCATATCCAACTATCTACCCACTAAAGGAAGGTAGATAGAGAAACCTGTGGTCCCATTGCTAGCGACACTAAAAGTAATCGTCGAGACATCAGCCTCAAGCCATTCATCGTTACCGATTTGTCGTGCCTCAATCTGACATAAACCAAATCCGATTAGCTCCACCATGTCCCCGGAAATCGAACAGACAGTAGGAGTGAGTGATACAAAACTAACAAGCAATCCAGAGTCAGATGTTGCGGTTAACGTTATGGTCTCCCCCTGCTGTGCAGATGGTGGCGTTGGGAAGTCAATCGATTGTGGCTTCTTGACATGCACTGTATGCACAACACTTGGAGCTGCATTATAAGTTGCATCACCCGCCTGGCTGGCAATAATTTGGCATGATCCATAATCAGCCATAATCGCCATCGTACCGGTTACACTACAAACCAAAGGTGTATTGGTGCTAAAAACAGTTGCCAAACCGGATGATGCTATGGCGACCAAAGGGATAACGTCATTCTTAGCAGCCTCACTCAGCAGTGCTGGAGAGCTAAATGTAATTGTCTGATTGGTTTTACTGGCATTGCCAACCGCTACAAAGCGACTAACTGGGGCGGCAGCATTATAAACAGAATTACCATCTTGTGAGGCAACCAGCTCGCAACTTCCTTCAGCCAATAAAGTCGCCTTATCCCCAGATACAGAACAAATCGTGGGGGTATTACTCTCAATCGCGACAATTAAGCCTGAATCTGAAGAGGCGATCAAATCTAACTCGTCACCTACAAGGCTGGTTGTGCCTGAAGCTGGCTGAATAAAGTTGATCGTTTGGCCTTGCTTAGACACATCAAGCGACACAGTTTGTTCTAAGGCTGCATTATAAATACCGTTGCCGGGCTGGTTTGCATCGATAGTACAGGTTCCTGCGGCCGTCATTGTGGCGGTAGCTCCTGAAACTGTACAAACTGAGGGTGTTCCGCTTGTAAAGACAACGTCTAAGCCTGAGGTTGCGCTGGCCACTAACGCAATATCGTCACCCACAAAAACGTTTGAATCAGTTGCAGGGCTTGTGATTGTCAACGTCTGATCTTGTTTTGAAACTGAAATCGTACGAATGACATCTGGTGCAGGCCCATAAACATTATCACCACCTTGAGAAGCGGTAACCGAACAAGTACCACCAGCTAGCATCAGCGCAACATCGCCTGTAACAGAGCAAATTAAAGGCGTATTGCTGCTAAATTCCACAGGCAAGCCAGATGAAGCTGTTGCGGTTAAAGTCGTTGAATCATCAATATCCAGACCACTTTCAGCTTCTGGCAAAAGTGTAAAAGTAATTGTTTGCGCAGTAGGCGCTACTGAGATTTCATAAGCACCCATATCAACCGTTGTGCTGTAGACACGAAACTCACCATCGAGGTCGATCGGCAGGGTTTCGGCCGTATTTCCATTGTTATTTATGTCCAAACTGTCGGCCGGCAAATCAGCATTTGACCCAGAGTTTACAGAGGTTGCTCCTAATTTTAGGCGTAAATCCCCACAATCATCATCCGTAGTTCCCCAAGTATTATCTGTGCCGTCTTCCGGATCTAGTACAAAAGGGGAAGTCGTACTCGCAACATTGCCAGTTCCGGAGTATGGACTAGCCCCATTCCCAATCAGGCTATAACTAACAGCCAAAGAGACAGGGCTTCCGTTATCAATCTCACTGCTATTGCCCCATACCACGCTATTTGTCAGCGTCACATTATTCCCGCTATCCCGAAAATAGATACCGCCACCATTGTTTGCCTGGTTTCCAGATACAGACACATTGTGAAGGTCAACGGTGTTGTTTCCTTTCATCCGAATACCGCCGCCATTTTCGTTGCTACTTACATTGGCAGAAAACGCTCCATTCATAATCGTAACAACATTATTGCTGCCTAAAGAAAGACCAGATCCTCCGTTCCCCCCCCCGTTGGCACCTTGCAAGCTCACATTCCCACACACATATAAATTAGCAAATGTTGCTGTATTATGGTCGTGCAAATAGATACCGGCGCTATGTTTACCTTGGGTACCTATGACCGTCACGTTTGAAAATGTAGGGTTGTTATTGCTCTCAAAATAAATGCCGCCACCAAAGTCTTCGGACTTGACGCTTTCAACATAAACATTCTCTAAAATCGGACTGCTATTATGCAAGAAATGAATAGCCCCTCCATCGTCCTTGCTAATGTTTCCAACGATCACAAGATTCCGTAAAATCGGGCTAGCATATTCGATAAAACGAATTGCAGCACCATCTCGCTCTTGATAATCAGCCCCACCCGACTTTGTGAACCCACCGGTAAGTGTAAATCCATCTAAGACTGTGGCGTTAGTGTAGGTAATCGCGTCATTGCCTCGCACAATGTTATAGGCATTGTCGCCGATAATATCGGTATATTTAACCGTGACGCCATTGTTGCTTCCTACATTTAGGTCATTGTTATCCAGGTCACCTGACAACACAGTTTGGTTCGCATCCCAATCTCTGTCTGTTCGATCGGTCTCGTCTCCAGCAAAACCTCCATAAATCGCAACCCCTTCAGTTAACTGAAACGTAGCGGTGCGGGCGTCTGCCACATTTGTCTCTTTGGTTGGTTTGTAAACCCCGGCCGCAACCCAGATTTCATCACCACTAACCGCTTCATCTATTGCCCCCTGAAGGGTCGTGTAGGCATTTGCCCAATCATCGCCTGTTTGTGACCCGGCTGCAGATGCATCTACATAGTGCACATCTCCGGCCGCCCATACTGAATTCAAACCCAGAATAGGCAAGGTAGACAGCACTAAAAAAGTGGTCAAACCAAAAACAAAATACAAATGGCGTTTTACTGAATGCGTCATAAAAATCTCTTAAGTAACTCTATAAATTATCTGCAAGCAAAATGAATGGGATTGATGCCCCCACTATCCTAATTCTGAATTGAATTTAAGTTGTAAACCATGTCACGAAAATTACATGAAACTTCAATGGCAAACACGGTTCAACAAGTAGTTAAAGACAGAATCAGCCCATTATAGCCATTTGAGGTAATTATAATTCTTACAACCTAGTTTAATTAAGCTTTCCTGATTAAAACAAAAACTAAACTGGGCGGTTGAGCTTCTCGCTAATTTTTCAGAACCCTATAAACTGTCAAAAGCTTTTAAACTACGTAACCCAAACAAGCCCGAAGCATATGAACAGACGCCCCCTAATTTTTATCATTTTTACTAGTGCCTATTTTCTGTCATATTTTTACCGGCTCGCCAACGCCGTTATCTCACCCGATTTGTCGGCCGACATTGGGCTAAATCCCGCCCAGCTAGGGCTAATGACCAGCGTGTTTTTTGCAACCTTTGCAGCCGTTCAAATCCCGTTAGGCATCGGGCTCGATCGGTGGGGGCCTCGCTGGGTAACTTCCGGACTCATGATAATTGGTGTAGCGGGCAGCCTTATGTTTGCAACAGCCCAATCCTTCATATGGCTGACGATCGGCCGTGGCCTAATCGGCATCGGGATGGCCGGAATCCTGATGGGATCGCTAAAAGCATTTAGCCAGTGGTACCCGCCCAAACGCTTTGCGACAATGTCCGGCCTGCTAGTGGGCATCGGTTCAACCGGCGCATTGTTTGCGGCAACACCGCTTGCTTGGCTCAACGAACAGATCGGTTGGCGCACCGTGTTTGTTGGTATGGCGGTTGTGACTCTCTTTGTAGCCGTCATTATCATGACATTCGGCCGTAATACGCCACCTGGAAAAGAATGGCCCAAACCAGAAAAAGCCAAAGGGGGCGTTGGTCAAGTGCTAAAAGACGGCCGATTTTGGCGGATCGCTCCAGTCTCAATGTTTGCTTCTGGTACCTCACTCGCCTTTCAGGGATTATGGGCTGGCCCCTATCTATTTGACATACATGGGCTCAGTAAAATTGAAGGGGGAAACATTCTGCTGCTCATCGGAATTGGTGCTACGATAGGATTTGTCCTTTCCGGCTGGATAGCAGATAGGTTTAGCCTCGCCCATGTCGTTTTATTTGGCACAATCCTTTTTGCATTTGTTCAGATCATACTTGCAATCCGGCCGTCATTGGCCATTGTTAGGCTCATGTTCTTCCTATTTGGCTTTAGCGGCGCATTCAACATTTTAGTATTGGCTCATATCCGCAGATTATTCCCCGACTCCATTACCGGACAAGCGATTACAGCCATCAACCTATTTGGCTTTGCAGGCACATTTCTGATTCAGTGGTTAATGGGAGTCATTATCGGATCGTTTGTTGTGAGTGCTAATGGTGCATATCCTCCCCAGGCTTACACAACTGTGCTTCTCGTCACCGCCGCCTGCAACTTGCTCGTCCTAACCCGCTATTACCCACTGACGAAAACAGATCATCCGGTAATGCAAACCGCTTAGGCTAAAACTTTCTTAATAGGGCCAAACAACATATAAGCCCCACCTATCGCAAGCACCGCCCAGCCGATGCTCCAGAAAGATATCGCAAGAAAGCCGATAAATACAGCCGCCAACACCGGCCACGAAAATTGAAAAAAGTAGACAAGTTTTGGATAGGGAAATTGGCTCACCATTAGCAGTGCCGTTAAGGCAACCAGTGGAAGGGCAAATTCAATGGTTAAATCTGTATTTGTTAAATAAACCAGCACCATAAACCCAGCCATAGCTGTTGTAGGGATCCCTTCGAAAAAATGCGGATTCGATTCACTCGTGTTAAAACGAGCCAAACGAATAGCACTCATCAGACCCGGCAGAGCACACACGAGCCCGATAATAAGCCACCAGCTCGGCATTTTAGGCAAAAGCCAGTTCCAGCTCAACCATGATATCGCCACGCCAAAGGCAACCATATCAGCCAATGAGTCGAGCTGTGCACCAAAAGGGGAAAGTACCTGCCAGCGTCTAGCTAAACTGCCATCAAATGCATCTAAAGTTGCGCCTACTACTAAGCAAATCGCCCCGGCCGTGAGTTGACTAGAGGCAACCAGAACAATAGACAGCAAACCGAAAAAAAGGTTGCCTAAGGTCACAATACTGACCAAATAAAACTGTAATTTTGACTTTGTGGTTTGAGGGCTAGTCATCGGTTAAAAGAGAGACTGTTGCTGTGGGCCACCAGCCGCGTTATCGGGCATTGTGACACCCATATGTGCATAAGCTTTGTGGGTCGCGACTCGTCCCCTTGCGGTACGAGCGATGAAACCAAGTTGCAGCAAATAAGGCTCAACTACATCCATAATCGTATCTGCTTCTTCGCTAATCGAAGCCCCAATTGTTTCTAATCCTACCGGCCCACCACTAAAGTTTTCAATAATCGATGAGAGCACGCGTCGATCAAGATCATCTAGCCCCAACGCATCGATCTCGAGTAAATCAAGAGCAGCTTGGGCTGTCGCTAAATCAATCGAACCATCACCACGCACTTGGGCATAATCACGCACACGGCGCAACATGCGCAAAGCTACACGGGGTGTTCCACGTGAGCGCTTAGCGATCTCAATTGCACCATCTTCATCAATATCTGTTTCAACAATTCTCGCACCACGGGTGACGATCTCAGTTACGGCTTCGATATCGTAAAAATCCATACGATATAAAGCACCAAACCGGGCACGCAGCGGCGACGTTAAAAGGGCCAAACGAGTTGTCGCCCCGATGACAGTAAATCGTGGCAATTTAAGCCGGACGTTTTTAGCCCCTGGACCTTTACCCACAATAATATCGAGAACAAAGTCTTCTAATGCAGGGTAAAGAATTTCTTCAACCGCACGCCCTAAACGGTGAATCTCATCAATGAACAAAATATCACCTGCTCGTAAATTAGTGAGAATCGCAGCCAAATCCCCGGCTCTTTCAATTGCTGGCCCGGCCGTGATGCGGATATTTACTCCCATCTCGTTAGCGATGATGTGCGAAAGGGTTGTCTTGCCTAAGCCCGGTGGCCCATGAAACAAAACGTGATCCAAAGGCTCCTCACGTTTCTTTGCCGCCTCGATCAGGATTTCAAGATTAGCCCGTAATTTAGTCTGCCCCGTAAAGTTCGCAAGCGACTGCGGCCGTAACAGATTGTCTAAATCTTCAGGCTTCTTATCCCCAGAAATTTCTCTCTCCGGCGTTTTATCACTGCGTTTTAATTGGCTTGGCGTCGATTTTTCGATCATATGTCCTGATTATAATGGTAAAGTTGCAAGGATGCAGGTGCGGCAAGATGCAAGTTGACGATGGCAAGTGTAAAATCTTGGCACAAATCAAAAAAAGAGAGGAAAAGCGCAATGGTACATGAATCAAAACACCCCTTAATTTTGCATAAGCTTTCAATTTTGAGAGCCTCTGCGACAGAGCCAAAGCAGTTCCGCGAACTGGCTCGCGAGCTGGCGATTATGCTGGGCTACGAAGCGATGTCGAGCCTAACAGTCACCGAAACCACAATTGAAACCCCAATGGGAGCCGCTACCGGCCATGAGATGACCCAGCGCATCGGCCTTGTCCCGATTTTACGTGCAGGGTTAGGCATGGTAGATGGGCTGCTTGAAATCTTCCCGGCCGCTACCACATGGCACCTTGGCATGTACCGTAACGAAGAAACACTTCAACCGGTTTGGTATTACAACAAACTACCGGCCGATCCAAAAATTGACGTCGCACTGGTTCTCGATCCAATGCTGGCAACTGGCGGTTCTGCCATTGCCACCGTCGCTGAAATCAAACGCTGGGGAGTTAAAGACATTCGCTTTTTAGGCCTAATCGCCGCACCTGAAGGGATAAAAGCTTTGCGTGACGCCCACCCGGATGTACCCATTCATGTGGCTGCCATCGACTCTCATCTCAACAACATTGGCTACATTGTGCCAGGCTTAGGAGATGCGGGCGACAGACTTTTTGGAACACTGGAATAAACATCAGTGACCAGTGAGCACTTGCGCTATTTTCTCGTTTTTCTTGCAACATTTGGGACCGCCGCAGCCCTTGCCCCAGTAGCGATCTGGCTATCCCATCGCTGGGGCGTTGTTGCGGTGCCGGGCGGCCGACGCAAGCATGGCACCATCATGCCGATCTTAGGTGGGATTCCGATTTTCTTTGCCTTTGGCATCGGCGCTCTGCTTAGCCTATGGCTTTTTCCGCCCAACGGCGAAGATGCAAAACTTCTAACCGGCGTCATGGTCGGCTTGGTCGTTGTTTTTATTGGGGGCCTGCTAGACGATTTCTTTGATCTTTCGTGGTGGGCCCAATATGCGGTGCAGGCGATTGCAACCCTTATTGCCGTACGATACGAGGTTATCTTCGAGGCGTTTACCAATCCAATCAGCAATAGTCTCATTAATCTTGATGAGATTTTGCCGCTTTTTATTGTCCCGCTCGTTACGCTTATCTGGATCTCCGGCATGATGAATACGGTAAATTGGCTCGATGGGCTAGATGGATTAGCGGCCGGGGTTGGTACGATTGCAGCATTACTTTTCGCTTGGCACAGTTTTAACCTAGCCCAATTTAGCGTTGCGGCATTCCCATTGGCGCTAGCAGGGGCATTACTAGGCTTCCTGCTTTTCAACTTTTCACCCGCAAAAATATTTCTGGGGTCGGCCGGAGCTTATTTGATCGGATTCAGTCTCGCCACGCTAGCACTTATCACTCCGGCCAAAATCGCTACAGCCCTTTTGGTCATGGCGATCCCCATCCTCGATGTTGCTTGGCAAATCTTTGATCGTATCCGACGTGGGCAAAGTCCGTTTAGAGGCGACCGCGGGCATTTGCATTTCAGGTTGTCAGATGGGGGGTTGCCGACTCGTATGATTGTGCTCGGATATTATGCAGCTTCGGCCGTCTTTGGCATTGTGGCAATCTTCGCCCCTGGACTATGGAAATTAATCTTACTACTAGGGCTATCAGTCATCGTCTTAGGCACCCTAAGAATGTTGTCACTAACAAACGACAAACCGTAAGGTATTAAGCACCCAACTAAACACTGAGCTGTTTTTTAAATTAGTAAGGCAAAACATTTGGTTCTTGAGCCAACAACTTTTTATAAGCACCTTCCCACTCAATTGGCTTCTTTGTCAAAGTTTTAACTTGAACGTCGCTAAAGTGCGGGAACAGCTCCATTAAAAGTTGTGGGATCAGATCCCAAGCCCCTTCACGGATTACATCTTCAATATTAGACGCCAGTCTCTGAGTCCAGCGCCAATCACGCAAGAATCGTTCAGCCTTAATCCAGTAATCTCGTTTTTCCCAAGCTTTGGCCGCCGTTTCACAGGTCTCATAAATTTCGCGCAGTGCAAAAACAATAGCGGCCGACATGTCCTTTACTTCTTCGTCGATCTGCTGTTTTTTCCCCAACTGCTGCATCAACTCAGCAATTAATCGTCTGCGCTGATTTCTAATTTTAGTTGGGCTGTTTGTATTTATTACTCTTGACATAATATTCGCTCTTTGTCTATAAACTTTCGAATTTACTTGGGTCCTAGGCTCCAATTATATCCAGTAAAAGTGATTACCATATAGTTTCTGTTTAGAGTATGATTATCGTTGTAAAAAAGACGAAAACAGGCTCTTACGATCTCAAATTGAGCTTTTAAAAATAATTACTATGTGAGGCAATATGTTCGAAATGAAAAACGTTCTGGGTTTAATTTTAGGAGGCGGCCAAGGCAGTCGCTTATACCCACTAACGAGTGAAAGAGCAAAGCCGGCAGTTCCTTTAGCTGGGAAATATCGGCTCATCGACATCCCAATGAGCAACTGCTTAAATGCAGGTATTGAGAAGATTGCGATCCTCACTCAGTTCAACTCGGCATCACTTCATCGACATATTTACCGCACATATAATCGTGACATGTTTACCCGTGGTTGGGTCCAAATTCTGGCAGCAGAGCAGCGTTATGACAGTCGAGATTGGTACCAAGGAACGGCCGATGCTGTGCGTAAACAGTGGCTTGAGATCAAGGAAGCTGGCGCAGAACACATCCTGATTTTGGCAGGGGACCATCTGTACCGTATGGATTACCGCCAATTTTTGATGGAACATATCAAAGCCAACGCCGATGTGACCGTCGCGGTACAACCGGCCGACCGTAAAGATGCGCCAGCACTGGGGATTCTCAAACTTGGCGAGTCGAACAAAATCGTTCATTTCCATGAAAAACCACAAACAGATGAAGAATTAGACGCACTCGTTAGCTTCCCTGACTCAGACAAACCTTTTGTTGGCTCAATGGGCATTTACGTGTTCAAAACCGAGGCCTTAAACAAACTTCTAAATGAGGTTGAGGGAGATGACTTTGGAAAGAATATTATTCCAACCGCGTTAAAACATGGGAAAGTACAGGCCCACGTCTTTGATGAATTTTGGGAAGATATCGGAACCATTCGTCGTTTCTATGAAGTTAACTTAGCAATGGCACAGGATAATCCTCCCTTTGATCTTTATAACGCTGACGCCCCCATCTACACAAGGCCCCGATTCTTACCCGGATCACGGGTGAATGGCGGAGCGCTCCGCGATGTGCTGATGGCTGATGGCTGTCGCCTCGAAAACGCAACTGTCAGAAACACCGTTATCGGCTTACGAAGCGTCATTGGCAGCAGTGTCACGCTAACGAATTCAATTATGATGGGGGCTGATTTCTACGAGACTGACGTCATCAAGGTCATGAATGAAAAGCTGAAGCAGCCGAATATGGGCATAGGCAACGGCTGTGTGATCGATGGTGCGATCATCGATAAGAATGCCCGAATTGGAAAGGGTGTCATTATTCGCAACATGCCAGAGCGAGAAGACTTTGAGGAAAAGCATTGGGTTGCTCGGGACGGACTGATTATCGTCAAGAAAAATGGGATTATTCCTGACGGAACAGTTATTTAGTAGTTAAGGTGGCTTAAGGCAACAGAGGGAGTCAAATCAGATAAGAGTACGTCAGGTTGATGTTCTGCCAACTGCTCTCGACTATATCGGCCGGTTGCAACAGCAACAGCCTGCATGCCATGAGCCTTTGCACAAGCAATATCGGCCGGGGTGTCCCCAATAACAATGCAATCTTCAGCTACAAAACGGTGTCCTGAACCTGCATAGGCCCGATTAAATGCAAACGGTGGCAAATCATCCCGATCAGAAACAAGGTCGCCCGTGACCAAAAAGTCAAAATGATGCTCAAGATCAGCAATGCGAAGCTTATGCTCAGCCCCTTGTTGGCAATTGGCTGTTAAAATGGCGAGCTTAATTTCGGGTTCGGCCGCCAGCTGTTGTAAAAAGCGAACCGCTTCAGGATAAATCGTAAAATGATCTACAGATCCCTGATTTGCCCATTTTTCTCCTAACAAACGAAACGCATCCGGCAGTTTTGCTTCGATACGCGCTTGATTCACACCAGATTCGCGCAAGGCAAATTCAGCAATTCCCTTATCTGTTAAACCACCCCATGGAATATTCCCTGGATTGATTGGCACGCTAAAAGTCTCAGAAATAGACTCAAAAAAAAGGTCTTTACTTAAACCGTCTGTATGCAGGAGCGTGCCATCAATATCAAAAAGAATCAATTTCATAACTGTGTATCAAGCATTCTGCCGAATGCATTTAAGCCAAATAACGGCGATTTAAAGTGAACGTTCTAATCTTGAAGGATGGCTTGAATTTGATCCCAAAAGTGTTCAGTTGTTGACGGCCGAGGTGGCAATGGATCACCGACATCAAAGCCCCGTTCTGTCACAATCTTCTTCAGGAAAGCGACACGTTTACCTGCTGGGGTAAGCGCCAATATACGATTAATTTGGCTTTGGCATGTCTGAGCAGTTGCGATATCACCCACTTTAATAGCAGCACCCATTTTAATAAATGGTTCAGGCACGGCGGTTGAAAGGCCAGTAATCATCCCCGACACGCCTAACACTTGTAAACCAGATGCCATTTGTTCGTTTCCACTTAAGATAAAGCGGACACCATCTAGGGCTTCAATCAGCGAACGAATGACCAAGGCATCTTTACGACTAGATTTCAGGCCAACAAAATTTGGCACGGCCGCACATAATTTTTTAACCAACGTAGGTGAGGCTCCATTCCCAGACATATGTGGAATGTCATAAAACATCAGCCCAGTTTCAGGAATCGCTGCCCCAACCGCCTTAAAGTAGTCAAGCATCGCTTCATCATCCAAACCATAAAAATAGCCAGGTAAAATCGCTACGATCTCAGCCCCATTTTCGGCCGCATGCGTAGCTAGATCAAGCGTATCACGCAAATTATTAGTACCAGCATGAGCCATCGCCACGCCACCAGCTTGCACACAGGCTGGAATGGCAGCAGCTTGCAGTCGTTTGCGCTGTGCCAAATCTAGCGTTATGCCCTCGCCCGTTGTACCGCCAATAAAAAGCCCTTTAGACCCTTTGCCTATTAGCCAGGTTGCTAACTCCACCGCAACGTCTGTTTTGACTTCATAGCCGCTCAGCGGAGTTGCCAATGCAGGTGAGATACCATAAGAAACGCGATTTTTCAATTCAGTAATCATTTGAGAGTTCATACGCTGAATTATCCTTGGAAAAATAAAAAGGGAAAGGGAAATGTCAGTCTATTCCATTGTTTGAACAAGCTTTTATAAAAACAAAATAGAAGCATCTATAACCTTGTATATACTTTTTAGTATAAGCTTTTTATCTTCGCCATACTGGGAAGGTATAATAGCTAAAATCTATTTTTAGAAATTTTATGACAACATCACCCCAACAAGTCAATTCTACTATTACAGATCAGCGTAAAGCTGACCACATACGCATCAATCTAGAAGAGGATGTCTCTTTTGATCAGCTAACAACAGGGCTAGAAAATTATTTTTTCATGCACCATGCCCTACCAGAACTAGATTTGGACCGAATTGAAACAACAAGCAAGCTGTTCGGCCGGACATTAAAAACCCCTCTTCTAATTTCATCGATGACTGGGGGGACAGAACGTGCCAATACAATTAATCGAATTTTGGCTGAAGC
This sequence comes from Anaerolineae bacterium, assembly GCA_045105475.1. Classification (GTDB taxonomy): domain Bacteria; phylum Chloroflexota; class Anaerolineae; order Promineifilales; family Promineifilaceae; genus WTJY01. The sequence goes on from JBGCDP010000033.1 coordinate 25,500, forward strand.
TGCACAAGAAGTGGGCATGGCGATTGGACTCGGTTCACAGCGAGCTGCCATTGAAGATGACAAACTAGCTGAAAGCTACCGGATTCGTGACTATGCCCCAGATGTACCGATTTTTGCCAATGTTGGTGCAGCTCAGCTCAATTTAGGCTATGGCGTCACCCAAATGCAGAAAGCGATCGACATGTGCGAAGCGGATGCACTGATTTTACATCTCAACCCACTGCAAGAAGCGGTACAGCCTGAAGGTGATAGAAATTGGAGCGGCCTATTGCCAAAAATCGAACAGCTTTGCCTACAACTTCCAGTACCAGTCATTGCGAAAGAGGTTGGCTGGGGTATCTCTAAAGAGGTTGCCAGCCAATTGGTCAATGCGGGGATTTCGGCCATCGATGTCGCCGGATCTGGTGGCACATCATGGAGCCAAGTCGAAATGTATCGTGCGCAAAACTGGCACGATAGGCGCATTGCTGCCACATTTCGCAATTGGGGAATACCGACGTCTCAATCAATTATTTATTGCCGGCAAGTCACGGAAGATTTGCCTATTTTTGCAAGCGGTGGGATCAAAAACGGAATCGATGTTGCCAAATGCATCGCTCTCGGGGCGAATCTTGTAGGCCTTGCGGGTGAGTTCCTCAAGGTTGCAGTCGACGGGGGAACACGGGCAACTGTTGAGTTGGCCGATACAATTACGGAAGAGTTAAAAATTTCTATGTTTTGTGCAGGCGTGGCTGATCTAAAGGCTCTTGCTCACACTACATTACACACCAAGTTTTGATATCTGCTCTAACAAGCCCCATATCTTAGCTTTATCGATATTTTATGAGCTTTAAAGAAGTAACCAAGCCAATGCGTGTCGCTTTACACGCAGACATGAAAGAAGTTTTGCAGGCCAACATTCACCCCCCAATCGATCAATTGCACGGGATGATGCAATATCATATGGGCTGGTTGAACGAGAAGCTACAACCGGATGATGCCCCAGCAGGAAAACAGATCCGGCCGTTATTGACGATGCTTTGTTGCCAGGCAGCTGGTGGTGATTGGACTCAATCAATCCCGGCCGCATCAGCCATTGAACTAACGCACAATTTTTCACTGATTCATGACGACATTGAAGACAATTCTGCAACAAGGCGTGGACGCACAACGCTTTGGAAGATATTTGGTATTCCGCTTGGGATTAATGCTGGAGATGGAATGTTTGCCGCCTCGCGAGTCGCTCTCGGCCGCCTAGAAGATCGTGGCGTTCCGGCCGCGACCATCGTCAAAGCGTTTCGCCGATATGACGACACCTGCTTAAAACTCACTCAAGGGCAAGATGCCGATATGTCGTTTGAAACTCGGCAAAATGTTAATGTCGATGAGTACGTGGCGATGATCACCGGAAAAACATCAGTCTTGTTAAGCCTATGTGCCGAACTAGGCTCGATTATCGCTGGCAAAACAGCAACAGACCAACAACACTATCAGGAATACGGCCTGAATCTGGGCTTAGCCTTTCAAATTCTTGATGACATTTTGGGCATTTGGGGTGACGAAGAAACAATTGGAAAGTCTGCGACAACAGATATATCTACACGTAAAAAGACGCTACCCATTCTTTATGGGCTCGAAAACAGCCCTAAGTTACAGAAAATCTTTTTCGATGAATCAATTCCAGAAGCGGAATTTGTGCCCGAAGTCGTTGGCTTATTAAACAACTGTGGGGCTCAAGAATATGCCACTAAAAGGGCAACCAGTTATTCAAATTTAGCGCTATCACATCTTGAAGGGGCCAATCCTGAAGGGGAAGCAGGGAAAGCGTTATATGAATTAACCCATCTGCTTCTAGGGCGCAAAAGTTAAACTTTTATGAAATGGCGAAGAAGGATCCTTATTGGCATTTTGGTGCTAGTGGCAGTGACGATAGTTGGTGTCATAGGATTCTGGAGCTGGACGGCAATCAGCACGCAGCATCCTGAATCTTTAGCTCAAGCGGCTTTGATTGTTCGGGAAGGGGTCTCAGTAGACAGCATAGATGGGGCTGGATACGTTTTAACCCCTGACTCTCCATCGAAAACCGGATTCATTTTTTATTCTGGTGGGCTTGTCAGACCTGAAGCGTATGCGGCCCATTTACGGCCGATTGCAGCAGCAGGGCATATGGTGTTCGCTCCCCAGATGCCGCTAAACTTGGCTGTTTTTGATCTAAATGCGGCTGATGAAATCATTGCGAACCACCCAGAAATTGAACGCTGGGTCATAGGTGGCCACTCGCTTGGGGGTGCCATGGCAGCCCAATATACGCTCAACCATGATGATGAGATTGATGGGCTAGTCCTTTGGGCATCATTCCCGGCCGAAGGTGCAGATCTCTCAGGTTTTGATATTGAGGCGATTTCAATTTTTGGGTCCAATGATGGATTAGCCATACCAGAGGAAATCCAAGAATCAGCAAAACTTCTTCCGGCCGATACCATTTTTTCTGAAATCGTTGGAGGCAATCATGCCCAGTTTGGTGATTACGGAGAACAAAGTGGAGACAACGCCGCAACAGTCTCAATTGACATGCAAATTGATCAGACTGTAGAACATACTTTAGCCATTATTAATTCAATCGAATCAAAATAAGATGCAGCTCAAGAAAATTACAATCGCACCCATTAATGTCAAAGCAATGGTTCATTTTTACAACCACGTCTTTGATGCGCAACTTGAGCCATTTGAAGCATTGGGAACGACCCTCTACAGTGGGCAATTAGCTGGAATCGAATTACTTTTTTGCCCTAATGAGATATTAGGGATCAACGCTGAAAAGAATCGCCAACAGCTTGCATTTAGCGTCGGTAACTTAGAGGCGATAATCGAACTTGTGCTTGCAAACCACGGCAAATTAATGGGAGAGGTTCAAGTAAGCCCCGAGGGAAAAGCATGTGGCGTTACAGATCCTGATGGGAACTCTATTGAGCTATTGCAGAAATAACTGGGCAACTCATCAATTAACAATCTGGTCAATGCTTTGATACTCAATCAAGTTGCCTATTCAGTCAGATATACATCCAAGGTTTTTCAGAAAAACCGGTCTGCTATTCGACAGCACCAAGCCTAATTTAAATTAATCTTTAACTATCCAAAATATGGCTAATTGTATTTTTCAAAGTTTGTAAATCATATGGCTTCTGCAAATAGTCAATCCGGCCGTTACCATAACCAATCTCTTTTCGCGTTTTATCTAGCGCAAACCCAGACGAAAACACGCACTTAAGCGCTGGATTTAGTTTCATCATATGCATAAACGTCTCTTTTCCATCCATGCCTGGCATATGAAAATCGATTAATACTAAGTCTATATCCCCTTCATAAGTGCCATATTTCTGAACACCTTCGAGCCCATGACTTGCACAGATGACCTTACAGCCTAAAAACTCTAAAGCTGAATCAAGCGTTTCACAAACATTAGGATCATCATCCACGATTAATATAGTCGGTTCACCCGGTATTGAATGATCAGATTCTTGCACAGTTTGAATAGCTTCAGTCTTAATTGGCTCTTCAATTAAGGGGAAGAATACAGAAAATTTTGTACCGGTATTTTGACGGCTCTCAACTTGGATCATCCCATTGTGTGTCCGAATGACACCTAAGGCGACAGCCAAACCTAATCCATGACCCAGCTCTTTCGTCGTAAAGAATGGATCAAAGATTTTTGATATCGTATCTTCATCCATACCACAGCCATCATCCTCAACCTCGATCAACGCATACACTGCTTGCCTACTCAACTGTCTAGGTGTCTCTCCATTTTGAATCACCGGATTGATCTGTTTCGATGGGCTTAGTTGAAAACGTTTGCTACGTACGGCTACTTTCCCCCGAGCACGAATAGCTTCACCTGCATTCATAATCAAGTTCAATAAAATCTGTTGAATTTGCCCAGAATCGGCCTCAATCATTAATGGAGTTGAGACCATCTCCGTTTCAATCGTTACATCAGAACGAATCGTACTCGAAATCAATTGAAGCGTTTCTGAGATTAAATCATTTAAGTCAACATGGTGAACTTCAAAATTTCCACGACCTGCATATGACAACAATCGGTGGGTCAAATCGGCCGCGCGCTGTGTAGCTTGATAGGCTTTCTGAACATTTTCAAGGGCTGGATGCTCATCATCTAACCGTTTAATCGCCAAAGTAGATTGGACCATAATGCCGTGCAATATATTATTGAAGTCATGGGCAATACCACTAGCAAGCACACCAATCGAGTCAAGCCGTTGGGCTTGCAAAAGCGCTTGATCAGTCTTACGTTTCTCAGTAATGTCATGAATGACACTCACATAATGAGTAACAATGCCTCTATCATCAGTTAGTGGATAAAGGGTCACTTCACAATAAAATGGTGTCCCATCTTTACGTAAGTTCCGAACATAAGTCCGGCATTCACGCCCTAAACTGAAAGCCTCTCGTATTAATGATCGAGCCTCTTCATCTGGCTCTTCTTCATAAAGCATCCGCCAATTCCCACCCTCAAGCTCTTCGGCCGAATACCCAGAAATCTCAGCCAACTTAGGGCTTGCATAGATAATCGGATTATCATGCTGGCGCATATCGCTAATCGAAATCCCGTCAGTGCTGTACTCCACGGCCGCTTGCAATAGTCTTTGCCTTTCTTCCAGCTTTTTATGAGAAAGCTCAAGGCTCTGCTTGGCATCTCGCAATTGCTCATTCTGCAATTCAAGCTCGACCTGGTTAACCTGCAGCTCTTCGATTAAACATTGCGCCATTTTCAAGTTAAGAGACTTTGGATCGATCTCTTTCCTTTTGTTGTGCGGCAGAATCCCACGATCATTAATCGTTTTTAGCACCTCCTCGCGCAAAGGCTCCACGTCTAGATTTTTAGATACAGCTGATTGCCCATCAGGTTCAATCACTTATGACACTCCGTAAAGGCTTAAAATTAATTCTCATGAACATTCTTAATTCACAATTGATTCCTTTAGATCAGTTCAGGTCAAAAATGTGGTCTTTCGGAAATTAGTAGGTTTAGATTTAAGCGCAAAGGTTTAACTAAAAATAATGTAAGCACCGCTTGGTACTACCTCACTAGGGTATTAAAAACAGGTCAAATCGAAAAGACCATAAGGAGGGATAAAGGTCCTAACAAGGCTATGATTTACCAGAGAGGATACATAGATCTAGGCTTATTTTACAGGCAAAAACAAGAGAGAAAGTCTGGCAAAAACGCCTTAGAGCGTTCCAATGCCCTCGTTAAAATTAGTGAGACCTTTTTAATTTCAGGCAACGGAACAATCAAATAGTCTCAATACCCCTGTAAACCGTTCTTATTTGAATCAATCGGCCAGTGCAGCTTCCATAACTGCCAAGCTGGGGGTGATCCCGGTCCAGATAGCAAAAGCAGACGCTCCCTGCCCTACTAACATGCCAAGTCCGTTTGCAGCACCGCATCCGGCCGCACTCGCCTGTGACATCAAAAGCGTTTCGGCCGGGGTATAGACTAGGTCATAGACAAAGCTCCCGGCTGGAAATGCACAGGTTTCAGGCCAAATCGACTGACTAATGTTGGGAAACATACCAACCGGTGTTGTGTTTATAATGAGAGGCGCCGAAATCTGAGAGAGCACAAGATCAAGCTGATCAAACATAAAGGCGGTTGCCTTTCCAGCAAGAGAGTGTCCCTCCATATCTGCAATTAAAGCTTGAGCTTGCTCTAAACGACGTGCACACAGAACTACATTTGCCTCACCTTTTAGCAAAGCATAAACAACCGCACGGGCTGACCCTCCAGCCCCAAGCACAAGACAGTCGCGCCCTTTAAACTCAACCCCATAGTTGATCAGATCGTCTTGAAAACCTAACCAATCCGTATTGAATCCTTTAGATTTTGGTGGATAGCTCTCATCAGGCTGCTGAGTAAATAAAATCGTATTGACCGCCCCAATCGCGCGCGCGGCCGGGTCAATCTCATCTAAAAATGACATCACAGCTTGTTTGTGTGGTACCGTAACATTAACGCCTAGAAAGCCTAATGCAGGCAGCCCACGCAGTGCATCCTCAACCGCTTCTGGGTGAACGGGCAAAGGCAAATAAGCTAAATTTTTCTCTTCAGCTTGGCTAGCCGCATTATGCATAAAAGGGCTTCTTGAATGCGAAACAGGCCAGCCTAAAAGTCCAATCAGTTGTGTTTTTCCATCAATTTTCATAGCTTGAAAGATTGTATCTGCCGGAACCCCCTCTGGGCAATAGCATCACCACTTAAGCTAAAACAACCGATTTCCAAAATTGCAGGTAAAATTACTCTATATCAATTAACCGCTTTTAACTTAGATCATGGAGAAGCGATGAGCAAACACAATTTCCTTTTACTAAATGGGCCAAACCTCAACATGCTGGGGACTAGAGAGCCTGAAATCTATGGCGCTGAAACTTTGCCAGATTTGGTTAAGGCGCTAAAAGAGTATGCGGCCGGAAAAGATATAACTCTGCATGACTACCAATCAAACATTGAAGGGGAGCTTGTAACCGCCATTCAAGAAGCACGCCAAACGGCCGATGGAATTTTGATTAACCCTGGAGCTTTCACCCACTACAGCATTGCGATCCGTGATGCGATCTCTTCTATAGATATTCCCGTCGTGGAACTTCATATCTCTAACGTACACGCACGGGAAGAGTTTCGGCATAAATCAGTGCTAAGCGCTGTCTGCTTGGGCGTCATCGCCGGATTCGGCCGACACAGCTATTTTTTAGCCATCGATGCTCTTGAACGCCATTTAAAATAAAACACCCCATGGCCAAATGACAACAGGGTGTTTTTAAACATTAAGGTGCTAATTCCTATTTAGTGCTTTACCAATCCCAGTTTCTCACGTACCGCTTCTGGTCCCATCACCTTGATGTTCATATTTGACAAGATGTTAACCGCTCGGGTCACCAAGTCTGCATTGGACGCAAAAACGCCACGATCCAAATATAAGTTATCCTCTAGACCTACACGGATGTTGGCCCCAACCCCGGCCGACATGCCAACATAAGGCAGCTGCATCCGGCCGATTGAAAAGGCAGAATAGATCGCCCCATCTGGCACTTGGCTTGCAATTGTCGCCAACGTCAGTGCATCGTTCGGCATCCCATATGGAATCCCCATACACAGTTGAATCAAAATTGGATCGTCTAGCAAACCCAGGCGGATTAGCTCCTTGACGTAGACAAGATGGCCGTAGTCAAATACCTCAAGTTCAGGTTTAACCCCTAACTCTTGAACATGTTTCGCCATGATCTCTAGCTGACCTGGGGTGTTCGCCATCACGTAATCACCACCAGCCGCGAAGTTCATCGTCCCACAGTCAAGCGTACAGATTTCCGGCCGGAGTGCTGTAACATGAGCCAAGCGCTCGATGGGTGGCGCGATATCCGTCCCATCAGCATTTAAAGGCAATGGCTTATTTCCAGAGCCAAACACCAAGTCCCCACCCATCCCGGCCGTAAAGTTGATCACCATATCAACATCGGCCGCACGGCAGCGTTCAAACACCTCTGTGTAAAGTCCCACATCGCGTGAGCCAACCCCCGTTTTGGGGTCACGCACGTGCATATGGCAGATCGCCGCACCCGCTTTTGCCGCTTCAATCGCTGAATTCGCAATCTGCTCAGGCGTAATGGGCAGATCTGGGTGCTTGTCTTGGGTCGCCCCAGCCCCCGTAATCGCGGCCGTTATAAACAGTTCATATTTCATTAAATCTTCTCCAATTTCCAATTGAGTTCGTGGACCGTGATGCGTGATTCATTCTGCGCAACACGGTCCACGTCATTTACGCCATTCCTAAATCGTCTGGCGATTTTTCCTTATCTCGTTTAGACCAAAAATAATAACCAACCCCTCCAACGAGGAGTAAAACAACAATCAAAGCGATGATATTATGCAACAGGATAGCAATCAACAACGTTACCGCCCACACAACAAACGCGATACCAAAAGCGGCCGCAGCAATCACCATATTCCCAACATTGCCCAAAATCGGAATGTAGCCCAGCACCTTCCGCAAAGGGGCAACTGCCATCATCAAACCAGCAAAAAACATACCCAGGGCCAACATCCGTGTCCCCCATAAAGCGGTTAGATATTCTGTGCGCAGCGCAGCGATTCCACCTTCACGATCCAATGGATACGCTCGGTATAACAAAGTGTCATCACTGTCACGCCAAGTCACCAGCTGATTCCCCTGCTGTTTGCCAAACACAGTCCCAAACTGACCAGCTTGATACCCGCTATAGCTCAAACGAATATCGCCAATTTGGGGGTCTTGTGGTGATGCTGATCCAACATATACAAAGTTTTCAGACATCCGGCCGCCGCTGACAATGCCTTCACTTAAAGAGACATCATCAACTTGATTAAATACGATTTGAGTAGGCAAAATAGTATATTGGCCAAGTGTGGCTGACTGAAGTGAAAAGTTATCTCCAGTCACAGACATCGGCGGATTTTGATGGCCCGATGGCTGATCAAAGTCGTCACTGTTTTCGGGCGAGCTAGTCCATTCTTTTCTGTAGCTATAACCATCTTCATCATCTCCACTTTCATCCCAAGCATACATTTCGGCCGTGCGCACCAAATGAATTAGCGGCTGCGGCTTCAGATAAGGGTCATCACCCAGCATTTCATTTGCTTCAATCGTGCCAGAAACTGAAACAAGCTGCCCTTCATTTTCAGGGCTAAACTGATCAGCCGTCAACGGCACGCTGTCCTCCGCCAGCACCGATAAATCGACCCGCCCTTCGTTAAACCAAATCACGAAAAACGCCGCAAAAAATATAATAATCCCAATCGGGATAGCGATAAATCCACATCCTCTATTTTGATTTCTCATCATAATCTCCAAATTAATATCGTGTGACTTCACCAGATTGTGTCACACCCCTATCATAATTTAGATCAAACTATCAGATGCCTCAAGATACGTCAAAATGCATCAACTCGTTTTGGGGACGAGCAATCCATCTACCACGACGCAGCCATTGGCCGACACCACCAATGGATTGATGTCAACTTCGTCTAGCTGGTCACCATAGTCTGCGACGAACTGATCAAACGCCAAAATCGTATCGATTAGCCCCTCCACATCAACTTTTTCCCGACCGCGTGCGCCATCCAGCAGCGGAAACCCTTTGAGCCGTTGGAGCACCTCGGCCGCTTTATCACGTGTCAACGGCGGCAACACCGTCACCGCATCTTTAAAGATTTCAACAAAGATACCGCCTAATCCAATGACCAAAAGTGGGCCAAACTGTGGATCATTCTTCATCCCCAACAGCATTTCAACCCCTGCGTTTAAATCAGCCATCGGCTGGATAAGAACGGCCGATCCCAACCGGCCGCTGACATCAGCATATGCTGCACGGACCGTCGGGCCATCTTGCAAATTCAAGCGGATACCGTCCGCCTCTGATTTGTGCAAAAGCCCCTCAGCCGCCGTTTTTAGCACCACGGGGAAACCGATCGTATGGGCAAAAGCGGCCGCATCATCGGCCGAATGCACCAGCCGCTCTGGCGGCACCGGCAAGCCGTATCCGGCCAAAAGTTGCTTCGCCTCGTATTCACCGATGGGGCTTTTCCCCAAATCCTTGATTTGTTTACCTGACCTTTTAGCCGTCTCAATGGTCTGATCCCTATTGGCAAAAGCGCTAAATTCCGCTAGATGACGAATCGCTTTCATCCCAGTTTCAGTCCCCATCAAAACCGGAACCCCTTTGGCCCGCAGTTTTGCCATCAACCCATCATGTGCCCCGGCCGTCAGGTTGACCAAACCGGCAAACGGCTTTGTGATCTTCGGCAAAGCCTCCATCGCCCCATTCACATAATTGTGCGACAAATAGCTGTCACGAGCCAAATCTACCGCCAAGCAGAGCAGGCCGGTTCCAGGATCAGCGTCCATCGCTAGCAAACAGTCTCGATAGGTGTCTTGCACGTTATGGCCGGAGCCAAACGCATCGAGCGGGTTGTCCGGCTCAACTCCATCTTCAAGGATGGCGGTCAGCCGTTGATCAGTGCTTGCGTTAAACGTTGTGAGTTCGACCCCAACATCGGCCGCAATGTCAACCAGCATCGATCGTTCACCCCCTGACTCCATCAGCGCAGAAACATTAGGCGTTGGCAACCGCTGGATCATGCTGAACAGCTCCACCGTGTCCATCATCTCATCGAGCGTGAAGCATTGGCGCACCCCGTATTTTTCAAACAGGGCCGCATACGCTTCTGCCCCGCCAGCCAGTGCGCCTGTATGGGCTTGTGCCATCAGTTGCCCCCGCTCGCTCAAGCCGGTTTTTAGGGCGATGATGGGGATCTTTTTTTCTAAGGCTTTTTGGAGCGCAGCGACAAACAGCACGGGGTCCCGAACCGTTTCCAAATACATCGCCACCGCTTTGGTTGTCGGGTCGTCTAAAACAAAATCGAGATAGTCGGCCGCCGTTAAGCAGGTTTCGTTTCCGGCCGAAATCACATAGTTAAAATCAACGTCCCGATTGTTTTGCGTCATCGAGTCGAAAATCGTACCAGAATGGGTGATCAGAGCCACGCTGCCCGATTTTTTCTGTGGATCAACCGGATAACCAGAAATGACGATCCCGTTCGGTAGCGCGTAATACCCCATCCCGTTCGCCCCTAAAACCGCCATATCATAATCTTTAGCAACTTGGGCGATTTGCCCTTCAAGCTCAGGATCACGGCCAGCGCCAACAGTTGGGTCACCAAAAACCACGGCCGCCCCCACACCCAACTCTCCAGCCTCTTCTAAATAGCCGAGCAGATGATGGTTCGCAACGGCAAGGGCGATTGTGTCAGGCACTTGGCGAATGTCGGTTAAAGATGGGAAGCACGGCACCCCAAACGCTTCCGTGTTTTTGGGATGTACGCCGAACAGTTGGCCGGGGTAGCCGTAATCGACAAGGTTTTTGAGCACGGTGCCGCCAAAGCTACCTTCTTTGGCACTTGCGCCGATCACACAGATCGATTGAGCATCGAAGAGTTTGTATAAATCCATAGGTTATTTACCTCTCCAGACCGGATCACGCTTTTCAGCAAACGCCTTCGGCCCTTCCTCTGCATCGGCCGATGCCAACATTTTGTCGTATACCGTCGCTTCGCCAGAGCGCATAAACGCATAGCTTTCTGCCATGCTCATGTTGGCGGTCGCACGGGTTAGCTCTTTCACGGCCGCCAGCGACAGTGGCGCACCTTGGATCATCGTTTCAGCATACTCACGTGCTTTTGCCATCAGTTGATC
>JBGCDP010000034.1:0-28328 GCA_045105475.1 Anaerolineae bacterium
CCGCAAATTTTGAGTCGGCCGATCATCTTTTAAAACATCCTGATTTTTATTGGCGGGAAAACCACATTGTCGTTGTCGGGCAGGTGCCAGAGAGTTAAATAGATTTCGCTGTACAGCGTTGTGGAAGACGGTTTTCGGAAAGATTGGTAGGCAAGCCGAAAATGAGCAAGATTTCGACAGCGACCTTACCCTAGCATGATTTAACCTCTCTACTCTATTTAGAGAGGTTAAATCATGCTTAAATCAATTTGGTTATCAACTTTTGCTCTACTCCTTTTTAGCTGCACAACCGCTGTTTCACCCACGCCAACGGCCGCCCCAGCTACCGCAACCCCTGAGCCAACCGCCACACCGACTGTGGTACCTCCTACTGACACACCTACGCCCACAGCGACAGTAACCGAAACGCCAACAATTACTCCCACAACTGAACCAACCCAAACACCGCGCCCTACCAAAGCCCCCACACCGGTTGTGGCTCGCTTCCCGGTTGAAGGCCAAATTACAATTTATGGTGAAAATCCGGCCGTCCCCAATAGCAATATCGGCCCCAATGGCAAACAATACACAGACCCCGGCGGGGTCGTTTACCACGATGGTATGTTTCACAATGCCTTTACCGGCTGGCCTGCCACTGTAGACATTATGTATTCAACATCGGCCGATGGCATTACGTGGGAATTGGTGCAAGAAGATCCGATCTATGAAGGAGACGAGGTTGAGTATGCCGAGGTCGCCTTATTGGCATCAAGCGTCATTGTGCTTGAGGATGGCACATGGGTCATGTATTTCTACACTTGGGATGAATGGTCATGGCCAGCCTCAAAAGGCTCTATCGGCCTTGCAACAGCTCCTAGCCCCGTTGGCCCTTGGACGCCGCTGGATGAACCGATCTTAATGCCGGGTGGTAAAGGGGAGTGGGATGAGTTAGCGGTGCGAGCCCCATCCGTTGTGCAAACGGACGAGGGCTTCACCATGTTTTATAGCGGGCTCCGGCGCGACAGCGCCAGCATCGGCCGGGCATTTTCGGCTGATGGGTTAACGTGGACCAAGCACAATGACCCTGAAACAGAAGCTCCTTATGCTGAAAGTGATCCGATTTTTACAGGCAGTGGTGCCGATTGGGACGCTTCCCACGTTTATCAGCCCCGCGTACGCCGAACTGATCAAGGTTTAGTAATGGTCTATACCAGCACCAAACAGATGGGTGGCAACACACTATTTCAAGAACATGGTTTAGCCTTTAGCCAAAATGGTTCAGATTGGGTCCGGTCAGCAACCGAACTATTTAAGGCGCGAGATGTTCAATCACGAGGGCAAAATATCTGGTTTACCGAGCTCGTTTACGCACTAGATCGTTTCTACCTCTACGTCGAGCTGGGTGCCTCCAACAAAACGGAAATTTATGTAGCAGAGTTTGATCAGACTTTATTTCCAACCCAAGAATAAGTAGGGCAAGATTAAGCTTTTCAACCAATCATTGACGCTAAAGGAGACTCTGGCTAGACTGCGATCGTGTATTTTTATACTTCCAATCGTCAAAGCCAGCCCCCCTATCCTTATCGAAATGAATTTATCTTTCGAGGAAATTTAGTGTGGGTAGGCACGTTTAACTGTCATCATGCTCACCCGCTTTTTCACGCCAAACAGGTTTTCGACTGGCATCACATGGTCGTCTTCCCCCGAACGTCGGTTGCGTTAACCATGGACGGCCGTAGCCAGCTTGCGGGCTCTCCAAATGTCGTCGTTTTTTATAACAATAGGACTGAGTATGAGCGTAGCAAGCTAACGCAAGAAGGAGATCGATGTGAGTATTTCCAGTTCAGCCCGCTACTTTTACATGAGATTCTGGCATCTTTTGATCAAACAGCTCAAGAAAGAAATCATACCCCTTTCTTATTCACTCATGCGTTTGTGAGCCGCCAGAACTTTATTCGCCAGCGTCAGCTTCTTGAACAGCTTGAACAGCCCGATGTGAGCAGGCTCAAGATCGATGAAATGGCGATTGAGTTACTTGAATCAATTGTAGCTGACAGCTTTGCACAAAGAGGGGTAAAACCGCATGTCAAAGCCAGTACACAATCGACCCACCGCCAAATCACCTTTGAGGCTCAAAAACTACTGCTAACCCGTTTCAATGAGCCTTTAACGCTGCAAGGTGTCGCAAAATCATTGTATGTTTCACCCTATCATCTAAGCCGTGTATTTCGCCAGCAGGTCGGCCGCCCATTGTACAAATTCTTAGAAGATATTCGTATGCGCAATGCTTTTGAACGATTAGCAGACTATCCAAATGATCTGAATCGATTGGCTTTAGATGTTGGGTATGCGAACCATAGCCACTTTACGGCCGCCTTTCGCAAGAACTTCGGCTTTGCTCCTTCACGCTGGAAAAAATCACGTTTTCCTATCAATTTTTAGAGATTAGCGATTGCGCACCAGCGCCAGTGCATCTTGAATTTCACGGCCGCCAAGCAGCATCGTCACCCCGATATAGACCACCCCACCAACCGCCCCACCAACTGCTAAATACAAGAACGTATTGTCGATGACTTGGTTCACCAGAAGGATGGCACCCGCCATGACAGCTGCTCCCACAATCGCACGAGCCGCGCTCCACAAAGCAACGCCTTCACCCAATGGCCCCAGCTTCCAGCGGCTAATGCCCCACAGTAGGATCGATAAGACGGTAAAAGCAATCGTACTCGCAAGAGCCAACCCTTGAACACCCATCGACCCAACGAGCCAGAATGCGGCTCCCACTTGGACAATAAGCCAAACAAAGTAGGCAAACATCGGCCGGAAGGTGTCATGTTGCGCGTAAAGCAGGCGAGCCAGAATTTCGAGCGACGCCTCACTGACTATGCGCAGGGAGAAGAAGATTAAAATACCGTAGACAAGCGTGGTTGTGTTCTCATCAAACGCGCCGCCTTGGAGCAACAGAGCGATCGCCGGTTGACCCAACAAAAAGACAGCCACGGCCGACGGAATCGTTAAGGTCCAGATGATGCCCAACGTCGTCATCGCTGTCCGCTTCATCGATTCAATATCCCCCTCATTCCACATTTCAGCGAGCGTTGGGAAAACGACTAAAGCGATAGCGGTTCCAAATAGCGTTTCAGGCAGCTGCATCACAAAATAGCCGTAAAAATAAGCAGAGAGTGCGCCGCTGGGTAAATCTGAGGATAAACGCACAATAAACAAGTCTGCAAATTGAATCGTGCCTAACGTCAATAATCGCGGCCCCATCAGTCGAATCAGTTCTTGCGTGCCGGGGAGCTTCCAATCGAGCGTCGGCCGCCAGCTAAAGCCATATTTGATCAGCGCAGGCACCTGAATCAGAATGTGCATCAATGCCCCTAAAACGGTTCCCCAAGCTAGACCATGTATGCCCATCCCCATAAAATCGACGAACAAAAAGAGACCGATCACATAACCGATGTCTAAAGCCACCGAGGCTAAAGCAGGGAGTGCAAAGTGCTGATTCCCGTTAAGAAAAGCAGACATTACGCCAGAGACACCGAAAAACATCGTTTGAAGCAGAATGATGCGCATCAATTCGGCGGTCAGTTGCTGCTGCTCTGGCGAGTAACTTGGCACAAGCACGGCCGAAATCGGATGAGCAAAAACCGCTCCGATACCGGCTAAAGCACCCAGCACAATCAGCACCAATGACAAAGTGCTATGTGTGAGCTTCAACGCTTCTTTTAGCTTCTCATCTTTTAAATATTCTGTGTAGATCGGGATAAATGCGGCCGCTAATGCCCCACCCGCAATCAGCACAAAAAACAGCTCTGGCAATTGATTGGCGGCCGTAAACGCATCAAACTCATCCCCAGCTCCAAAACGCCCCGCCACAAACCGTCCCCGAATCAGTCCAGTTATTTTACTCAGGCCGAAAAAGCCCATCACCAAAATAACCGACCGAAAAATCTGTCTAAATCTTTCCATAGAAGGAAATTGTAGCTTTGAGAGGTTGCAAGAGCCAACCTACTCACAACCTGTTCAAAGGCTTACCTGACATAAAAAAAGCCTGCCAGACCATTTTGGTCTGGCAGGCTTGGAATTAAATCGATCTGAATCTATTTCCGTCCAACGATAATGTCGACGATTTGTTCAGGATGTTCAGCAACCTTCGCACCCGCTTCACGCAGTGCGTCCATCTTGCCTTGAGCCGTACCCGAGCCACCTTCAACGATAGCACCCGCATGGCCCATCCGCCGGCCGGGAGGAGCCGTTGCACCCGCGATAAACGCAGTAACAGGCTTGCTCACGTGCTCTTTGATGTACTCGGCCGCTTTCTCTTCATCGTTTCCGCCGATCTCACCCATCAGAATAATTTCTTCAGTTTGATCATCCGCTTCAAACAATTTGAGCACGTCGATAAAGTTGGTTCCGTTAATCGGGTCACCACCGATACCAACACAAGTTGATTGGCCTAAACCTTTGTATGAAAGGGCATAAACCACTTCATAGGTCAGCGTACCACTCTTTGAAACAACACCGATCGAACCAGGTTTGACGATGTCATTCGAAATGATACCGACGTTTGACTCACCAGGAGTCACTAAACCAGGGCAGTTAGGGCCGATTAGACGGGTGTTCCCTTTGTCGATGTAGTTGCGTACTCGAATCATATCCATCACTGGAATATGCTCGGTTAAACAAACGACCAGAGGCAAACCGGCATCGGCCGCTTCGGTGATCGCATCGGCCGCAAAGCGAGCTGGTACGAAAATGATCGAAGCATTGGCACCGGTTTTGTTAACTGCTTCTTGTACAGAGTCGAAAACAGGTACATCGCCAACCGCTTTTTGTCCACCTTTGCCTGGCACAGAGCCAGCAACGATGTTTGTTCCGGCCGCAATCATGCGCCCTGAATGGAAGGTTCCCTGTCCACCTGTGATTCCTTGAACCAGCAAGCGGGTATCTTTATTGATTAAAATACTCATTTTAGATTCTCCCTCCCTTAAGCTGCTGCCAACGCAATCGCTTGTCTCGCTGCGTCAGATAATGTTTCGGCCGTTGGCAAGTTAGCACCTGCCAAAATCTCAAGACCCTCTTTCGCATTGGTGCCTGCTAAACGCAGAACCATTGGCACATCGGTATCAATCGATTCGAGTGCCGCAACAATCCCTTTTGCAACTTCATCACCACGGGTGATACCGCCAAAGATATTGATCAGAACCGCTTTTACTTTCGGGTCTGACAAGATGATTTCAAGCGCAGTCGTTACTTTCTCAGCATTTGCACCACCGCCAATGTCTAAGAAGTTAGCCGGTGAGCCGCCAAATAGCTGAATGATGTCCATGGTGGTCATCGCCAAGCCCGCGCCATTCACCATACAACCGATGTTTCCATCGAGTTGGATAAAGCTAACACCAGCTTCGGCTGCTTTTAACTCAGAGGCAGGAATCGCTTCTTTGTCTTCCATCGCGGCCAATTCTGGCTGGCGATAAAGGGCTGAATCATCAATCGTGACTTTGCCGTCAAGCGCCATCAAATGACCCTCGCCAGTAATGACAAGCGGGTTGATTTCAGCCAATTCAGCATCGCTGCTCATAAAGCAGGTGTACAGATTAGACAATAAAACGCCAAATTCTTTCCAAAGATTTTTAGGCAAGCCCATGCCAGAAGCGATGTAGGTGGCATGGTATCCCTTTAATCCCAAAGCTGGGTCAACCCACACTTTAAAGATTTTTTCAGGGGTTTCTTCAGCCACAGCTTCGATATCCATGCCACCCTCGTAAGAGGCCATGATCATCGGTTTTTTAGCTGCCCGGTCGGTCAAAATCGCAAGATAAATTTCTTGCTCGATGCCGCCTGGCGCAAGTTCGTCAATCAAGACGATACGGGTGATGTGTCCCTTGATGTCTAATCCTAGGATCTCTTTAGCTTTTGCTGCAGCATCGGCCGCATCATCAGCTAACTTCACGCCACCAGCCTTACCACGGCCGCCAACATGTACCTGAGATTTAACAATCACACGGCCGCCCATTTTTTCGGCGATCGCTTTGGCTTCTTCAGGGGTCTTTGCTACATCACCCTGAGGAATCGGAATACCGTATTTAGCAAAAAGGCGTTTTGCCTGGTACTCGTATAAATTCATTTAACACTCCTGATATTCAAGAAAATAGCTCGAGCACAAATTTTAGCAAGAATCATCTTTCAGGTCGGTTTGATCGAGCACTAACCATAAAAATAATCTCATATAAATTTGAGAGAGCGGAAATTGGAAAAATTCGTAAGTGAACCCCATTTAATAAATGAGGAAGCCATTTGTAGATGGCTTGAGGCTCCTGATTATAGCAACTGTGAGAGATTTCTCATCTAATCCCATCAAATACAAATGATTGCATTTATTATCCACACAATAGATACATTCAGGTAAAGAAGGTTATAGATAGAATAATTTGACAATTCCTGTCAAAAATCTTGGGATGACACACATGCCAAGCTCACGACTGATAGATGGCTGCTACGCAATCAAGAACTTCGGTAAACTCAACCACCGCTTATCAAGCCTTTTTACATGCGTCCTAAATTTTTCTTGTTCCTTCTTTCCCCATCTGTTAAAATCTTTATCTAAATCGGGGTGTGGCGCAGTTTGGTAGCGCGCTTTGCTGGGGGTAAAGAGGTCGTCGGTTCAAGTCCGGCCTCCCCGACCAAAAGGGTCACGCACATGCGTGGCCTTTTTTATTTGCTAAAACCTACCCACCTCAAACATTATGGCTGACCGCATACGAAATATTTTTTTACTAACAACAGGCATTTTAGGCGTGTTTTTTGCAGGGGCACCCATCACAGTCGGATTATTCGGTCTGGACATTACGCCGGGCTTTGGCATGATCCAAATGATCCAGTTATTAGCTGGGATCAGCCTACTTACGCTTGCAGGCTTTATCTATCTCAATCATTTGCGCGAAGATGAACCGCGCTCATTACAGGCAGATATCGGAGTTAGATTAGGCGCCACAGGGCTTATTTTCGCCTTTGTCTCAGGGCTTTCAGATTTAATGGGGATTGGCACACATACGCTACCTGATTTTGCACGGCCGTTTGTAGGTCCGTTTCAGCTGGCAGGATTAGGATTAGGAGTTGCGTTAATCATTGCAGGCATGATTTTGTTTCATACGAGCCGCGGAAACGGCCGAACTTCGTTATTTGGCTTTATCGCACCAGAAGATCAACCAAGTTAGCGGATTCCGTTCAATTCAAACGAATCGCCTAACAACGTAAAAGTTGCAGAGGAGCCTGCCGGCCGTTGAAAGCTCAGTGAGAAATTAACTACTTGCCCAGGAGGAACCGACCATGGGAATCCCGGAGTGGTTGAGAAGACCAAAAAGACGGTGCCATTTTCTGTCAGGGAGACATCAGACGCATTGACCAAGAATGACTGGCTGCCACCATTTGTCACGCTACCAGACACAATAATAGTCGCACCATCTTCAGAGACGTCGGCCGCCGTTAGTGTTACGGCCGCGTTCATCGCATCATTGCCGCCAAATGGAATCCCGACAGAAATTTCACCAGGGATATCCACCCGACTCATTTTCCATTCGAGCAAGTTGCCACTTAGCCCAGATGGGATTTGAAAAGCGGCCGTCGCTTGTTTTTGACTGCCAGGCTCAATAAACCCGCTTAAAGCAGGAAAAGTACCACTCGCGGCAGCAGCTGAATTCATCGAATATTGATTGCCCTGCTGATCTTTGAGGGAGATGCGTAAAAGGCCACTGTCGATCCGATTGTTACCTTGATTGTCAATCACAAAGTCGACTAAAAAGATCGAGAATCCAGGAGGAGCTATTGTATTTGCTCCCCCTAACTGGAATTGATTGACGGTAATAGCAAGATTGCCAAATACAACAGGTTCTTGTGGGCTGGCGATACGGTCATCTTCGATTTGGCTCGCCGTTGACTCTGGCAAAGTGTATTCACCATAGACGACTAGCCGATTATCAGGCGAATTACCCCCTAACCAAAGCAATGTTACTCCCGGCCGATTTTGAGCAAACAGCTCGCTATCTGAAATAGATACAAATTCGCGGCCGCTGACTAAAAACTCGCGATCATCACCACTATTGTAATTGATCTTGATCTTGTCACCTGGCACAAGCTTTTGCAAAAGCAACTCGTTTTCTTCAGACCCACTTAAGCCAAATACAGGATTAACGATGGTACCAAACACCCATTCAGCCACCCGGCCGTCAGCGATATCAGGGTCCCAAGAACCAGCTTCTGTCACAAACTGAGCCTTGATAGGGATCGTTTTACCATCAAGTTCAAGCGAGCTAGGCGGGTCTAAATCGATGCTAAGCGGCGTGCCTCCGTCAAAAATAACAATTGCGTCTGAACCGTCTGCACTGGTGTTTAGACCTTCCCCTTCTGATTCGATGACTTCAACGTTGACACCGTCGTCCGGTTCATCCGTCCAGCCAAGTGGATCAACAAGCAGCACGCCGAAGACGCAAACCAGCAGCAGCCCGAGCAGCCCTAAGACTGACATAAGCAGAAGTTGTGGCGTAAAGTCAATTGAAAAAAGCGAATTGCCAGGTGATGAGCTACTACCTGAATCGTTAGGTGATTGCGATGTGGATGTTTCCTCTTCGGACATAAATTCAGGCCCCAGTAGCCAAAGCTATGGGAGCGTTACAGGCAGCGCACTGGGCGCAACACGAATAAGTAGTTCAGTAGCAGAGACAGAAATTGTCTGGTCAATGCTAAAGTATGGGATTGAAATTACAAGGGATTCGGCCGATGGTGACACCTGAAAGCGGAGAAGTCCAGCTTCATTGGTATAGCCCAAGGCTAAAAGTTGCCCCGTATTGCCATCTTTGGCGAGAACCGCCATATCAACAATCCCTTCATCAATTTCAGGCAGATTGTTTTGATTGCGATCATAAAACAGCACCACCTGTAAATCAGCTGCATACACCGGTGTCACGGGTGGAATCATCGTTGGCAACGGGTTAATGCTAATGTTTGGCCGTGGTGTGGGTGGCGGCGTTGGCGTTGAAGCCGCTTGAACCGTTGCCAAAACATCGATTGTGCTCTGTGGTAAAGGTTCAGCCGTCATCGTTGGCGTTGGGGTTGAAGTTCGTACAGCAGCATTACCGCCACCTCCGCCTGTGCCAGTTGAAGGCACTTGTGTTGGGCGTGGGGTTGAGGTTGGGGTCACAACCTCGGCCGAACAAGTCAACGTATACGTATATTTGTCAGCAATTCTGTATTCAACATCGATAGTTGGTTCAACAAAAACATACATCCAGCCGGTGTATGTCGCTAGATAGCTTAATTTACTACCAGAAGACGTTGCATCAAAATCATCATTCTCAGAAATCAGATTACGGTTTTGATCCAAGAACTTCATGCGCGTGTCATTAAATTCTGAAATCCCCTCAAGTGTGTCACACGTATAGAAACTGTTCGTTTTGACCCAAATCCGATAATAATCGATATCACGAATATCAGATCGACGTGGGACAAAGTTATCCTGTGTCACGCTGGTTGATGAGAGCACACACGAGTTTTCCGGAATATCGTTATCTGTGAATCCGGCAGCAACCGCACAAGCGTCATTGGCGGCCGATTGCTCAAAAACGGTCGTTGGCGTTGGTGATGGGGTGACGGTTGGAGCGATCTCAGACATCGTGACACAGTAAGTCTTTCCGGCCGGATTAGACGGATCTTCATTAACCAGTGAAAAATAGTGCCAAGCATCACGCGAAGGAGTGAACGTAAGCGTTGATGTTCTTAGGCCAGGTGATGTATCGTCATTCTGCATGATTTGATTCCCTTCTGGATCATACAGCGTCAAGATCGTATCTAATCCGGAGGTCAACTCAGCAGAAGCCAATGTATACGTAGCGCTTGCTTGCGCCCAAAACCGATAAAAGTCTACGTCGCCTGCAGGCCAAAAAGTTGCATCTTCGACAATACAGGCGCCAGAGGTTACCGCATCGAGAGAATACGACGTCTGGATGGTGTCATTCCCTTCATAGGTATCGATATAAACTTGCGTTGCAGCGGCCGAAGCCGTAGATGTCGGGGTTGCGGTTGGTAACGGATCGTTGGCCAAAATCGTAATGACGATAGATGAATTAACCCCTAAAATCGCATTCTCTGGGTTTTTAAGCTGGATGAAAAAGCTTTCAGCCTCTTCATTTAAGGTATCAGCTCGAATCGTATAGGTTATCGTTTCAGTTGCACTGGTTGAGTCAAAAACAACTTCCCCGGTGACCGAAGTGTAGTCAGCATTACCTTGAGCTGTCACTTCAACGGTTGAGTAGGTCACGGTCACTCGTTCTGAGCCGGTCAATGCAGGGGATATTTGCAACGTCAGGCTGTGGCTCGTATCGTTTTCCCCTTCATTTTGTGACTCAGTTGCCTTGCTGAACTGAATCGTCCGTGTTTGCTGCGCAGTAGAGGCTTCAGCAAAAAAGTTTGATCCACTCCAAAATATAGAAAACAGAAAGAGAGCGGGTAAAATTATTAGTAATGAAGAAGGTGGAACCCTTCTGTGTCTACTGGTAAATATTTTCATAGACCTATAGGCCAAATTTCGTGAAAAATCAAACGGATAAATTAATAATTTAGGGGGTTGAGGTACAAATCGAGCAGATGCTAATTCCGCAAATCACTCTTTATTAGAAGACGTGCTGCAAATAATTATGTTACTGAAGCAGCAAAATCCTCATTTAGTTAGACATAATACCTGAAATTATAGACGACCTCGTGATTAACACCAAAATATCAGGTGTAATTAAACTTGTCGCCTGATTCCCTGACTAGGAGAATTAGAAGAACTTAATTAAGGCGGCAAGCAAACTTTATGATTACAAAAAAATGGTTGGGTATCGGATTAGCGAGTTTAGGCACAGTTGGGATCATCGGATCATTTGCCAATGACCTTTTAAACTTGAGCGAGTATCAGGGGATCGGCCCGAGCCAACGCATGGCGATTTTAGCGGCCGGATTGCTTATTCTTGTCGGGGTTAGCCTCATTCCATTGGGAAACAAACCCACTTAACTTATGAATCAATTCTCTAAATCATTTAGCAAACAGCCAGTTCTAATTGTTTCAGCCGTACTTATATTTCTCGCACTACTCGCCTATGTGGGCTACTTTGCCGTTTACCTCAACTTTGCAATAAAGCTCTTTCAATTTCCGTTTGACTACGATCAAGGGGAAGGGTTTGAGCTGTTAGACACCATCATGCTGATGAATGGTGAATGGCCCTATCGCAACAGCAACGAATATCCTTTTTACGCCTCAAACTATCCTCCCGTCTACCATCTGTTTATCATTCCGCTGGTCGCGATTTTCGGGCCACAATATTGGACCGGCCGCCTTGTATCGTTTCTATCGACTCTAATCACGGCTGGGGTGCTGGGCTACGCTGTTTATCGTGAGCAGAAGATCAAGCGCTGGTGGCTCGTTTCACTATCAGCCCTAATGTATTTCGCCTCGAACTACGTTTATCACATTGGGCCGCTGTTTCGCCAGCACATCTTCATGATCATGTTCGAAGCGGCCGCAGTCGTGTTGATGGCGATTATCATCGACAAAGAAGAAGCGGACGGCCGCAAACGGCCGTGGTGGATCGTCGGCGTTTTGTTTCTACTTTTACTCGCTGGGTTTACCAAACAGCTCGCTTATGCCACCGTGGCAGCCCTATTCATTTGGTGGTTTCTAAGGGACATCAAACGCTCGGTTATTTGGGCCATTGGCTTTGCCGCTGTCACCGGAGCTGTCTTTTTAGCGATTAACATTTCAACTGAAAACCAATGGTGGATCAATACGATTGCCGCTAACCTGAACGAGTTTTTCCCAGCTCAAGCGATCGGCCTATACAAACAATGGTTCCAACTTCACCGAATGATTACGCTCGTAGCGGCCGGATATGTCGTTTACCAACTTTATTTTGAACGATTTTCGATTTACAGTGTCTGGTTTGTGCTTACGGTGGCCAACAGCGTCACGGCCGGAACTTGGGGTGCAGGCGAGTCCTATTTTGTAACAGCCATTGCCGCTAGCATCATTTTGGCAGGATTAGGCTTCTCACGCCTACTCGATACTTTTGAAACCGAACAGCCAGAATGGGCGCAAAAACTACCGTTCAAGCCATACCACGCCCTGATGATCCTCATCCCGCTATTGTTTATTTGGCAGGCGAATTTGGTCTTCCACATGCCAACGGGGAGTGCGTTTACCCAAACACTGGCCCGCTTGGCCGGTCGGCCGACGGTGACTTACGTGGCACCCCAAACCTCTTGCTCCGACGATTTGCCTGCAGAGCCACTGCCCTATGTCGATGATGCATTTGTCCTCATCGGCCGTCCGCCAACCCCAGAGGATACGGCAGCAGGCAAGCAAATTGTGGCTGAAATTCTCAAAGGGGAAACGGCCGCTTTTAGCGAAGAAGCTGGCTTTAATATCTACGCCGGCCGGGAAGTGATCACCAATCCGACCCAATTACGCAATTTATACCTTGCCGGACTACTCGATATGACAGAAATGGTTAAAATGTTAGAAGAACAGGCATTTGACACCGTCATTTTCAGGGCCCAGTTTTACCCACCCGAAGTTCTGCAGGCGATTGGGCAATATTATCAGCAGGAAGAACTCATCCAGATGAATGGATTTGTTTACTGTATTTATCGACCCGATCCAAGCGAATCATGAGCACATCCAAAACAAGTTCAGCGATCCAAGACATCAGCCTTCCCGCTTTTTCAGGCCCACTCGACCTATTGTTGCACCTCATTCAAAAAGATGAGTTAGACATTACGGCGATTTCTTTGGCAAGGGTGGCTGATCAATTTTTAAAAGAAATGGAAAAGCTCAAGAATCAAAATGAGCGGATTGAACCGCTGATGGAGTTTTTGGTGATCGGGGCGCAGTTGGTGCTGATTAAATCCCGCGCGCTCTTACCAGATGTAAAAATTGCAATTGAGGGTGAAGATGAGGAAGATCCGGCCGAAGCATTGGCCCGTCGCCTGCGTGAGTACCGCCAGTTTAAGGAAGCCTCGCAATGGTTTGTGAAACGGCTCGATTCAAATTACCGAACCTATTTGCGGGTGGCCCTGCCTCCCAAACGGAATGTGTCGACCAAGCCAGACATGAGTGGGCTCACAACCAATACGCTTTATCAATTTTTGATCGATATTTTATTGCGGGCCGAAGAGCTAAAAGACAGTATGAGCGTGCGCCAGCGGCCGCGGCACACCATCGAAGGGCAAATTGATCGCTTGCGCAACATGGCCCGTACACGTGAAAGCTTTATGTTTCGCGAACTGCTTTCAGATTCTGCAAATCGATCAGAGTTTTCGGTGACGCTATTGGCTGCGCTAGAGTGCATCAAACGGCGTGAGGTTGTTGCGAGCCAAGAGTTTATGTTTGGCCCCGTTTCGATTAAACGTGCCCCCGAGCATATTGAAGAAGCGGCCGAAGATGACATTCAGCCAGAGTTGATTTAGGCGCTCGGCACAGACAAGATGCAAGCTTTTAAAAGTTGGTTCACCCTACTAGCTTCTATTTGGCCTACGACCTATTTTTTTTTGTTTGGAAGTTATGTTGCCCAGAATATTTTAAATGATGACGGTAGAAACTTCGCTTTCTTAAGCCTTCACCTTGTTCATATTCTGATCATGTTTGCTCTCGTCGTCTTTTATATCTATCAAATAAGCTGTAATAAAGATATTCAGGATAGAAAACAAGTCATTTGGATATTTAGCATTTTGCTGCTTAGCCCCCTCAGCATGATTTATTATTGGTTTAAATATATTTACAACTTTGATAAATACACATGAGCGAGTGCAATAGAGTTCGCTCCATGACACTCATTCAATCAAACCTCTTTTAACCAAATAAAATTAAACATATGATTGAAGTTCAAATAAGCCCTGCCATAACAAACGTCCAGATGAATGAGCTGTTTTCTTCCGCTTGGCCCAACCATCGCGAGCGAGATTTCAGCCAACTGTTGGCTCACAGTCTTGAGTATGTAGCGGCTTTTTCTGAATCAAAGCTAATCGGTTTTGTGAATATCGCTTGGGACGGTGGGGTGCACGGCTTTATTGTGGACACAACGGTGCATGCCGGTTTTCAACGGCAAGGGGTTGGACAGATGCTTTTACAAGAGGCAGAAAAGGTTGGGAAGCGGCATGAGCTTGAATGGCTCCATGTCGATTTTACCCCTGAGTATGAGTCGTTTTATCGGAAGGCGGGCTTCCGGCCGACCTTGGCTGGACTGATTGAACTCTAACGCTAGCCACAGCAACTAAGCCCTCAAAGATATAAAACAACCACCTTATTCTCTACCCCAACGTCAAACTTTTCTAAACGAGGGTCTACTTGCTCGACGACTTCTACAGCAGATTCTTGAGTTTCAACAGCGACATCATAGGTTTTGACCCGTTTTGGCTCAGGCACAAAAATCATCTCACCTGTGGTGATGTCAAACTCCCAAAAATGCCACGGACAGCGGAGCACTTGCCCATCAAGGGCGTAGGTATATTCGCCCGGTTTGTCTGATGGCAACATCGTGCCACCTACAGCCCCCCGACACAGTTCAGCACCCTGATGCGGGCATACGTTTCTAACAGCGTGCAGTTCCCCATGAATGTTAAATATCCCAATCGAGCGTTTACCGATCTGGACGATTTTTCGTTGCCCAGGCTGCAATTCACCTAAGGGACAGATTTCATGTTTAGATTTCGTTTTTGACACGTTTATAGTCCGTATAGCTCGCGCGCATTTTCGTAAGCAATCGCTTTGCGCATGTGCTTTGGTAATTTGCGCATCACATAATTAGGATCATCAAAGTCCCAATGCGGATAGTCTGTCGCAAAAAGCATCATCTTTTCGGCCGACATCATCTCTAATGTCTGGTGCAGATGCTCTTGGCTAGGCGCTTCAAGCGGCTGTGACCCTACGCGAATGTGCTCTTTGATATATTCGCTAGGCGGCTTCGTGACCCACGGGATTTCAGTGCGGAACGAGAGCCATTCCCGATCTAAGCGCCACATCAACCCAGGGAGCCAAGTCCAACCATACTCAAGCAATCCAACTTTAAGGGTCGGGAACTGTGAAAAGACCCCCTCGCACACCAAACTAATCGTATTTTGGATACCAATCGAGATAACACCCGTTTGTAGCTCGATGTAATGGGTCGGTGCCCCAACAGCAAGCTGGTGACTGTTATTCCCGGCCGACTCTGCACCCACATGAAAGCCAACAGGCAAATTATATTTGGCGGCCGCCTCATAGATGGGCCAATAATGCCGTTTACCAGCCAAGATATCCATCTGCCCGATGGCAACCTGCACCACGTTTGGATCATCTCCCCATCGTTCGATTTCGGCCGCGGCCTGAATCGGGTCTTGCGGTGCAACCCAAATCGAATGCTTAAACCGTGGATCATAGCTAATCCACTCTTTGTCGGTCCAATCGTTGTAGGCTCGGGCGATCCCGGCCGCAAGATCAGGGTCCGGCATCCCAGAAAGTGTCGTTAGATCGTTGCCCATCAAAATCGCGTAAGTGATGTCATAGCGATCCAGCAGATCTTCTTTGATACGTTGAGGAATCGATGCGTGATTGGTCCCATCATCGTCCATCGTGTCAACCCGAGCGGTACTTAATGGATTAAAGTAGGCCCGACGCGGCATCTGAAAATTGTTGCGGGCTTCTGCTTTGGAATTGCTCGCCAGCTCGATACGTCGGCGCAGATTCGGCTCGATGTAAGGCATCAGGGCCGAAAAGTTAGGCAAAATGTGATGCACATCCGCATCGATTAGGTTGTACTTTTTTTCAGCTTTTTCTTGGGGTGGGGATGCAGGTTGGATCATATTTAAAGTCCTTTTTCGATTTCAATGCCAGTGCCAAGTTTAGGTGAGTAAACGGATTAACGCCTAAGCGAGCAGATATCTTCAAACTACTCGTCTACAAACCAGCCTAACGCCTCCATATCAGCATTCTGTAAAATCTCATCCGGCAGGTCGGCCAGCGTCATTTCAGCCTCACACGTCACCGTGCCATCTGGCAAACGGATCTCGCCACGTGCTTTGCCCAATCGGCCGCGCAGCTTGATCACCTTGCCCACCACATGAAGCGGCGTTTCAGTCGGGGTGGGGTGGCGAAACTTCACTTCAAGCTTGACCGACATCATGAGATGATGGTGGTCACCACCGATCATCGACACACGGGCGACCGTCTCATCGAGCATGGTGCTCAAAATACCCCCATGTACGATTCCCGGATAACTCATGTAGTGCTCCGGCACGGTAATTTCGCTCAATACTTCATCGACGCCATTGTCGAAGAAGGTCATTTTTAGGCCAACCGGGTTGTTCCGGCCGCAGATGAAGCACATGTCTGAATTGGGTTGTTTGATGTTGTACATGGTAAAAAGTTTTCAGTCTGCGCGCCAAAGGCAAGCAACAGCGCTAGATGTATCTTATTTTTTAATCTTGTTTGTTTAAAGCGATGATGCGTTCAGCCAAACGAATATGAGCCTCATCGATCATCCGGCCGCCAAATGAAAAGACCCCGATCCCCTGCTCTTTGAGCCGTTGCCCTTCTAGCAACACATCATTGGCCCATTCGATCTCTTCAACCGTAGGAGAAAATGCTTTGTGGATCGCGGGAAGCTGAGCCGGGTGAATCGCCAACTTACCGGTAAAACCGAGGTCGGCCGCCGTTTGAGCATCTTCCGTCAGCCCGTCTACATCTCGCCAAGCGGTAAATACCGTGTCGATTGCTTGCAGCTGATACGCCGCAGCCGCCATCACCAGCGCACTACGTGCATATGCCAATTCACTTCGGCCGGGAGTCGGTTTGGCTCCAATCGAAGCGATTAAATCTTCTCCGCCCAAAATGAGTCCGGCAAGCTTTGGCCCAGCGCTCAAAATATGGGGCAGATGCATAAAGCCCAGAGCCGTTTCGACAAGAGCAAAGATCGCAACCTCTTCGGGCAGATTTTCAGCGACAAAGGTCAAAGTTTCGGCCGTCTCCACTTTTGGAACCACCACCCCATCGGGCTTGCCGGGCAAAATCGCTTGGATGTCAGCCAGTAGTGCCTCTTGGCTATGTCCGTTTACACGCACAAGCCGTTGACTCCGGCCGAAATCGATCGTCTGCAAGGCGTTCAAAGTCAGCTGATGGGCGTCGGCTAATGCTGACGGGGCCACCGCATCTTCAAGATCAATCACAACCGCATCTGCCCCAGAACGGGCCGCTTTTTGCAATTTCCGGCCGCTATCGCCAGGGGTAAATAGAATTGAACGGAGTGGGTTTAACATAGGAGCCGTTTAATAAAACAGGAGTAGATTTTCGACCAACAGACGGACGTTGGCGTTTTGGTCGAGCCAAGTCACCGATTGATCCGTTTGGGTCAAATTTGCAAAGATTTTTTCGGCCGGGATACGTCCGGCTGCCTGTTGCAGATTCTCGATATCATGTACGTTAATAATCTGAGTCAGATCATTTTGCCCATTGGCCAAAATCAGGGCATCACGCCACCAGCTGAGCCACGTTCCAAACAGATCGTGCAGCTTCTCAGGCTTTGAAGCGAGCTTATCCGCCAGCTTAAAACGATCAACCCGATTCATTTTTAACACATCGTTGAGCTGTGCCGTTTTTTCAAGATGGGTGGCCAAAGTCGTTTCGTCTTCGGCCGCCTGAATCGCCCACCCCATCCGGCCGTTGGCTAAATGGGCCAGCGTTTTAGCTGTATCAGTTGGGACACCTAATTCTTTGATCAGGTGCTCTTCGATAATGGCCAAAGGCACAGGGCGCAAATTAATAGTGCGGCAACGTGAGTTAATCGTCGGAAGCAAAGCATCAGACTCTGACGCGGTCAAAATCAGGACGGTATTAGGCGGTGGCTCCTCGAGTGTTTTGAGGAATGCGTTGGCGGCCGACGGGTTGGCAGCATCGAAGCCGCTGATAATCGCAATCTTAAACGGCCCTTCCATCGCGGTACGGTTTAAATCTTTTTGCAGCTCGCGCATTTGGTCGATTTTGATCGTCTCATTGCCACGGGCGCCGACAGATGGTTCAACCAGCAGTAGGTCAGGATGACGGCCAGAAGCGATGAGCTTACATTTGCGACAAATGCCACACGGCCGGCTTTCTGGATGCTCACTTTCACAGTTTAATGCCTGCGCGAAAATCGTCGCCAGCCGGGTCCGGCCGACCTGTGAGGGTCCGGTAAAGAGCCAAGCATGTCCAACTCGCTGATGAATAATCGCGGAGCGTAAGCGGTCAACCGCCCAGTCGTGTCCTTTAATTTGCCACATATAAAATGGATTTTAACGCAACTAGGAGCGGGTTGCAGGTGGCAGGTCGCAAATCACACATAAGCTCTCCATTTAACAATTATTCGTTTAAAAAATTGCTAATGGTGAGCAGAGCACGGACAATTGCACACCAATAACTAAGATCGACTCTCTAACATCTTCTCCAAATGACTTTTACCGTAAAACTTCCGGTTCGATATGATGAGTGCGACCCATACGGGCATGTAAACCATGCCAACTACTTTCGCTACATGGGGTATGCCGCCTTTGCCGTGGCCGACCATCTTGAAGCGGACACCGCTCGCAGCAACAAATCTGAATATGTGTGGATCACGCGTGAAACGGAGGTCGAGTTTCTTACGCCGCTTGCCTTTCGAGATACGGCCCACATCACCACATGGGTCACCGATTTTCGGCGGGTACGCTCGCTACGCCTGTATGACATCCACGCCGGGGACCCGAGCAAACCGGCCGCCCGTGGCTGGACCGACTGGGTCTATGCACGCCGTGACACCGGGCTACCAGCCATCATTCCAGACGATATGATTGCTCAGTTTTTAGCTAAAAACAGTGGAGAGAATCGAACGGAACGCAGCCGTTTTCCCAAACCACCGCCATATGCACCGGACACAGGCGATATTCCACTCAAGCCGGAGTGGCGCGACCTTGATCCAAACGGACACATCAACAATGCAGGCTGGCTCAGCTATATCGAAAATGGCACATGGGATTTGTGCGAAAAATTTGGCTGGACGGCCGAGCGAATGCGACTGGCCGGGTTTGGCATTTTCGCCCGAAAATATCGGATTGAATATTTAAAACCGGCCGGGATCGAAGACCGCTTTTATCTTAAAACTTGGATCTCCGATAAACGTCGGACGACAGCGGTGCGCCATCATGAGATTCGAAATGTGGCCGATGACGGTCTGCTGGTTCGAGCACGTTGTTTATGGGTTTGGGTCAATTTAGAAACGGGAAGCCCTATTAAAATACCTGATTGGTTTTTATCTGATTTTGAAGCAAATTTTAGTCCAACATCTTAAGATTTAATTGTGGCTGGGCGGTCTCTGTTGTAGAATTACAACAATATGAGCGAAAAAGTTGAGATTTACGAGTATCCGGTTCAATATAAAGTTATTGCTGTTGTCGCACCGCTACTTTTTATCTTTGCGGCTATAGGGGTCAGCCTCGTTGCATGGCAAAATATGAGGGCAACTGATTGGATTGGTGAAGCAGGGCAAGTCATCAACCCTACTGTATTTTATGTATCGGTCATCGGTGCGATTCTATTGGCCACTTTTTTTGGCATCGTCATCCACTTGACGTACCCCACTGTTCTAAAAAATAAAGATGGCTTCCAAATAGTCACACGCCTTTACACTAGCCGTTGGTTTACTTGGAGTGAGATCACGAAGGTCGGGTTACCCCCGTCACAACTTGTGACCCAAGTATATTCAATTGGGGTTCCGGGGTTACACCCTATCTTTTGGGCGATTGGGCTGAGCCGGGGCATTTTTGCGCCAGGGTTTCTGATTCATCCACGCATGATCAACGGCGGAAAACTGTTACGTGCCATGATTAAACATCGGCCGGAACTGTTCGAGGAATAGCAGTAGCAGATATTAGATCCTAGATAGGAGATGTTTGAGGATATAAACCCCATCGATATCTAATATCCAGGTTCTAAACACTAAAAAATGAAACAATATCTTGATTTAATGGCACACGTACTAGACACCGGTATTGAAAAAGGGGACCGGACAGGCACCGGTATTCGCAGTGTGTTTGGACACCAAATGCGGTTTGACTTGGCAGATGGGTTCCCGATGGTTACCACAAAAAAGCTCCATCTGCGTTCAATTATTCATGAACTGCTCTGGTTCCTAATGGGTGACAGCAACATCCGTTACCTAAAAGAAAACAAAGTTCGTATTTGGGATGATTGGGCTGATGAAAACGGGGATTTGGGGCCGGTTTATGGGACCCAATGGCGCTCATGGCCAACGCCTGACGGGCAACATATCGATCAGATTGAAAATTTGGTTCACAGCCTCAAAAACAACCCTAACTCACGCCGCCACATTGTCAGCGCATGGAATGTGGCCGAAGTCGATAGCATGGCGCTCCCGCCGTGCCACTGTTTGTTTCAGTTTTATGTGGGGGATGGAAAACTCTCATGCCAGCTTTATCAACGGAGTGCGGATATTTTCTTAGGGGTACCGTTTAATATCGCTTCGTATGCGTTACTGACGATGATGTTGGCCCAAGTCACCGGGCTTGAAGCTGGGGACTTTGTTCATACATTGGGAGATGCGCACATCTACTCAAACCATTTTGAGCAAGCGAATTTGCAGCTGAGCCGCAGGCCTCATCCACTACCAACAATGCGCATAAACCCGGCCGTCGATTCGATATTTGATTTTAAATACGAAGATTTTACGCTCGAAGATTACGTCGCTCACCCCAATATTAAAGCGCCTATCGCCGTATAGCTTGCCGTTAAAAACATCAGGACTCTAGCCAAATGATCGATCTAAAAGGTATAAAAATTAACGCTGTGGCGGCCATGGATAAAAATTTAGCCATCGGCATCAACGATGATCTCCCATGGGTTTTACCCGATGATTCAAAGCTGTTCAGGCGGGAAACGATAAACCGGCCGCTGATTATGGGGCGCAAAACCCATGAACCGATGGGGCGGCCGCTTCCAAAACGGACAAACATCATCATGACCCGCTCAAAATCCTACCAAGCAGAAGGTTGCCTCATCGCTCACACCGTTGAAGAAGCCCTTGAACTGGCCGTTGAAAACCTCACAGAGCTGAATGAGATTTCGATTGGAGGCGGGGAAGTCATCTACAAACTCTTTATGCCCTATCTCACCCACATGCTTTTAACCCACGTCGATGCTGAAGTGAAAGGGGACACTTGGTTTCCGAAATGGGATGAGGATGAGTGGAATAAGGTTAAAACGGTTCATCATCCGGCCGATGAAAAACATGCATACGCCTTTGACATTTGCTGGTATGAGCGTGCACAGTGACGGTTGAACGGCTAGAAATTCGGCCGCTCACAGTGGCGGATGCAGAAACAGCCGCTGAATTAAAATTATCAGTATGGCCAAAAGAGGCATCTGATCCGAAGCAAATTAGGGCAGCCGTGCAAAGCCCATCCCATCAGGCTTTTTTGGCTTTAGTTGGTGACGGTCAAAATCCGGCCGGATTTGTCAGCTGCTTTTTAACCACATCGCAAGCAGGCCACACCCGGTGGGAAATTGATCTACTTGCTGTCCATCCCGATTTTCGTCGACGGGGTATCGCCAGCAAACTCATCGAAACGGCCGTGCAAGCGGGTCAAGAAGCCCATGCAAGCCTGTCGCGAGGCCTCATCGCAACTGACAACATAGGTAGCCAAAAAAGTTTTGCCAGCCAAGGGTTCACCAGTGATGGAGTCGTGCAGACACTCTATATCTGTAGCGAGCCGGTCACAAGTGGCATTCAAAACAAACATCATGCTCATTTCGTACCGGTTAGTACGTTTTTATACGATGGCTTTTGGCTTGAAGGGCTATTGTCACCCGCCGCATTTCCGGCCGCGCATAATCACTGCTTTGAGTCTAAACTTAATATTGTGGGTCTACTCATCCCTGAAACTGACTCTATCAACCAAGCTGAAGCTAAAGAACATGGATTTAAACCGGCCGGGACATTCCATTGGTGGCAACGATCGCTTTAACCCACCACCTTCCTCCAACTTATGGAGAAGCCAATAGTTGAAATTGATACGTGCCTGTTTGATCAAATCGATTATGTCCAATGCTTAATCTATATTGCCCATTCGCCGGCAAGGTCACATCAGCAACATCTCCACGCGACATCGCTTGATCAAACAATTCCGTTCCATTTGGATCTCTTAATTCCCAGCGAATGCCCCCTGTCCCATTGGTAGCCTGAATATCAAAGGTCACTTTCTCTCCAGCTGTGCCGCTAAACGTATACACATCGACAGATCCTGGGGTTTCAATAATGCCAGCACCGGCCGCAGGCAAGTTTGGCGAAATCACATCCCCGACTGCAATTGGAAATTCAACAGGTGGCGGAACATCCCAAATTTGGAACTGATAGTTACCTGTTCCTGTACTGGAAGCTGAACCCACTGTAAGGGTGTAAGTACCGCCTAACATCAAAGTGTGAGTTCCTGGGTCACCACAGGCGACACAGTCACGAAATATTTCTAATCCGCTACTATCGTTCAACTTCCATTGAACTGTTAAACCGGGGCTAACAACTTGCATATCAGCAAATATCATCGTTTGGCTTACCGCCTCAAACGTGTAGATGTCAAAGGTTCCCGCTTGTTCGATGCTGCCAGCTCCATCTGCTGGCTGGCCAAGTGAAACTGTGTCACCAATTTCAATTTCAAACTGGTCATTCGGAGCTACTTCAGTCAAGCTGAACTGATATGACCCCGTAGCAGAATTACTATTCCGGCCGACAGTCAGTGAGTAAGTGCCGGTTTCCATCAACTCGATCGCACCCGGATCGCCACAAGCCAAACAGTCAAAAAACAGCGTATTGGCAAATGGATCTTCTAGTTCCCAACTAATTGATCCCGTACCCGTAAACACCTCGATATCAAAAAAAACGACCTGATTAGCCATCGCATCGAATGTATAAACATCTTTTGAACCGGGCGTTTCGATTTCACCCGCGCCGGCTTCCGGCTGACCAGGAGACACTCGATCCCCGATATTAATCATGAAATGGGAAGGGAGGCTCGATTCCACAAGTTCGATCTGATACATCCCCGTGCCAGCGTTAATATTTCCCCCAACGGTTAACGTGTAGGTGCCGATCGATGTCAGTTCAATCGGCCCTTTGTCTCCACAGAGCAAACAGTCGCTAAATAAAGATGCCCCTTGTGTATCAACTAGTTCCCAAGAAACCCCTTGAGTTTGGGTCACCATTTGCACATCAAAAAAGACCAGCTGTCCAGCAACACCGTTAAACCTGTAGACATCGGCCGCAACAGGGCTTTCTATCATGCCTGCCCCTTGTTGTGGTTGGTTGGGAGAGACTGTGGCCCCCACTTCAATATCAAAAATCTGAGGGTCTGGCACAGCCCAGAGTTGGAATTGGTAAGCACCGGTACCGCTTCCAACCGTGAGCGTGTATGTCCCAGGTGTATCAATTTCCTCAGTCAAAGGTGAACAGCTCAAACAGGTTCTAAACAGGCTATGCCCGCCCCCATCGGTTAATTCCCATTCGATGTTGTTATTTGGGACTTCTTGAGCATCGAAAAATATAGTTTCGTCAGCGCTAACTGCAAATGAATATTGGTTACAGTCACCCTCTCGAACAATCTGGTCGCTAATAACATCCCCAATCGAAATTTCATTTAAATCGATTTGAGATTTAAAGTCAGCTGACTCAAAGGTTGCTAATGAGTCGTCCACATTGTTTGAAATCAGCGGTAAATACAGCTCAAACCCAGAATTTGCTACGCTGTCAAGGCATGCGATAGCGGCCGACGTTTGTGCTTGCCCAAGGTGGACAAACCCTAATAGAAAAATGAACGATGCCGCAATCATTGGCCCGACGGTGATCAAAAAAGGCCTTTGCATTTTAATATCAAAATCTTTGAACATAACTTTTTAATCCTCAGAAATACCCTCATTCCAGCAAGGTAGGCTACAAACAATAAAATAAGCGATCTCAAAAGCGAACGCAACCGCGCTAATCTTAGTGACGTTTGACGCAGAAATCAGAAAGGGGAATTCCATCAATCTCCTCTGTTTGGCTCTTTAAGCAGGCTCGTTTTTTCATTTACATATTGCGAAATTATCAGGCAATATCTTAAGCAGGGTAGACTCCAAGCCGTTACAGATGCGTTACAGGAAAAATCGATCTGCCAGGCTATTGTTTTCCGCAACCAAAGAAGATGAGGTCAAGCAGCTGATCACTGTAGGCTTCGAGATCATAAGCTCGATCCCGGCCGAAGTGCCCCACAAAAAAGTGTTCCATACTGCCAAATAGCGTATCCCGAATCAGAGGCGTTGGCGTAGTTGCTCGTATCTGAAAATCGGCTTTCATTCGGTCAATCAGATCTGTAAACAAGCGGGTATAGGTTTTGTTCAGCACGTAAAATTTTTGGGAGAAGTCAGCATCCCCGTAACGGCCGTATTGCCCCACAATTCTGAGCAGGTCCCACTCCGCTTCAGCACATTTTAGATGATTAATAATCAATGCCCTTAACTTTTGTGCTGTTTGCAACTCGCTACCATAAATCAATTCCGCTTTGGCCTGCAGGCGGCCGTAATAATCGGTCATTAACCCTTCGAGTAGCGCAATTTTATTGGGGAAATGATGAAACAGCGTCCCTTCAGCAACCTGAGCAGCTTGGGCGATATCTTTGGTTGTAGCCCGTTCAAAGCCAACTTCGCTAAAAATCTGTTTCGCATGGGTCAATAGCGCCTGCTCTGTATTAATCGAGCGTTGACTGCGGCGGCGGGTTTTGGGCTGTTCAAGCATCATCTTTTCAATAGTAACGTTGTTGAACATACAAATCAAAGTTTTTTTTGCAGTGGCAATCGGTTTAATTAGCTTTTATAACTACAAAATGCTTTGCTCAGCCAGTTTTACTGAGCTACACTTGAAAAAGGTTAAACACTGCAAAGGAGTTGTTTCAATGTCGCTCGTTCAACTTGATTTACCTAGTCCATTAGATTTACGCGGGGGCTGGGCTGCATTTGCGGCCGTATGCGCAGCCAGAGGCTGGAGCACCAGTGCTTATGCAACGGCCGATCAATGGCTTTTTCATGATGGGGGTGGCAACTGGGCTTGCTTGCGGTTTAAAGACAGCCAGAGAGCGATCTTAATTGGACACGATCACGAATATTCAGAAACCTACTATGGGGAGGCCGCCCAATATTTTCAAGAAGAAGAGACTGATCTTTTAGCCGAAGCGCCAGACTGGTGGGGGTTTGATTTAAACCCACGACCATTTGGCGAGTGGGTCGGATTTATTTATGGTTGGGAGAATCAGGCGTGGCGGCGAGCCGGTTATACAAAATCGGATGGGTTTAACTCTGTTGGCTTATTGAAAGCATGCAGCATGACTAACACAGAATTATTAAAGCAATTTGCTTCTGATGCCCCGGGGCTAAATGGGCAAGACCCAGATGCCGAAGCATTAAAAGCGCTGGTGGCTGCAGATGGCAGCCTTACCCATGATCTACTTGACGCTGTGGTCCCGGGCTGGGATATTGAAGCCGGTATCGCGGCCGCCCGAAATTTCCTCAGTATTGATCTGACCAGCTAAACAAAAATTTTAATTAAACGAAATAAATGACGATCTTTAACTCTCAAATATCAACAAACAGTGAGGCGTTCGCAAAAAATCGAGCCGATATGCTGGCATTAATTGAGCAAACGCGCGAGCTTGAACAACGGGCCGAAGCGGCCAGCAACAAATCACGGCCGAAGTTTGAACGGCGTGGGCAGATTATGCCACGCGAACGTGTCGCTCGCCTTTTGGACCCAGGTGCTCCATTCCTCGAAATCGGCAATATGGCGGGCTATCTGCGCGACACACCCAAGCGACACAAATCGATTCCAGGTGCCAGCATGATTTGCGGCATCGGCTTTGTGAACGGGGTCCGCTGCGTGATCTGTGCGACAGATAGCGGGATTAACGCGGGTGCAATTAGTGAGATTGGCGGGTCTAAGATTCAACGTTGCCAAGATATTGCGCTAGAAAACAAATTACCGTTTATCCATCTGGTAGAGAGTGCTGGAGCCAATCTGCTTGAATATCGGGTGCAGTTGTTTGTGTATGGTGGCTCATTGTTTCAAAAGTTCGCCAAATTGAGCGCGGCCGGATGTCCAGTGATTACTGTGCTACACGGCTCGTCAACGGCCGGGGGCGCTTATTTCCCTGGAATGAGCGACGTTGTGATCGGCGTGCGCGGCCGGGGTCAGGCGTTTTTAGCAGGTCCCCCACTGGTGAAAGCCGCAACGGGGGAAGTCGCAGATTCGGCCGATTTGGGCGGGGCAGAAATGCATGCGACGATTTCGGGGCTAGTCGAATATCTGGCCGAAAATGACACAGATGGGATTCGATTGGGGCGTGAGGTGGTCAAAAAACTTAATTGGGCCAACAAGACACATCAGCCCCGTGTGGCCTCATCTTTTAGAGAACCGCGCTTTAGCCCAGACGAAATCGCTGGTGTTGTGCCGGTAGACTATCGCCAACCATACGATGTCAAAGAGGTGATCGCCCGGATCGTCGATGACTCTGATCTACTTGAATTCAAAAGCCGGTACGGCAGTGCGACCGTCTGTGTGCAGGCGAACGTTTATGGTTACCCGTGTGCGTTTATTGGGAATAATGGCCCCATCGATAATGAAGGGGCAACCAAAGTAGCGCAGTTCATCCAGCTCTGCTGCCAATCAAATACCCCGCTGATCTTTTTGCAAAACACAACCGGCTACATGGTCGGCACGATGTATGAGCAGGGTGGCATGATCAAGCATGGCTCAAAGATGATTCAAGCGGTGAGCAATGCGACGGTGCCGAAATTTACACTGATGATCGGAGCGAGTTTTGGAGCGGGCAACTATGGCATGTGCGGCCGGGCGTATGAACCCCACTTTTTGCTCAGCTGGCCCAACGCACAAACAGGCGTGATGGGTGGTGAGCAGGCGGCAACGACGATGCGGATCGTGATGGAAGGGAGTGCGGCCCGCAGAGGCCAAACGATTCCACAAGAGATGCTCGATGCGCAAGAGCAAGAGATAATCAAAGTGTTCAACAGTCAATCTGATGCATTCTTCACTTCTGGCTGGCTGCTCGATGATGGAATTATCGACCCACGAGACACTCGCAAGGTGCTGGCGTTTTTGCTGGCAACCGTTGATGAAGCTGATCGAAGAACGTTAAACTCCAACACATTCGGTGTTGCACGGATGTAGTAAGTTGCCTATGTACACAATCAACATCGCTGTTCAAAATGAAGGCTGATCTTGATTCAAAGGAAAAGAAAATCAGATGTTCTGGATAATATTAATCGCTCTAATCGCAGTTGTGTGGTTCTTTATGAAGCGCAACGTTGATAAAATCAAGCAAAATGCGGAGCGCTACCCACTGAGCGTACTCAGCCAAAATCCAAAAGGGGAAACGGTGATGATTGACCGGCCGGACGGAGGCAAGATTCATACGATTGTCGCTGGAGAAGGCGATGATGTTGTTCTGGCACATGGATATGGAGCCACACTGATTGAGTGGAACATTGTTATGGACCAATTGGTCAGCGATGGTTATCGTGTGATCGCGCTAGATCTGATGGGACACGGTAAATCAACAATCGGCTCAGGCGGCATAGGGACAAAGCAGATGGGGGCCAGTTTTAAGCAAGTCCTTGAACATTTTGATGTTCAAAGTGGAATTTTAGTCGGCCACTCAACTGGCGGGTTTTTATCGATCTCAACTTTACTCAATTTTCCAGAGGTCGCTGACCGGCTAAAGGGGTTGATTTTACTTGCAAGTACGGCCGGAGATGTCTCAAAAGGCGCGCCACAAAACAAATTACAGATCCCACTAATTAAGTCTGGCATTATGACGACGTTGATTAAATCTGACCTTTTTGGTTATCCATTTGGTGCATCGATCATGGGCGAAAGTCCCTATGCGTCAGCAATCCGTGTCTTTGTCGATGCATTTTTGGCCCAAGATCACTCTAAATTGGTCCCAATTTTGAAAGAGATTGATGAAACAAGTTACTATGACCGCTTGGGTGAGATCAACGTCCCAACTGTCGTCATTTGTGGCGAAAAAGATGGGACAACGCCACCGTGGCATTCAGAGTCACTCGGCCGTGACATTCCCAATGCGCGCAACGTTTGGGTTCCGTCTTGCGGTCACATGCTGAACTGGGAAGCACCAGAAGTTTTGATTGAAACAATTTCCGAGTTACATGAGAAAGCGACAGTTTAATTAATGATCTGTTGAACGGCTGAATGTTTGATTTT
>JBGCDP010000035.1:0-103481 GCA_045105475.1 Anaerolineae bacterium
TTTGCTTGAGCCTGACGCTGTTTCACAATTGCTGCACGCTGCGCTTGAGCCGCTTTGGTTGCACGAGCATGTTTGTCAGCTTCGGTTGCTTTCAACGCCGCTGCAATTAGGTGAAGCGCTTCCTCTTCTTCATCGCTAATCGTATCGCCACGTTTTAAAAGCCCTTCAGAGCTTGCATCTGCAATTGCGTTTCCAGCACCTAATAAGAAATCCATGAACTCGTCATATTCATCCTCATCTGTTTTTGAATCAACCGCATCAGCGATGTCACCCAATACGTCAGCTACGCTTTCGGCTGTTTTGTGGCTGCTTAGATCAGGCACAGTTTCAGATTCAGCAATAACTGCCTTAATTAGAGCATTACTGCCTTTGTATTCACTTAAATAAGTTTTGAGTGCTTTTGATTCACGGCGTACTTCCATCAATCCCATGCGCCCTTCGGCTTTGTTGATTGCTGCTTGTACAAGGTAGGGTGCATTTTTCAGCATTTCCCATTGGTTAGCGTTAAAGCTTGCTTTTGTTGCCACTATTTATTTTCTCCTTATCAGTTGCGTTGAACTAAAATGATGCGGTTGGGTTTTGGTCTTTTCTGCCTTTGGCATTTTTGACCATTGTCCAAAGAGTCCGGTTAATCGGGTGGACATAACCTGTTCCGCAAGGCTACAATTTTGATAAATGTGTTAATGAAATCAGAGAATTTCTATTTTCGTAAAGCCAGTACGCTGGCCTCGCATAAAAGTTTTCCGATTCCTGAAACAATTTTGCCCTTGGGCACTCATATAAAATTAATCTGAGTCGATTTTAACCGCTTAATCGTTAAAATGAAAGGAGACTCAATCCCA
Organism: Anaerolineae bacterium; assembly: GCA_045105475.1. GTDB lineage: Bacteria > Chloroflexota > Anaerolineae > Promineifilales > Promineifilaceae > WTJY01. The sequence goes on from JBGCDP010000035.1 coordinate 843, forward strand.
AATATGGAGAAGCATTTTAAATGAAACAGTTTTATAGATTGGCGTGGTTAACCCTCGTTATTGGGTTATTAGCCGCCTGTAGCTCACCACCTCCGAACGGAAGTGGCGATGTTGATGAAGCATCAGAAGCGGCTTCTGTTGAAGTGGAGCAAAGCGTGCCTGAACCAACAGAGCCTCCGGCCGAAGTTGAGACTGAAGTCCCTGTTGCAGAAGAAGAAGAAGAAGAAGAAGAAGAGGCAGAGGACGAGGGAGAGCCTGTCGCCGACGACACCGAAATGGCTGAAGCGGATATGGCCGAAGAAGTAGCCGTAGTTGATGGGCCAACCCATGTGCCCGCTACAAATGTTCAGGAAGCCCTCGTTGAAAAACCTTATGACCAAGTTAAAGGTGCTGAGGAACCCATACTTACCGTTATCGAGTATGGCGACTTTCAATGACCTGGCTGCGCAGCGGTGGATCCGCTGCTACGCCAGTTAGTAGACGAATATCCTGATGAAGTACGTGTTATTTATCGCCACTTTCCATTAACTCAAATTCATGACAAAGCGATGATCGCGGCCGAAGCAGCAGAAGCAGCTGGGGCACAAGGTAGCTTTTGGGAGTTTCACGATGCACTATATGCACGGCAAAGTGATTTTAATGCGACTAACCAAGAAGGGGCTATCGGCTTCTTAGCCGACTTGGCAAATGATATTGGTTTAGATGGTGACATGCTTCAGCAAGACTTAGAAGCTGGTAAATATCGCGCTTATGTCGAAGCCCACTTGAGTGAAGCCGGAGCGTTGCAACTGCCAGGAACCCCAGCATTAATTGTGAATGGAAATCTTTTGCAAGGCGGCGCGCCTCCTTATGAAGCATGGGAAGCATTCTTAGACCAGCTACGGCAAATGGCTGCATTTGAAGATCAGCAATATGATGCGGCACCTGAATTCACCATTGATGATGAAACGATCTATGTCGCTACTGTCACGCTAGAAAATGGTGATCAGTTTGTGATGGAGCTTTATCCAAAATCTGCTCCATTAACTGTGAACAGCTTTGTCTTTTTGGCTAATGAAGGCTGGTTTGATGGGGTGACTTTCCACCGTGTTTTGCCTGGATTTGTGGCACAGACCGGCGACCCAACTGGAACAGGACAAGGTGGACCGGGCTATTCGATCCCAAATGAGATTGATCAGAGCCTGTCACATGCTGAAACCGGCATGGTTGCTATGGCAAATTCCGGACCTGACACGAATGGCAGTCAGTGGTACATTACTTTAGGTGATGCGGCCTCACTTGACGGCAGTTACACGATTTTTGGGCGAGTGGTTGAAGGGTTAGATGCTGTACAGGCTGTAACGCCACGTGATCCAGCCAGAGACCCGAATGCGGCCCCTGGTGACCTGATCGAATCGATCACAATTGACGAGAAATAGTAGCCAAATTAGAAGAAGAGAAAAAGCAGAAAAGTAGTTCGCTTTCTGATCAATCAGACCCGACAGGCTTGAGCCTCAAGCCTGTCGGGTGTAAATGAATCTTATGCCTGCCTTTTGCATTAACTCCAGAATATTTTTAACTACATTCAGTTTGCTGTGCTTATTTTTAGCTGGATGTGAACTGGCTGCCCCTCCTGTCCCCACGATAGTGCCTACAGTCACACCACCTGGTGATATGCTTGCCTTAACAACAGAAAAATATACGTTTACGCTTGTTGAGAATGGCAGCGTTCCCGGTACTGATATCATTTACCGCGACCGCGATGAAAGCAATATTTTTATCGATGTAGACGGACAGCCGACGGTGCGTCGTTTTGGGGATAGCTTAATCGGGTCGAAGATTTTAGTACCAGGTGTGCTCGTGAACTATAACTTACGTTTAGTCGATGCGACCTTTGCTAACCCTTATGTATTTGGCCCAGTAAACGTAACTATTTTTAACCCGGCACCTGTTGAAGTCGCTGGTGTGACCAGTGCTCCAGTTGGGGCAGATATCGTGTATGAGGGGATCAATATCGATTATCGAATTCCGGTTGGCAGGGGGCTGCCAGGCTCTACCGTTACCTATTTGGGCAAAGGGGATTTTGGCGCTAATTTAGGTGGTACATCTCAGTTTCGCTCATTGCCTGAAGGAAATTCATTTATATGGACCGGTCGTTTACATGCTTATGCTGTGATTCAGTATGATCTTAAAGCATTGCGGGTGACTGAAGATGAGCTTCAAATGGTTGGGACCGCAAAGCTGTATCTATACAATCAGCCCCTGCTAATAGATAATTAGCGCATATGCAAATATCTGTTTTAACGCTAAACCTTCATGGCACAATTGACCGATGGTTAGGTCGTCGCGAGCTGATTGTGGCTGGATTAGTTGATCGGCAGCCTGACATTATCGCTTTTCAAAGAGCCAACATTTGGGGTGGTCAGGTGCAATGGATATTACGCCAAATCAATGAGCGTCTTGGGTTTAAAAAATACACAGGTGTTCAGCGCCGCCACCGTGGGTTTGGTTCATTTTCTGATGGTGTGGCAATTATCAGCTCCTTTCCGATCGTGTTCCATGAAGTGTTGAATCTGCCTGAGAATCGAACAGCTTTGCTGGTAAATATAGAAATGCCAACAGGCGACACAGTTGATGTGGTTTGTTGCCATCTTGTATCTGGTATTCGTCTACCAGAGGTGCGTTACCAGCAGGCGATGGAGCTGACTGGCTGGATGTCGATCACCGGCCGATCTGGGTGGCAAATCATTGCTGGCGGCTTGAATGATGTGCCAGAAAGCCGTGCTATTAGGCGCTTCAAACAGCAGTATCAATCAGCTTGGGAAGCTTTTCATGGATATGAACCGGTGGCAACTTGGCCAACGGGTTTAGGGGATCAATATGCAGATTGGACCGGCTGTTTAGATTATATATTCGTAACGGCTAACCTAGAAGTTTTAGATGCGCGCATGTTTGGTAACGAAATCCATCCGGAAGACGACACTCTATTTATGTCTGATCATGTGGGGCTTGAGGCAACTTTCTTCTTAGATTCAAAGCTTTAATTGCTAAGGCAGAAGCGACAGTTTTATATTTATTTATTTGTATCTATTCTTTGTCACTCTTTAGCGATTAAAGGTAAAATAAAAACATGATTTCGATTATTGCCCCGGTCTACAATGAGGAAGAGGTGCTCCATTCACTTTATGAACGCATTCATGAGGTCATGGAGTCGACAGGTGAAGAGTGGGAGCTGATGCTAGTTAACGATGGGAGCCGCGATCGTTCGGCCGAGGTAATTGAAGAGCTAAATCAGCTTGATGGTCGGGTTCGGGGGTTAAGTTTTTCACGAAACTTTGGTTTTCAAGAAGCGGTAACGGCCGGAATGCACCATGTGACTGGTGACGCCGTCGTGCTAACAGATGCTGACCTTCAAGACCCACCGGAAGTAATTCCAGAAATGATTGCGAAATGGAAAGAAGGGTACGATGTTGTCTACGGGGTTCGGGCCTCACGTGAAGGGGAAACATGGTTCAAGTTAGTTACCGCCAAACTGTTCTACCGCATTATTCATCGAATCACGAGTGTTAACATTCCCCTTGATACAGGTGACTTTCGCCTTATGGATAGGCGCGTTGTTGATGCCCTCGGCCGTATGGGTGAACGCAACCGTTTTTTGCGTGGCATGGTGCCATGGGTTGGGTTCAAGCAGATCGGCGTCGAATACGTGCGTGAACCAAGATTTGCAGGTGAAGCGAAATACAGCTCTGTACGTAAAATGACCGCGTTTGCTGTCGATGCGATCACGAGTTTTTCATATTTCCCTTTGCGGCTTGCTACATTCATCGGTTTTCTAATGGCGTCTATCAGTGCGCTCGCAATTGTGGTTGTCGTTTTTCTCCGTTTAGCCTTGCAAAATCAACTGTTAATCGGTCAAGGGACCACTTTGGTAATTGTCCTGTTTTTAGGAGGCGTTCAACTCATCTCATTAGGGATAATTGGCGAGTATTTAGGCAGAATTTATGACGAAGTAAAGGGGCGGCCGTTGTATTTAATTGATAAAAGCTGGGGGCTTGAAAATGAAATAGAGGGCCGAAGAAGAAAGACTGATTGAGATTAAATATATCCCTATTAGTTTTGCTTTTATTTATACTTTAAAAGTCAGTGAAAAAAGCATCAAGCGTAGGTTAAGCGTTACTTATTCACCTGTTTTACAGGCTGCCCAAGCGATATAATGCTCTATACACCATACATTTGAGCCTATTACATTAAGGAGAATCGGTTGCAATCAAATCAAAATCTAGGCCGCTCAGCTGGTCCATCTCATTCGCGTCTAAAACTTCCTCGCTGGCTCACCTATCTGCTCTCAGTTTCATTTTTGCTGAGCAGTATTATCGTCTCTTTTTTCGTCTGGTGGACGGTTGATGCTGTTTTAGCTCAGCCGCTTAATCCATTATCCCAAGGAATTCCACAATTGGCGTCTACAGCTATGGCCCCGATTGTTATTGAGCAAACAGAGACCCCATCTCCTGAAGATTTGACGCCAGCCGTTATTTTGGGGGACGAGGTTGTTTTACCTACATTTGATGCAGCTCAAGCGATTTCGATCCAGCAAACACAGGACTCTATTCGAGGAACAGTTGAGGCTAGCGGCCGGATTACTATTTTGGTCATGGGCATTGATAGGCGTCCTGGAGAAGATTTTCAATCTTTAACAGATACGATGATGATCGTCTCTTTAAATCCACTCGATAATACCGCCTCGATAATGAATATTCCACGCGACTTCTTTGCGGAAATTCCGGGTGTCTCCGGCCGAAGGCGTATCAACACCGCTTTTAATTTTGGTTTCAACCGTGGTGCCCAAGGACCAGCAGGTGGGGCTGCACTCGCGATGGAAACGGTAGAAAAGAATTTAGGTATTGTTGTTGACCATTATGTCTTGCTTGATTTTACCGCTTTTATCCGCTCAATTGATGCGATTGGGGGTGTGGAAATCGATGTGCCTAAAGATATTTACGACGCGCGCTATCCAACAATGAACTATGGATATGAGATCTTTTCAGTTTCTGCTGGGCTGAATCAGTTTGATGGGGCTACTGCGCTTAAATATGCTCGTACGCGGCATGGTGATACCGACTTTGGTCGCTCAAGCCGCCAGCAGCAAGTCATTATGGCAGTGCGTGACAAAGTATTAAACCTGGGTGCAGACAAACTCTTAATTCAGTTTCCACTTTTGTATGCAGAAGTTAGTGAGGGTGTGCGTACAGACCTCACGATTGCAGATATGTACTCTTTGGCTTCAATTGCACGTGAACTGCCACGCGAGAATATTAAGACAGTTGTGCTCGACTATAAATATTTCTTAAATTACACCACACCAGATGGGCAGCAGGTGTTGATTTTGCAAAATGCAGCTGTTAGCCCCGTCATTGCTGAACTGTTTTACGATTAATTAATTTATCTTTGTTTCTAAGTGAGATTAAAAACTAACATATTCAAGGCGGTTATAAGATCCCCTTTGCCTGTTTTGACCCGTACATCAATATCCAAAAGATGTGCATAAATCTGCTCGAGCTGCTTCATACTGAAGCTTTTGGCTTGATTCAGTACCTTGCCTACGACAAAACTATGAAACTTGGTCTCTTTTGAAATTTCTGGCGCCCGCATATTCAGATCTGCAAGCTCTTTGACTTGGATCATCATTCTAAATTGGCGCACAAACATTGAAAATATCAAAAACGGTTCAGCCCCTTCATTTAGTTTTTGCTGGAGTAGGGTTGCTGCCCGCTCTCCATTACGATTGCCTAGCGCATCAACCAGATCAAAAATATTGACCTCTGCGATATGTGGAGACAGAAGCTGCACATCTTGTGCAACGATTTCATCGATCCCCTCACTCTCAGCTTTTGATAAGCGATAGAGCACCATCTTTTCGATCTCATTGTCGAGTAATGTCAGATCATTGCCCGCATTCGCAGCTAGCATGCGAGCTGCGCCAGGGTGCATTTTCCCACCTTTCTCTTGGGCGCGCTTCATGATCCACTGTTCAAGCTTTGGCCCCAACATTGGTTCAAACTTACGCACCACGCCAGGCACCTCTTCTTTTCCTGCCAACTTAATGATGCGGCTGTTGCTCTTCAACGGTTTGCTTTCGATAAAAAATAACCGAGCTGAATCAGGAATATTAGCTAAATAATCTAAAAGCTTATCTACTTCTTTTCCATCGGGTTTGCTGTTGAAATAGTTTTCAACGATGATGAGCCGTTTAGGTGCCAAGAAAGGCATTGCATTACAGGCATCCATCAAATTGCTTACTCGTAGCCCTTTTCCTTCTAATCGGGTCGTGTTGAGCGAAAGCATATCGGGATCACCGATTTTAGCTTTTATTTTGTCTAATGTTTCCCACGCACTGTGGGTATTTTCACCATGAAAAATATAAAACATAATTACAGCAACTTTCTAGATTGATGCCTGTGGGATTTGAGTTGTTTCGATAAAGTAGCAGTTTAGCCCATCACTATTTTGCTGCCCTAAAAGCACTCTGAAAATGCGCCCGATTAGTGGGGGGCTGATCTTCTTCACACTTTTAATTTCCATCTCTCCCGGCCGACCCGTTGTTGTGTAGGACTGAAAAAACATTCCGGCCGGTTTCGACACGATAAGAGCCACGACAACGGCCAAAATTGCACTAGGTAATGTTCCAAGAAAGTCGATAAAAGACAAGCTAGATTTGCCGCTGCGGTTACGTTCAAAAGCAAAAGCTGCTTGCCCTGCTATTGTTGCTAGCGCCGCTGTCGTGAGCAAAACTGTGCCACAGTTCGGGTGTAAGGCTAAACCTTCTTCACCGCTTTTCATACGCTGCAAGGCGTCACGAGCCGCTGTTTCTACCTCTTCGGCCGAAATGTCGCCGAATAGATTGAGTGCAAAACCATTTAGCGATGCATTTCCTTGAGCACCAAACCCTTTAAAACGGCTTGAGAGCAAATGGATTGTTGCATGCTCTAATCCATGATTTCGCCTGATCTGTGTAATTATATTCGTATCCATAAGGTTGTTTTACCTAAATTTTGATTTACGTCCGCCCTTGAATCGTGGCAACCATTCGTCGTCCTGATGCATGGTTGCGGTGCTCACAAAGATATATCCCCTGCCATGTGCCCAAAGCTAAACGGCTGCGTGTGATGGGGATCGTTAACTCTGTCCCAGTTAGAATCGATTTGATATGAGCTGGCATATCGTCTGCTCCTTCAAAAATATGCTGGTAGTGGGGAGCGTTTTCTGGCACAAGCAAATCTAAATGGTTTTGGAGATCTGACCGCACGGTTGGATCTGCATTTTCATTGATGGCTAGAGAAGCCGAAGTATGTTGTAAGAATAGATGGAGTAGGCCGACTTCAATTGTTTTGAGTGCTGGAATATGGCTCAACACTTCATTTGTGACCAAATGATACCCGCGTGACTTTGCTGAGAGCTGAAACGTGACTTGATCCCAAAACATAGGCTATTTTACCAGCCAAGATAGAAGATGGCTCTTACATTAATGCGTAGATTTTTAGTTGTAGGTGTTTCGGATCATCGAAATAGGGATTGATGTTGGAAAGGCTAATTTGCTTCAACCAAAATCTCAGAGATTTCACCTTCACTGCTAGGCAAGAGGAAGATCTCGCTGACTCCAATTGCCTGATCGGAGCTGCCACTCGGCCGTATCACCCAGCGGTAGACCCCATCGGTTGAGAGCGAGCCATCAACGGGCCAGACAATTTCACCATTAGAATCAAACATAGCCAGCTTCCCATCGACCGGTTCCCAAACATCTTCACTTTCGGAATATTCTAAAGAAGCCGCCCAGCTTGGTGGAATTGACGAGCGATTAGAAATGACCAAGACAATAGCAGAGTCTGTATCAGTTAAAGAGCCACGTGTGTAACGATTAGCCGATAGGCTTTCACTGGCCACAATATTAGATAAATCGATATCTTCGATCTGTGGATTATTAAATTGATCGTTAATGATTCTTTGAGGATCAAAGTTAGGATTGACTCTCGTAACAAACAGAATGCCGATAATAATTCCGGTAATAACGCATAAAACGGTCAGAATGCCTCTGACCGTTCGGCTGACTTCTGCTTTTTTCCGCTTTTTATTTGCCTTTTTGGTTAAGGGGTTAATTTCCGGCTTTAATTTTGCGGCACTTGTCGCATTGTCTGAAAATCCGCGCATGAAGTCTGTCATTTCTGTCGCAAATTCTTCATTTTGCTCTTCAGTATGGACATCTGGATTTAGCGCTTCATACGGATCAACCTCAAGCTCAGCTGTCGATGTCGCCACAGGTTCAACTGCTTCTGATATTTCTGATTCGTTAGTTTCTGCGGTTGCTACTGCGATAGGGGGGAGTTCAGGCGCACGTGCCGGCTCTCTGGGGGTTCTTGCAACTTTACTGTCGAGAATTGGATCTGGATCAGGTAGGTCAGGCAGGAGATTCATAGATTCTAAATCAGCAATGGCTGTTTCAAGAATCTGTTCTTTCGTTTGTTTTTTTGCTTGTGGCTCATACCCTGGAGCTGCAAAACTTTCAGCTTCATTTGCTGAAACGGATTCAATGGCTGGCGTGCCAATTTCATCAAATGGTAAGTCAGACAGCATTGTGGCGGACTCTTCAAGAAATTCTGAAGCAACTGGATTGCGGCTAATTCTAAATGCTAGGCTGTCAGGCTCAGATTGTGGAATGATTAGGCTAGGAATAGGTGTTGGGTGACTGTCTAGCAGGGCATCGGGCAAATTGTTGAAATCATCATCTGAGACAATTTTACTTAGAGCAGATCGAATTTCACGATTCATTTCTCCAACGGTTGCACAGCGATTCTCGGGATTTTTATCCATCGCTTTTAGCACGACTTCTTCTAGCTCTTGAGGAATATCTGGATTAATTGAAGATGGACGTGGAGGCGTTTCATTAACATGTTTGAGCACAACGCCTAAAGGTGATTCTCCTTCAAACGGCAAGCGGCCGGTTAGCAGATGAAATGCAAGTACTCCTAGTGAGTAGATGTCGCTACGCTCATCTCCAGATTCGCCCAGCCCCTGTTCTGGCGACATGTAAGCGGGGGTGCCAATCATCGAACCCGTCGTTGTATGTGACGAGCCGCCAATCATGCGTGCAATACCAAAATCAGTAAGCACCGCAATCCCTTTCTCATCAAACATGATATTTGCAGGTTTGATATCGCGATGCACCATGCCCAAGGTGTGCGCGTAGGCGAGGGCTTCACCAATTTCTAAAACCACACGGCCGACTTGGTGTAAATTAATGACACCCCCTTCAACCGTCATTCGATCCAGCTTGTTTTTTAGCGTACCACCAGACAAATAATCCATGACGATGTAGTAGTAATCGTCTTCAGCTTGGTAATCATGGACATGCACAATATTTTGGTGACGAATCTTGGCCATCACCCGGGCTTCTCGTTCGAAACGGGCGAGAAAGTCACCGTCATCGGAGAGGAAGCGATGCATCACTTTGATAGCAACATTCCGTTCGAGGTTGACCTGAGTAGCGCGATAGACTTCCGCCATACCGCCGCGGCCGATCAGCTCCTCAATTTTATATTTTCCAAGATATGTTCCGATTAATGCGTCTGTTGCCATGAACTTATTGTCTTTTTTTAATTGATTTCGAAATTAGAAGCTAAACATATTCAACTTCATTTTTGATGGATGACCATCTGCCGTCAGTGATGCGATGTAATACAAGGCAACAATCAAGGTTTAGCACATGCTATTTTAGATCGAAGGGGTGAAGGTGATGGTGAATTAGGCGATACATTTGTACTAATAAAAAAGTGTTAGGTACAAATTTGTTATCTATGTCCAGATATAGCTTTGTGCAGGGTCATTATCAAGTATCAACATGGATACGTCTCTTACAAAAACGTGAAAATCGAGGAAATAACCGTGAAAGATCAATCTAGTTTACGGTTCAATTCCTTCTTTTTCCCAGTAGTCACGAAATATCGCAGGATCGATTGGCGGATATGGCGGCCGTTCATAGTATCTTGTGCTAGAAAAATTAGTTAAGGGTTCAAACAAGCGTCTTGCGCGTAGTGAAATATCACTGTAGCCGCCGCCTAAATACCAAATAGCGGCTCCTTTTACCTCTGGGTATTGTGCATAAAGTTCAGCTGCGGCCACCAGTTGGGATAACGCCTCATCTGATCCTGGCAGACTGACATACTCCCAGCCAAACTCAGTGATAAGTACGGTCGGCCGTCGAATGCCCATGTTATCGGCGGCTAAAAACAGAAGCTGGAAACGGCCGACTAAAAACGGGTATTCCCTGAATAGGTCTGAATTTTTATAGCTATATTCGTGTAACGAAACCGCAACTTGGTCGGGATGATCGGCCGCAAAGCGTAAAAATTCTGCCATAGCCGGCGCCTGCCAATCTGTATATTCCGGCTCACCAGAAGACCAACCAAATGCTGCATATTTATAACCGTCACGTACCGCAATTCGAGCGATTTCTAGTGAATAGCGTGCCATCCATTCTGACTGACCTTTATCAACTTCATTTGCTGATTCAATCCAGACCATTTGCGGATCAAGCTCAGGTGGAAATGCAGCAAGGTGTTTTTCCCAGTGTTCGCGCGCCATATCAATCGGATCTTTGCCGTAGTTGGGTAACTCAAAATCGTTCCCTGAACGGCGATAGACTAATATATGCGGGACCCCACTGGCCTTGGCTAAAGTTTGGGCTTCAAATAGGGGGCCACCGTCATCAACGCTTTTGAGAAAAAATGGAATACCTTGGGAATCGAGCCCTTGCATCCATTCACTAATACCTCTTGAGTCGCCACCAGGTCCATCGTGGAAGCCGATCTTCACATAGTCAAGTCGATCGTTATTGCGAACTTGTGAGCCAAAGCCAGACCCTATTTTGAGGTTGACTGGACCCGCTTCAAAAGGGGGTAGCCCTGGGATTTGTGGAATAGCGACTTGGGTTGGTGATGGTGTATTGGTAGGTAGAGCTGTTGCGGTTGGCAAGGGGGTCGTTGTTGAAAGGAGCGATGGTAGCGAGGTGCCATCCCGTGCGCCGATTCCTACACCGATTTCTTCAGGGGTTAGAGTGGGAAGAGGTGGCTCGGTCATGGCCGGAGCTGATTCTGTTGCCACCGGCGCTGGGGTAAAAGTCGGTGGGAGCTGGACGACTGGCACGGCTGTTGGAATGACATCAACTGTTGCTAGTGCCGCCACTGTCGGAATGTCAGCTAAATTTGGGGGTTCTGGCGTTTGACAACCAATTAAAGCGATGAGGGCCAAAAAGGCAATAATTGGAATAGCGGTAAAGGATTTGGTCATAAAAGCACTGAGTGAGATTGGAATTAAATGATTGATTGAAAAGCTGATTTGTTACTTTTCATCGAATACGCGCCCTTGAAAGGCTTCACAAGCCGGGCAATTGCCGCGCGGCCGGAACATGGTGTAACCCGTTTGCGGATCGCGACCGTCCCAATGATAAATATCAGCACTAAACACGATAAACAAGCGAACGAGTCCGGATTCACGGGACATGCGATGCGCTTCTGCCAACCAGTTGGCGTGTTCTTCAACAGAGGTTTCACGCGCCCACCAGAAATTGGCGGGCAAGTTTTTCTCTAAGTCCCAGTTGGTCAAATAGCCTATTTCTGTGATGCAGATCGGCCGTGTGTGCCCAGCCAGCCGGTCAGCCGTTTGGAGCGATGGCTGGAAATACCAGCCATAAAAACCACCGGCCGGATGCCCCGTCCACGCCCCAGGCGAAGTTGCCCCGCTATTGTAGTGGATACCGATGCAATCGAGGTAGTCGATTGCGCCTGCGGCAAACATGCCCGCCATGTAGCGGTCATCTGCCCAAGCGTGAATGCCGTCATTAAAGCCAGTTGGAGCGGGCGCACCACTAATGACCATAATTTCAGGGTTTGCCTCTTTAATCGCTTCGTACGATGGTTTTAGTAGATTTTCGACGTAGCTGACCGGATCGATTTCACCCAGCGGCCACTCAAAATCAATGTTCATCTCGTTCCAGATTTCGATAGCATCAGGCGGATTTTCTAGCTGCGCAACCCCACCGATGAATTCAACATATCCGGTAAAGTCGATTGAATCAGGATAGGGCTGCCCGGTCGTAGCGATTAAGATTTTAAAACCCCGTTCATGGGCTTGCTCAACCAATCCGATAATGTCACGTGGCTGGCTGTATTCATGGAATTTGTACTGAACTTTGACCCAATTCATGCCGATTTCAGCCATCTGCTCTGTGTGGCGCATATCATGGGTCTGGCCTCCATACTCGTAAAAGAGGGTGCTCCAGTCGTAGACGAATTTACTGTCGGCCGCAAATTCGTTTTCAGCCGTGACGGGTAAATCAAAAATATTAAACGCGGTGTTAAAACGTAATGAAGAAGCGAGTACCCAAGCAGGTGGTCCGAAATTATCTTCAACTTGGAGCATTAAGCCCAAGGAGTCACGACCAGTTATGTTTAGTGGGCTATTGGGGGGGATGCTGTTTCCGTACACTCCATAGGCTAAAGAAGGGCCGGTAAACAAATCTGTTTGTTGATGTGTGACAACCGGATAATCCAAAAGCAGTTCAGATAAAGGGGGGTTTGAGACTAGAAATGGGAGAGTCGATGGATCGTACCCCGGCCGAAAATCAATTGAAGATAGCGGAAGCCATCCAGAAAGGAGTGTGTCAGTATCGACGAGGAACCAGTCCCCGTTGCGCGCTTGCAAATTCAGCGGTGTGTTTTTGGCAAGTAAGCCAATGCGTAGATGATTGGGGCCAGCTCCTTCCCGCAGCTGTGTGTCTTTGCTGCTGATCGCATCGTGGTTATCAAAGCGAGTGCGTGTTGGCAAAAATGTTGGTTGTGGTGTGACTTCTTTTTCAGGCACGGTCGTCGGCAGTAGGGTTGCTGTTGGCAGTTGCGTTGGCTCAATGACAGGCAGGGGGGTGGGGGATGGGACCACAATCTCTACCAAAGTTTCAGGCTGTGGCGCACAGCTTGCACAAAAAATAAGAAGGCTGAACGCTATAAAAACTGAACACCATACTCGATGACTGGAAACTGACCATCGATTATTAATCAATTGTCACCTCTGGATTCCGGTTCAACAAAAGGGGCCACCACTCGAATACGTGTGCGGAACTTGATAAAGCGTTCAACGATAACTGGCTGATTCCCCAGCCGGGTATCATCAAATACGAGATTAATTGTAGCAAAGCCTTCGACATCATAATTTCCCGGTTTGGCGTCTTGTACGATAAAGCAGCGGTTTTCATAGCCGGTTTCAGGGCAATCTACCTGTCGGCCGCCGCTGGTGAAGAAGCCCATATAAAAGTAATCGAAAGGTGCGGTCCAAGCATATGGGTAAATCTCCCCACGGCCGACCCGAAACAGGTCATAACCCACACATGAGTTGGATTGACCACACCGCGTGAGGTTCGGGTCAGAAATCCGATTGAGTCGGACAATCTGGACATTTTCCGGCTCATAAATCAGATCATCCTCAAAAAAGATACGTTCGATGCCATAGTTTTCCTGCAAGATTTGTCCTTCGATGATGTTTGTTTGATTACAGGTGACATCCTCAGGACTGTCGATACAAGCAGGTACAGTAAGGCGTGGCAGTCTATTGGTATCAACCCCAATTGAAATTGAAATAGGGACATTGATTGCGGTAGAGATTGTGGTATCGAGTTTGAAATCGAGCTGTTGATTGTCAGGAATCGTCACAATGCCGGAGAAAAAGCTGACATGGGTAAAGGCTTCATAAGATGCATCTTGGAGCACCCACTGTTTTTCAACTTTAATCGACCGGTTAACCAGATTGTTATTCAAGTTTGAATCGGCCGTATCTGCACTGACTGATGCGATTGAACTTACCGATCTAGCCTGGGTATCAAATGGAAGCAGATAGGCTAAGCTCAATGTGATCCCCTGCCCTGGTGCTAACTCAGCGATTTGGCATTCAACCGCTTCCACCGTACGAGCCGTTTCATTGTCACTGCAGGCGAGTGGATCATTGGTTAACGACACAACCCCTTGGTAGTTGACGGGTGAGGGAATCGTGACGTTAAATGCGACATTTTCGGCCGTTGATGAGCCTCGATTGTGAACGGTTAAGAACCAGTGGCTGATTTCATTTGGCCCCATTGGAGTGGTCTGGGGGCCAAGTGTAACTGCTAAGTCTGTAACACATTCAATCTGGTAGGAGATGTCTTCAACTTCGCCAGATTCATCGGTTCCTTCAGGGCTTCCGTCTGCCTGACCCAGTCGAAAGCGAGCAAACGTTGCTCCACAGGCCGACTCAGGTGGAATTGTGTAAGTGAAGCGTTCCGCTTGGGGATTGTTTTGAGGTATTGGTTGGAAATCCTCAATGATGCGTTCGCTCTCCGAAAAGCGGCCGTCACCGTCGAAATCAATCCATCCATTTAGCCGTTGATTCAGCTCCTGTTGATTGCGTAACACGATGATGACTTCGCTTTTGGCGTCGGCCGTGGTACCGATACCGCCGTCGGCAAAAAAGATTCCCTCTTCATCATCTAATTGATCATTGTCGTCGTCTATTTCTGCACCAGATTCAAGCTCATCCCCGTCGCTGATCAAGCCCAGTGTTGTATCTGGTGTGATGGGGTGTAATGCGATGCCATAGCTTGCGGGGGCATCGCCGCTGTCAACACCTTGAGGAGGGGCTTCAACGAGGGCGTTGAAAACAGTGTTGTCACCAATATCAAATTCGATTTGGGTTTCACCCGATTCAGTAATGGTGCCGCCTACGAATGGGACAGATGTGGTCAGGCGTAGAATCAAATCGGTCGGTAAAAAGCCGTTTGGCTGGGGGAGCACAAAATGGCCCGGCTGGCCAAATCCGTTTGTTTTGCTGGTTGTTTCGGCGATTTCTTCCCCATCTAGCCCGACTAAGATGACTTTGACCCCATTGACCCCTGCCGAAACCGGGTCATCCCAAACGCCGTTTTGATTTTTATCTAGCGCAATAGTTCCTACTAAAGTCGGCCGGTCAGGCGTGGCTAGCGAGAGGTTTTTGCGTTCAGCCGTTTCCCCTTGGAAGATGGCAAATGTTTCGGTGCGCCAAGTTATAGGGTTAAAAGCGGTCAATGTGTCTGTTTCAGAGCCATCAGTTTGTAAAAGCTGAGTGGGGAAATAGCCTTGAGCTGTTTCTGGTAGCGCGATGTAGTAACTGCCGGGCAGGGCTTCTCCAAAACGGTAAAACCCGTCTGCGTCTGTGCGGCTCCAATTGATAATGCGATCATCGGCCGTGGCTGGCTCTCCATCCCCCCCAGGACTGATCAAAGCCAATGGGACATTGCCCTGCGCCTGTTCTGTACCATCAAGCTTGCCGTTTTCGTTCGCATCGAGCCAAGCTCGCCCTTGAATTGGGGCTACCGTGGGCGCTTGAGCTAAGGTTACTGGTGATGGCTGAAATTGGAATCCAATTGCCTCATCATTGATGGTTGCGCCGTTGATCAAAATGGATGGCCAAATCACATCAGCTAATTGATCAAGTGTTTGGGTTGTGGTTAATGTTTCGGTGATTGCAGTTGATGGTAATGGCTCTATTTGCTGTGCTGGTTGTGGCAACAGATGAAATCGCACGGTTGCCCTGTCGCTGGGACCAAGCGGTTTGAATGTGCCTGTGAGCAAGACGGCTGAAACTGTGCTGAGTTCGGCCGGCTGCTCAATTTGCCAGTTAGCCGCTGGGCATTCAGCTGCACCTTCACAGAGTAGATCCGGATTGGCTGTTGAATAAAAAACGGCGACGCCAGCCGGAACTTCAGGTGGTGCAATGAGCCAATTAGCTGGTAGGCGAATGGCTGTATTGATTTGGTTGATCGGCTGATTTCCCCCGTTGATGAGGTCGAAATCGGTCGTCATTGGCAGTCCAAATGCTGGTTGTCCAACAATGCGCAGGTCAGCCGCAAATCCTGCCACTGGCTGAACACCGATCTCAGCTTCGGTGCGGCAAATGAACTCATTGTTCTCACTATCTTGGTCTATGTCTTGGGTGTCACGGCCAAATGGACGTTCTCCCCAACACGATTGTGGCCCATTTGTGATTAGGTAAAGTGGGAAGGTTTGAACCCCTGTCGGAACGCCAGATTGTACTTCTGCTTCGATAGTGGGGAGGGTGAGAGAAATAATTGAGCTATTTTCAGGCCATTGCCAATGGAGCTGAACTTGGCCGTTGACGGCCGAAATCGATTGATTAAAAGTAGGCTGGACACCTGAACTTGGCTCGATCATCGTATTAACTAATGCTAGCCAGCGAGGAAGCTCAACGACTAGATCAATCGCTGTTTGGGTAAGGGAAAAGGGAGCTGAGATCGCTAGGCGTGGGTTGATCTGGAGCTGGTCTCCCGGCTGAGGCGAACCAGGATTTTCCTCTGTAACTTCTACCCAAAAATCAAAGTCGGCCGTGGGCTGTGCCTGAACCGGCGTACGGGCTGAACTACAGACTTCATTGGTTTGTGGTTCACTGTCGGTTACCAACGTGAAGCTTGAGATTGTACAAACCTCTAGCCATTCAGCTTCTAGGTCAGGATCGATGGTGAGCTGCATATTCAGCTGGCTACTTTGATCATCCCCCCAACGGAATCCGGCTGGGACATTTTCGATTTCGATTTTTATCGCTTTCATCGATATGGGAACCGTCTCGGTTAAATTGGTGCCGGTAGTCAGCAGCGGGTTGCTTAACACCGCCTGTTGGTCCTTGATGGGGTTCTGGAACATGCCCCAATCTTCCCAACTGTCACCAGATTCGGTTTGGTAGCTAATTATTAGATCTGGAAGCGGCTCACGGTTGGATTGTTGAATGAACCAACCTGAGGCAATTTCGACAGGAACTGCTCCAGTTGGAAATGTCGTTACCAATGTGACTGTGTCAAGTTGACTAGCTGATCGATTCGCGGCCGCAATGGCGTAGGTGAGCCGGTTGCTTGGGCTGGTTTGAAGTCGATTTTGTAGATAAAGAGGCTGATTCAGAACAGCTGAATCTTGATTGGGAAAAAGGGGGGGGGCGGCTGAGATGAAGATAGATTCTTGCCAATCGATCTCTCCACCAATGAATTGACCCAAGCGCAGTTCAGGCTGTTGCCCAGCGACGGGTTCATTAATGCTCAGTTGTAATTCAAACTGATAATCTTTGGTATTGGCTAAGTAGGTAGGGGTTAGTGTGACCTGCCGATCTGCGAGGCTGTAACGAACTTTTGCAGGGGTAGTTGAAACTGCACGGATATAGGTGATTTCGGGGCTGAGTTCAATAATGATGTCGGCCGGGCATTCTTCTGCTAGGCAGGTAATCGCTGTTTTGAGAGTAAACGGTTCGCCTAGCTGATACCCATCTAGCGGGCTCAGCGTGGTAAATGCTTGAAACGATTCTGTTTGTGCTGATGCGTTGTTAGCGGTTGCTAAAAATGACCAAGTGCCAAGCATAAGCAGCGACAGAAAAAACAGCGGCCGTGCAAAATATCTATTTAGCTGAGTGGAACTACAATATGGGTGACCCATCAGGGTAATGATAGCTAGTTTTTTCTGTAGGGAGATGAGAACTTGCAGAGGTAGTATCTTTTTAACGATGCTTTTTCGACTGATCCTGTCTTAAATGGGCTTCTACAACTTGTTCAAAGTCTTGCTCAAGACGGGACCAATCGTTGGCGGCCGTTTATTCAGAATCCTCTGTCTCTTCCGGCTGCTCGCGCACAGCGTCACCGGTGTCATTTGTGTCTACAAAGCGTAACGAGCCAGCAATTGTTTTTAATATTTCTAACTGGTCTGGTTCGTCTTCAGGGGTGTAGCCATTCATGATAATAATGTTTTCACCTTGAACAATCACGGCAAAGATCGATTCAAATGGGGTTTCGCCAGAAACTGCAAAGGCAGCTGGTGTTTGTAAATGAGTGACGATCCCTTTGTGACCGTCTGGAAGTTCAAATTCAACTTCTTCAATAATTTCTAAGCCGGTTTCTGTCACAAACACTTCGTTATCGGCCTCTCCGGTTGGAATAGTCACACCGAGAAGCAGTTCTTTGATTGTTTCAGGATCGACATCACCATCAGCCACGAGGCCAAAATCTATCACTTTACCTGTAAAAATGTTGGCAAAAATCCCTTCACCTGGTAACTGAATCGTTTCAGGATTAATCGGTTCTGTTGAAAGGTCTAAAATCCCATCCTGCGACTCTGTCATGAACCACGTTTCTGGGAACTCTAACTCGACCCCAGTGCGGGACTGGAACAGCTGATAGTCTGGATTGACCGGTTCAGCCGGTTCCTCTGAATCATCCGCCTCATCCGCCGTGCTACTGCTTTCTGGTTCAACTTCTTGGACAACATCAATCGCCTGAACTTCATCTTCAATGCCGTCTAAAACAATTTCAAACGTTTGATAAGTGACTTCTGTATCATCGATGGCGAGCCACGGAATTAAAACAGGCTCAGCAAAAAAAGAGTTTCTGATTTCTAAGCTTACAACACCGCTCTTAATGTTAGGGTCAACAATTGCTTTTAAAATGAATTCTTGGTCGTATCCTACTACTGTGTTTTCTGAGAAGGCATTCGCAAGCGAGCGTGCAATTACAACGTTGCCAGACTCATCACCCGTGAGCATTGCGCCTCCAAGGTCGTCTAAGATAACGGTCGCTGACCCGTCACCGTCTATGGCTTTAATCACCCATTCAACTTGAAGAGGAAGACCGGCCGGGACAAACTTTGGCCCCGTTATTGAAAAAGCGAGCGGCTGTGGGGTAGCTGTTGGTGGTGGGAGAGGCGTTTCCGTAGGCAATGGTGTTGGTGTTGGTGTTGGTGTTTTGGTCGGGAAAGCGGTTGCGGTAGGAAGCTGAGTGGGTAAAACTGCGACGCCCCCATCAATAACAGTATCTGTATTAGACAAGCGGTAAAAATAGATACCCAAGCCTATAAGACTGATGAGCAAGACAACGACAAAAACGCTCAGCCCGATTAGTATGTTTCTGCGATTCGGATTATTGGCATTCATAATATGGTTGCTCGGTTATGAGAATAAAAATCTGCGCAAAATCGTGTTGAGTTCGCTGGCAGAGCTATCCCATTTCTCTAAAAGAGCCTCTCGAGTAAAACCACCTTCTGGCTGGGTGTTTGGATCAAGCGGCACAAAAACCATGATGGTGTATGTGGGTAATGTATCGTTGCTAACAGCAAAAAATGCTCGGTAGGAATTATCCGCAGTGGTGAGGAATACCCCTTCCCAGTCGTAACCGCCCATGCGGATGGTAACGTTGCTGTTGCGCTCTTCGGCCGCATCTGGCAAGTAAGCGACCCAGTCATTGACACTAACGACATTGCCCCACCTGCGTACGAGTGCAAATGGAACATCAGGGACCCTGGCTGGGTCTTGAGACATCATTAAGCCGTCTAACCCGGCACTTACAATCCAGCCGGGTGGAGGCACAACCTCAACCCAATCATTGATTGTTTGTTGGCGAAAGTTGATCGAGACAAATTCTGGCTCAACAAATTCTTCCGGAAGCTCTTCGGCTGGCTCAGTCGTCTGACCACCTATTATCGTTTCGTTACCTGTTCCCGCTTCAGCTTCGCCGCTCTCGTTATTTGCTGGGATGGGCGTTGACGTGGGGAAAGGAGATGCGGTTGGGACCGGTGTGGTCGTCGGCCGTTTTGTTGGGGTTGGCAGGGAGATGTTTTCGATCTCTGGTGGGAGATCAGGTTCTGAACCACCACATGCAGCCAAAAACAAAGCCAATACGAGGCTAAGGGTTACGACTAAAATGTATTTTTTTATCGATCTGAGGTTTGATCGGTTCATGCTAAAAATCCTGTTGCGAGCTTCGCAAACTATCCTTTGATGATTTGTGCTCGCACAACGATGATGCCCGTGATTTCCGGTTTGCAGCTAAATAGAGTTAGCTGATGGTCATTTAAGTTACTACGAGTTGACCAATAATAATCAGTGTCGTTGTAGCCCACTTGGACTACTTCGCTAACTTCATAAGTGTGCCAAGCACCTGTGGTGGACTGACAACGGATACGATCTCCGGCCGTCATTGCTCCTAAATCATGGAACGGTCCAGGTCGTGATGCCCATGACACATGCCCACCGATAGCAACTGTGCCTTCTTCTCCACAATCAACTGATTGTGGAACCCAAGCGGGTTGCCACCATGGCCTTACCTGCCATTCACCCGCAGCACCGACAATCTCTGTGTCGGCAAATGTTGCCTTGCCCAGTGTATGGTCGTGCAGATTTCCATTCTCGCTAACAATAAATTGAACGCGTTGCGGACCTCTATTTTCACCACCGTCATGGCTTAATGCTGGTACCGGATTGTCAGCCAGATTTTGGCTGAGTCTATTCTCGTAATAGCTAGTTGGTAGCTCTGGTAAGATGCTTAAAGATGTAAATGTTTGCCCACCTGGCAATACGCGACCTGCTGGTGAAATTTCTTGTATTTCTGCTGTTTTATCTGTTTCGATTTTGTACAGTCCCGGTGCAGAGCCTGGAACAACTTCGGCCGTGCCATTGGCGGTCACTGCTACAGGCACTGTGGAGCTATAGCTTGATAAATCGATTTCTGCGATCTTGTCAGACGCAGTCGGCCGATTAAGGAGGGCATAGCCTACAAGTCCGGCCGTGGCTGAAATAAAGAACAGGACGAGCACAACACCTGAGATTAAAAAGATAATCGGCAGATTTGAGCGATTAAAGATTTGATCTGTTAATTGACTCGTTATAACCTTTGCTTGCGACTGCATTGGCTGGTGAGATAAGTCATCGTTTGGTAGCTTTTCCGTCACGATTACTCCCCATTTTGTTGGTTGCCGTGCGAAGGATATGGATTTTCATTCGGCACCTGCATGCTTGATCGTTTTGCGATGGCCTTAGCCATTTTTAATTTTTCAGCCTTTTGTTTCTCAAACTGCATCTTAAGCAAATAGGCTAACGTCAAGGCGGTTGCTAAAGTTAGAATAATTGAGCCGATAATGGCACTTAGTGGAATAACAGCTGACCTGTTTGCCGACTGCTCAACAGCTTGTGCATCGGTGGCTGATTTACCGTTTAAAAGGATTCCCTGCTGCCCTGCAGTTACTCCTTGCCCGGTTACTAAACCGATCAGCAATGGGTCTACAGTTGGCGCGGCTCCGGGGACTTCGTCTCCGGCAACGCCATAGTCTGGGGCTGGAGTGGGTAGATTAAAAGCGACAAGGGTTAGCTGGGCGTTATCGAAATAAACTTCATTGTTTGGGAGCACAAAATTTGGATAGGCTGACAGATAGACCGTTACGTGGTTTTCAGTAGCGGTTGCTTCAATTGCTAGTTCGCCCCAAGTATCAATATATTGCGCGGCAGGGGACCAAACGATGTCTGGACTGTTAGGATCATTGCCACCGGTTGGGTCAATCCCGATCCGCTGGCGCATCCAGGCTGCATTCTGTGAAACGGTCGGATCATCTCCAGTAGACGACCAACCGTAAGTCCATGCGCTTAAGCGTACGGTTGAATCAGTTGGAATTGGGATTCGTTGCGACACACCTGCAAAGGCTGATGAATAGCTGGTGCGCCACATTTGCGAGCGCGCTCCAGTTAAAACACGATTTTCGGTTGCGGCGGTAGAATCAGATGCTAAATAAACTGGCTGTGATCCAGTAGGATTATTTGGAATATCTAAATCAGTTGTGACTGCGAACGGCTCCCAACCAACCGCTATCCAAGCCTCATCAAACCCTTCAGCCTGACTATAGCCCTCTTCAAAATCTCCGTTTAATAATAGATTTTGAGTTTGAGCAAATGCCGGCCGTGCAGCAATTGAAACCGTCAGCAGCAGCATGGTCACGAGCGTTATAGCGATGGAGATGAGTTTGCCCGCTGGTCGGAGTTGAGAATGCTTCATTGGTCTAAAATTGATTAAAGAGTTGAGAGTGCACAGGGAATCCCTTTTCCTTTCTCAAGCTACCTTATTAAAATGTATTCCCCGGACTGCTCATCGTACTCGTGTTTGAATAAACAGATTGCGGTGGAAATTCCAACCCGGCCCGGTGCAGCCGGAATTTAGTTGATGGTGAAAACTGGACCACGCAGCCGCGGTTAAATGCAAGGGTGTGATGTCCAGTATTTTTGTCCCGTTTGCGCATCCAGATCGGATTCACAACTGGCTTGTTGCCTGCTACATCGATCATTTCTTCGATGCCAGTGACTTGTCCTAGCAAAACTCCATCTGCGCGTTCAGACATTTCAAGGTGAACTGAAATGACCGCTTCGGCCGCCAAGGTTCTCAAAAAGGATGGTAAGAGCGCGGCATCCCGGACATGTTCAAGTGCCAGCATGGCTAAGCCATTAATTCCAGCTGTAGCGCTAGTGGCATGCAAGGTCGTCATCACTGGAACACCCTGTGTAAATGCCTTCAGCACAAAATATGCTTCAGGCCCAGTCGACTCACCCAGAACAAGCCATTCGAGACCCATTTGGGTTGCATTAGCTGCTAAATGTTCTAGCCCCACAAGGCCCTCTGCATCCTGCTCCCAGCGATAAGCTGGGCGTTGTAGCGGAAGCTCGTGAGATTTTTCAACAACCAGCAGGTTCATCGGGTCATTCATGATTTGTAGTTCATTGACCAGTGCACCTAATAAGGTTGTTTTGCCTGAACCCGTTTGGCCTGAAATAATAATCGGTGAACGGGCTTTCATCAGGGTGATTAAAGTATCTGCTGCACCTTGTGGCAGTGTGCCATTTTCGATAAGGGTTGAAAGTTTGAATGGTTCAGCTCGTAAGCGCCGGATATAAATTGAGCTTCCCAAAGCAGAAAAGCCCCGGCCGACATATTGGAAACGAATACCACCGCCTACAACTGGAAAGAAGAGGGTATGGCGAAAGTTTGCCAATGGACTGACGTCTGGGATTGTCTTTTTGCGACTGTCTAAATAATTGACATAGCGCCAGTTATAAGCAAGGAAGTCAATCCACTTTGTATTTAAATAGGTGGGTGTTTCGGTTTTCTTCCCGGCATTGTCACGAATCCAAATATTGTGATTATGTTGGATGACGATATCACGCACGGCCGGATGATGAATGAGCTGATGAATCGGCCCACCCCAACCATGCCGAATTAATTCCATCGGTTCTTTTCCAAGAATCGCCGCGGCTTTATCAAGTGCTTTTTGAGGATCTTCCTCAGGCCTGACGAAATACTTCTGACCTAAATCAGCAAAAAAATCACTCATATTAAAATCCTCCTGTTAGTGTGCGAACCGCCTGAAGTAGTACAGAGCCGATTAGTACACACATGAGACCTGGAAGCATGATGGCTACAGTTGCGGCCGGAGCTGCAAATGATTTACGTTTAATCATCATGCGTAAATATTGTTCTTCCCTTTTACGAATGCGGTCTCGCATTTCTTTAAGCGTGGCTTCAGGTTCACCAAACTCACTGATGGAGCTGATGACTTGAATAACTTGAATCCAATTAGGAACTTTCGTGACCGGCAACCCTAACCCCAAAATCGCTTCTGGGTAGGATAGACCATCGGGGATTCTGCTTAATAATTTGGCAGTTTCTTTATCTGGATAGACCTGCAAGAATTGGTCAAATGACATTTGAACAGATAGACCGGTAATGCCGATAGCACGATGCATAAATGCGGCAAATACAGGTGCTTCACGCTCAAGTTTCTCAATTGTGTTTTTAGGAAATCCCCCAGCAAAACGTTGTCGAGGGTAATAAAAAAGTAGTCCGCCTAGGATTACCATAGCTAAGAATGAGTAACCGGGTCCGATGAGCGGCCGTAGGAGAAAACCAATCGCTCCGCCGAGGATCAAACCACCATATGACAAAAGCTTGATCTGGAATGGTGTGATTTGCATCCGGCCCGCCCATGCATCACCAAGGGTCAAAATCTGTTTTTGCTGCTTCTCTGGCAAAAGGTTCGCCATCTGTTCTTGGCTAATTCGGCGTAATCGATAAGGATTTGCCATGACAAACAGAAGGCAAAATCCGGCCAATAAAAGACTGCCTAAAGCGAATGAGGTTCCAATGTTTCCTGTTAATTCCATCGTTTAAAACTCCAAGATGGGTAGTTCTTCTAATTTGCTGCCAACAGTTTGGGCCAGATAGAGTGCAAATAATGAAAAGCCGATTACACCATTGCCTGGGAGTGTGTTAACTAGAACATCACCAAGCCCGTCACCAAAGAAGACAAGGAAGCCAATCATTCCACCAATCAAGAAGAACATAACAATGCGGGACATTGTTGCCGTTGACATTTCAGTTTCTAAGGTGCCTGCTAATTGGTCAGAGATTGTTTGAGCTTCACTTAAGTCGTTTGCCTGATAAATTTCAGCTTCTTGACCCATTTCAGCTTCTACCATAAGACGGTAAGAGGTGAGGATGTATTTAATTGAATGAAGATCCTCGAATTTGTGGGTGATGCGTGCCAGTTCATTTCCAAGCGGTGTTCCTAAACGGACTCGGCGAATTAATTCGCCAAGATCTTCACCTACAATGTCTAAGTCACGTTTCCCATCTAAAAATTCTTGGTGCAAATTTTCTAAAGCTTCAAAGAGGGGCGCCTGTGCACTCATGCGGCCGGCAATAAATTCTGTGAATGCCAATGCTTCTTGCCTCCCCTTTCTCTGTCTCGCTCGTTCTATCTGCGTTCGAATTGTTGGATATAACATCATCACAATTGCGACACCTAGTATGAGTGAAAAAGAAAAGGGTAAGCTGCCAACTACTGTGAAAAGCCCCGCCAGGGCGGCCATGACAAGCATCAAAGCGAAAATTCGAAAGAGTGCCTGTTTCCGATCTTTGCCAGTAACAGCTTCTTCTTCGTTACCCGTAATGCGGTAATCTTCGTTGACCCACTCGGGTGTTGGCCAAAAGAATATGAGCATGCATATAACTACTCCGAAGATGGCGATATACATTGAATAGGTGTAATACTGGTGAAAGGAAATGCTAGACATTTGTCTCTTCTCGTATGTTTAAACGGCGAGAAGCTTCTTCTCGGCCGATAAATGATTCAAGCTGTTGACGATAGAACTGTGCATTGGCTTCTGGTGCCCGCTTAACAAGTTCAACTAATAAGTTTGCATGTGTAAACTTGACCCCAGCTTTGGCCTCTGTTGAGAGTTTTGAAGTATCTAAATTTCGTAAAGTGTTGAGGCTTCGGCGAAGTTCAGTCCATGCAAGATTACTGCGTAGTAATTCACGCCCTTCCATAATGATTCTTTTTGCTTCTTCTGTTTCGGTAAAACCCGCTTCAACTGTAGATTTCGCTTGAGAAAGATTAGGGTGCAAACGCCAAATAATCGCGTAAACCGTCGGCTGCTTCGTCATCTGCTTAAGCAGCTTGCGAGAATCAGCCCACAAGCGTTTTGTCATTAGCTCATTCAGTTCATCAATTTTAATCTTGGCTTGGTTGCGAGTATTGTCATAATCACCATTTGACTCAAGACAATAAATTAGGCGTTGGCGAATGCTTTCATTCGACGGATCATTTTTTAACAAGATAGACAGGAGATGGATCGCCTCGACCCAATTTTGCTCGTCTACTTTTGCCATTGCTTCGGCTAGCATTCGTTGAGGACTCTTGTCCTCATATGTGCTAATTCGGCCGGTTTGCATCATGTCTAATCCCATAAAGGATTTGATTTTGTCTAAATCGGCATCAATAATACGCCATTCAATCCCGGCCGCATCGCTGACTTCAGCTTTGACAATCGGCCGTAAATTCCAAGCCTCTTTCTCATTATCCCAACCCATGTTGTGGTAAATGCCATCGATATAGCGGCGGTCACCGCGTCGATTAACTTGAACAACCAGCGGGAATGCGTTTCGAAGGTCACCGCGTAATGCGCTGGCACTGTTTGTGCCTGCATAGGGTGAAGGGGGGCGTTGTGCGATTGAAACCAAGCGGGACAAGCCAGATTCGGCCGTATCACCATGAGCTGTTGTAACCACGCAGCGCATAGAAGGGGCATCTGAAATGAGAATACCAGCTTCTTCAGCACCACGAGTTTCTGCAACGACCATGACGTCACCCTCACGTAGGGCCGCACGTGTCAATCCACCTAAGGTGAGATTTAATTGTTTATTGGCTGTATAAGAAGTTTCTGGTAGGTCAAATACGGCGCACATTGAATGGCTTGGCTGACAGTCACCAGCATCATCCACGACTACGATAGGGACATTGGGCATCCAGTCGATATATTTTTCGAGCATTACCGTTTTACCAGACCCTACACCACCTAGGAACACGCAGCCGATCAAACGTCGAGATGCGTCCTGTAAAACCTTGAGAACCTCTCGATTAAAGTTACCGGCTTCGAGTAGAAAGTCTGTTGAAAATGGCTCAGCACGCCCACGACGGATATAAAGTGATATTCCATGAGCTCGGCGTGTCATATTAATATGAATACGCAATACTGGATTTTCAAATCGAATGTCAACAATCGGGTTGGTATGTTTTGAAAGTTCTTTGCCCACGCGCCGTGCGATGTTGTCGGCGATCATACGTAACTCTTCTGTGTCTCTGAACAATAAGTCATCATCGGTGACTTCTGTCCAAATACCGTTCATCTGGAGAATAATCTTTTTAGGGCCAACAACATTGATCTGCTCAACGTTGCCGTTGCCTAAAAATTCTTCTAAGATGCCTAGCCCAATCGTATTGTTGTAGAGGGCTTTTAAAATATTGTCCGATGCGTTACGTGGTACTCCCTTAATTTCACCACGGTTGGAGGCTTGGCGCAGCATAGCGATGACCTTTTCCCGGCCACCGCGTGCTAATTTGCTAGGGTTTAAGTCATCCGGCTCTAAGTTGTCAGATAAATAACGGCGTGCGTCATCAATCTGCCCTTGCTCAAGTTGGACAACTGACCCTGGCGCTTTCGTAGAACGAATGTTGCGCCGTGCAGAAGATATGCCTGTTTTAGTACCGGACCCTTGCACCATGTGTCTCCTCCATGAATCTTAGAACTGCTTTACCCATGTCAGAGTAAGCTTCTTGTGCATCCTTGATAGTTGGTTGACCAAGGATAATTCCACGGATGAATTGCTGAATAAAAGTTTCTGGATCGTCGGCCGTAATTGGAACACCAGTCTCACCGACAAACTGATTGGTTTGAACGTAGGGAATAATGCCTAGGGGATCACGCCAGAGCACTTTGTCACCCCGAACCGTTTCTGGATCATGAGTTGGGCGCATGCTGTTGATAACTGGGAAAATATGTTCAATTGGGTGTTGGAAATGTGTCAGGGTGGCCAAGGTATCATCAACACTTCTCAAAAGAATCTGCTCTGGAACAATCGGTACAAAGATCATGGCTGTTTTCATAACAGGGTCCATGTCTCGCAAGATCGTATAAGTGAAACTTGAAGTGTTAATAAAGTCAGGTGGCGCATCGATGATGATAAAGTCAAAGCCCATTTCCTGTGCCATGATAGAAAGCGTTTCACGTGCAGTATCAATTTCTAGTGGGAAATCGGTGATTAAAGTTGGGGGGCCAACCAGTGTTCTAACACCATGAGCACTCAGTAAATAGCGGTCAACAATTTCGAGGGTTACAACCCCTTTTGCATCGGTTACTTCTGAAACGAGTTCTGCTGTTGTCGGAGCCGTTTCATCAATGCCCATTAACGCTCGAATTGAACGCGTTGTGCGGTCATCATCAATTAAGCCCACACGGTAGTTTGAACCGTCTGTTTTAGTTAGCTTGCTTAACGCGATTGCAATATTGGTTGCAATTGTAGATTTGCCTACACCACCTTTTGTAGAAGCTAAGATGATGACTTGTGCCGGATCAACTCGAGCTGAAAAGTTAAGTGTTGCTGCGATTTGTGATGCTGAAGCTTCTGGTGGAATTGGAATCCATGTTTCATATGAAGGTTCTTCGGTTAAAACGCCGACAGCCACTGGCAAGCCACGTTCTTCAATTGCCTTCAAGATATAGCGGCGATCATCGGCCGAAACACCGTCACCGATCAGAACTGTGTTAAATTCCGCACGGCGCAGGGTCATTTCCCCATACTCGTGTAAGGCGCGCACCGTTTCATATTGATGTGCCAGATTAACAAGCCAGTTGGTGGCCAGGGAATTCATGATTCCTGGCGAGAGTTTTCCAACGACGAAGATTTTTTTATGAATTGACTGATCCATTGAATACCTTTCCTGCCTGATTATTACCTGCTGACATATGTATAGTTGTACTCATTATTGAGCCAGATTTCTTTGAGGTAATAGTCCCATTAGTTGCAGTGTTATCTACTTTATACTTTTATTCTCGTTACAGCCGTGAATGTTCCAAATAAAACGAGCAGAGATATAGGGAATAGCGATTCAGGTTTATGAGCAATGCAGGGGGTGAAGGCGAGTTTCCTACTCAAACTAAGGTTCATTAGGAAACTCATCACCCATTTCAAACGATTTTCTGTGTAAAGGGTCCGTTTGGCTTTATAGCTCTTATTGCCCATGTTGAGCATTGAGTGACTTGCTCATCTTAAATTAATGATTAACTACCTTCGACCGGTTGTTCCTCTGGTTCAGGAATCGGTTCTGGCGTAGGGGTTGGAGCGCCATAGATGTCAGCCAAATTTGGACCGTCCTCAATGTAAAGGGGAAGTTGAAAGAGTGGTGGAAAATCTCCATTGGCTTCTTGGCTAATCGCGGCCGTAAATGTAACGCCTGGAATACTTTTCCAGCCTTCATATGCGGCGATCTGTTCGACTGAAAATGCAACCGTAAATTTATTCTCGATGATGCCCAATGTCCGAACCTTTTGGAAGAGCAAGACTGCTCTATCATCAGGGGTTGGAACCTCATCTTCGTTAACGATAGCGATTAAATCAATATAGTCTGTTGAGTTAAAGATGCCGGCCAAACTTGACGGGATCTCAACCACATAGCCACGTTTACCAATAGGCAGCAGCGCTTCTGGGAACGAGCGCTGACCTGATGGGAGCTCTGTTACCAATTGATTGGCTTGGATCAGAGAATCGGCTGAAACGCCGACCGGGCCAACATATTTTCCGACAATTTCTCTTGCATCAGTGATGACAGAAAAATCGCGGTTTGCTGGAACTGTAACCGCCCGTAAATTGTTTTCTGCGCTGCCGATGAATTCATAAGGTGGGATGTCACGCGCAAAAACGTAAGCGACCTCTGTTTGATTGGCTTGTAGGTACATCCAGCCGAAAACGGCTAGAAAAATGACCCCCAAGATTGCGACTAATGAGCGTGTACTACTGGAAAGACGCATTGTGAATTGCCTCCTGATGCACCGTGCTTTGCGGTGGAATAGTTATTAGAGATGAAAAACCAGCAATGGCTTGTTTGCTTGGCTGTATGGATGCCCTTCCATACGTACTTTGGCCGGTTTTTAAAGATGAATTTGGTAAAAAGTTTAGATTATGGCCCTGGCACAATTGTGATAATAATCGGTGTGCTAGGTGACAAAGCCGTCGGTTCAGGCAAAACAATTGGAACAGCTTCCGGCCGCCGTGAGTTTGCACCCAAGGTAGCTACTCCACGTGAGGTAATTGTAAAGTCGAGCCCAAATAACCGATGCGGTAATTCGAGATCTACAACAACAAGCGGGAAAAGACAGGTGTCTTCAAGCGGGTCCAGGTTGTATTCAGCGCAAATTGTATTGGTGTCACCCGGGTTAATCGTTGTCGTCGTTGAAATTATTGAAGATGGATTGATTTCTCCTGAAACGGATTGAGCTGAAAATCGGATTGTGGCTGAAGATTTTTCAATCGCTCTGGTCGAATCGATACGAACCTGCCCATTAACAATGTCATCAGCAATGGGTTCGGCCGCTGACTGCGCTGCCAACTCAGCTGTCTCATCTAGAAAGTTTGCCAAGTTATATGCACGTTGAATACTTAAATAAAGCATCATCGTGATGGCTAAGCAGAACAAAATACCAGCCCCAATAACAAGAGCTTGCCCTTTTTCTGTCTGCTGTTTTAAGTAAGGTTTAGTTTTATAATTCATGACAGATCCTTTTTTCCAAATTGGTCTATTAATTCCCACGCCAACAGCGTAGAAGCAGTTCTTGTGACATCGTTCCGTTTTCGAGTGTGTCACCCGGCAGCAGCGTATTAATCGGCAAGACTGCAAAAGTCCAATCCATTTCAACCGTCACTTTGATATATTCACCGTAGGTACATATCTTTCCACCACTTGGAATTAATGTTTCGTCACCAGGAGTCGTGATTGACTGGTCGAATTCATATGCCTCAACCAAAACACGAACCCTATCGTCGTCTGTGCCCAATGTGGGACCTTCCATCCAATTTCTGTCGTAAGTCATCCGCTCCATTTCGTCATAAACGTAATCTTTGATTTGAGCTTCGAATGACTCATCTGTTAAACCATCGGTTACCCATGACTCAGATGCTTGACGAGCTCCTAAGCGGGTGCCTGCCTCTAAATCAGTTCGTTTGCGGAACAGGGTCATAATTTCAAATGCCCCCACAAATAATCCGATCATGACCGCCAAGATCATGGAAAATTCGATCATGCCCTGCCCGGTTTGCATGCGAAAGTTTGGGATAAATCTTTTAAGGTTATAGTGCACGCCAACACCTCGCTGTTGATTGAATTTCAAATGTTCCTGCGCCATTAAATCCATTAAAAAACAAGACAATGGGTATATTGGTTTCCCAATTAACTGCCATCGAGACTGTAATGAGCTGTCCGTATTTGCATTCACCAGTTCCTAGCTCAGCTTGTTCGGTCGGTGTTAGGTCTACAATGGCATTTGCTGCATATTTTTTAGCTGTAAAATCAAGTGAATCAAGAGCCTCTGTGATTATCGGTTGTGAGTAACCCATTGAAATCATTTGAGCACGAATATATGCTTCAACTTCATTCCCATCGCCAGAACCGCCGAATTCACCCGCCTGCCGCGCTGCCTGTAACAACATTTTGTCTAAGTCTGCTTTTTGCTGAAGCAAATTGAAAATATCAACTGCCCCAATAAAAATGACAACGATAAGGCCAAGCACAAGCGCGAACTCGACTAAACTTTGGCCATCATTTTTTAGTTGATGGGTAGAGTCTTTTTTGTATTGGGTGGGTGTTTTTTCGATGTATGGTGTTTTGCGTAAATGATTATTCATCGAAATTACTCCTTCAAACTTGTTGCAAAACAAATCAGATAGATTTTGGCTTATCAGGGATGTGCTCTGCTACTGGACGGCCGTGTTTCACCCAACATTTGCCCTTTACCAACCATCATGCATTTTAGCATTTTGGTGAATCACCTCTGGTTAAAATCTGGGTACTTTTGTAGGGTGATTAGAAGATTTTAGATTAAATTCGCCAGGTTTTTTGTCCTGTTTGAACCTGTTTAACCTAAATTTGGCAGAATGTCTTTGCAACGATGGACGCTGTTGTTTACTTTATAGCACACCTCTAAAAGCTGTGGATAAAGGAGAGGTGGGTCTATCGTGAAAAACAGGAAAAGAGTTGTTTACTCTTTAAGAAGCCGTCAATACTTCTTCGCATATCCCTAGGCAACCCCCGCGCAAATGCGCTCAAAAGGGTTATCAAGCTATAACCAATCCTAAACTTGACTTCTTAAAACAATACTTACCGAAATGGGTGGTTAACTTAAGGCTAAGATGGTTGGTTGTATGGTTTGCTCCATTGTTTGGCCTCCTCCATAGATGGCTGTGTGCAATAGGCGTCAGAGTAGGATTATTTACTGTTATTTTACTAGTTTGATTTCGTTTAAATTTTGGGAAGATCAGTTTCTGTGGGCAGCCCCAAAGGTGGCATAGGTTTTTTATGTAGGAAAGCTTTTAGTGCAGCTTTAGCCGCTTTGCGATCATCCCAAGGATATTCGGTTGTGCCAAAACACATCGACTGTTCGTGTCCTTTGCCACAAATGAGGACAATATCAGATGGCGTTGCAAGGGATAGGGCCATATAAATCGCTTGCCCCCGGTCAGGTACACGCCAGAAGTCTGCTCCTTCGACGGCACCCTGTGAGCGGCACCCGGCCGCCATCATGTCTAAAATATCGTTTAGTGGCTCAGTACGTGGGTCTTCGGCCGTCAGAATTGTGACCTGAGCATGTTTTGCAGAAATCTCAGCCATCAACCGACGCTTTTCGATATCACGCTTTCCAGCACTGCCAAACACGGTGATGATCCGGCCCGGTATTGTGGACTCTTTATCTAAAATGGAGTTTGCTCCAAAAATCGCTTTTTCAAGCGCATCAGGCGTATGGGCAAAATCGACTATGACCTTAAACGCCTGCCCTTCATCAATCGGCTCCATCCGGCCACTTATTTCTGTTACATCTGCAACCCCTTGGGAGATTTGCTCTTTTGAAACGCCTAAATGATGTGCAGCAGCGGCTGCGCATAAAATATTGGATACGTTAAACGCACCTAAAAGATCTGTTGTAATCGGTGTGGACGAAGCATCATTGGGAAAGAAAAGATCAAACTGAGTTGGTGACACTTCCAAAATTTGATTTTGAGCAAACACATCTGGGTTGCGGCCGTCTGGCTTAAGCATTTGCCCATAGCTGGTTTGAAAGGGAACCGGTATTTGAGCAAATTTCGAATAATGAGGATCATCACTATTTAATATGGCGCGGCCGTTTGCGTGTTGACCAACTAGCTCAAAGAGACGTTGTTTCGCCGCCAGATAGTTTTCAAATGTTCCATGATAATCGATATGCTCATGTGTGATATTTGTGATCAATCCTAGCTCGAACGGAATGGCGGTCACTCGATGTTGTGCTAGCCCGTGCGAAGTCGTTTCGATGATGCAGTGAGTGAGCCCCGCATCGACCATGCGCCGCAGGTAGCCTTGGAGTTGGACGGCTCCCGGGGTTGTAACGTGTAAGCCGGTTGACTCGGCTTTATCTCCAAAAACGGCTTGAATGGTGCTGATAAGACCGCAACGTAACCCGGCTTTTTTAAGAATGCCAAATAAAATAGCGCTCGTCGTTGTTTTCCCATTGGTGCCGGTAATGCCAATAATGCGCAGCTGTTGGCCGGGGAAGTCGTGCCATGCAGCGGCTAACCAAGCTGCCGCTTCGGCTGTATCTGACACTTGGAAGTAACGAACGTAGGATGGAATAGGGTCATCTAAATCGGCGGGGTCTCGTTGACCGAAGATGACAGTTGCTCCGCGTTCAATTGCCTGTTTGATGTATGGGTGACCATCTGTACCTGTGCGTACTCTGGCAATAAATAGCGACCCCTCGCTGACTTCGCCGGTGTGTTCGACGATGTTACTGACATGGCAATCTGACTTTGCTTGAGCTGGGCTGAGGGGTGGCTGAAGGTTTTGTGTGTCAGTTACGGCCGATTGCCATTTTGTTAGAAGCGAGTTTAGAGAACGAGATTCAGTCATTTAAGCGGTCCGTGCTAGAATTACAGGTGATGGTCGATTTATGGCCCAATCGTCATTTGAAGTGACGATTTTTATATCAAGGTCGCACAAAGAATTTAGAATTTTACAGACTTTCATGACTGATCCAAATAATGAAACCTCGGAATCTACAGATTCTGAGCAACCACTCAACCAAACACCAGCTCCCTCTGATGCCGGAAATAATAATCATAATGCGGAAGGAGGATTAGCCGCGGCCGAAAGTACAAACGGGCCATCTGCCAATTTGGTAGCTGAACCGTCTGCTCAGACAAATGAGCCCAAACAATCTACACAAAAAGCCGCAGGTTTTAAAGGGAAGAAAAACAAATCTAAGGGGAAGCCTAAACAGGATCGAGAGCGCAAAGCTGTTGTTTCTGAAAAGTTTGCACGCACAGAGTCACGTGGATTTCAGTTGTCACCTGATGGGTTGTTGCGTCATTTTTTGGCTTGCCGAGTCTGTTGTTATTTTCTTTCCGGCGTCCAGGTGTTGTATGGCCGTGATGTCGTTGATCGTATGGTGAGTGAGTTTGATGGCACGTGGATGTACGTGCCACTTACCCGTGAAACCCGGACGCTATTGCATAAAACCTATGGAGTACGGGTCGATGAAGGTGATTTTTTCATCGAACACGCCTGCGAAGTTTGCTGTCGCCGTTTCGTGATTGATATGCCAGAGCCGGAAGATTTTGTGGCGACTGAAGAAGATGAGGCTGTTTTAGAAGAGCCGGAACGTCGGGAGCCGATCATTTTTGAACAAGCTCGTACACGTGAGGATCGGGAGCCTGACTGGGGTCAAGATAAACCGATGATGCTGGTTGAATTTAAGCATCGCCGATAAGTAAGTGGAAGTTGATGAGATCGATACTTGAGCCAATTGTTTTCAAGTATCGATCTGGTAGGCGGCTACTCTGAAATCGCTAGAGGGAGATAGAGCCTTGCTAATCCCCCTTTAAGTTCAATTGTGCGTTCATAGCCGATGTAACGCAGGAAGATGTCTGTTACGCCGTTTGTATCATCTGATACCAGATTGGTGGCACTTGATTGAAAGGTAACAAATTCTCCATTTAGGCTGATATCTGGTGACGAAGATGAGTCATTGGCTGGGGTGCCATCGGCCGCAACCGATACTCGGATAATATTACGTGGCCCTGGTGTGCAAGAGTCTACATCTGAGTAAAATTGCCCATCTCCATCACTGTCTCGATCTACAACAAAGATGTCACTCACACCGTTAACGTCACTGTCGATTAGATTCGAGGCAGCTGATTGAAAGGCGATAAAACGGCCGTTGGCCGATATCGATGGCTGTTGTGATGTTTCGTTGCCCGCAAAGCCATCATTGTCAGTCGAAATTAGCGTGGTACAGCCAGCTTGACGGTCACGCACAAAAATTTGAAAAAAGGTGCCAACTGCGGCCGGATCAAAATTTGTAGCATTTGAGGTAAAGGCGATGTGGTTACCAAATTGTGAAACCGTTGCTTGAACCGACCCCCCACCAACCGCTTGTGCCTGATCTGAAGTGACTGAGATACGTGAAATGGCCCAGCCATTTCCGTTCCAACTGCCTGCATAAATATCGGTCTGGCCATTTGTGTCTAAGTCAATACCCAACACTGATTTAATCAAATCTGTTGCGCCTGTTTCAAAGACGATAACGTTGGCATCGGCCGAAATATCTGCTCGTGTACTCCTTCCATTTGGTGCATCAGTTGCCAACGGGGCGCCTGTCGCTTCAACTCCTGCTGACTCTTCTGACTCAGACTCAGAACGGGGCACTGCAAAAGGAGGTTGACTGGTTGGTACTGGAACAATTTGGAGGGGTTTAGCGGCACCTGCTACCCATTCGGTATAGCTGTCAGAAAATAGAAGTATGTCGTATGACCCATTTGTGTCGGTAAATTCAGGTGCATCGATTGGCTCAAGTGTTTGAAAAACAACATGTCGCCCAGATGAGTAATTTGTCCCTGGCCTGATGGCACGTGTATCAGCCGTGGCGGGTAAAATCGATACAGAGTTTAACTGTTCACAATTAAAGTTATTGGTCGGATCGTTGAAGCGGAACATTGATGGCCGGTAAATTCCAGAGTTAATTGAGAAGAATATGTCTTGTACATTATTGGTATCATCAAGCGTAGAACCGAAACAATAGCTGGGAGCATTATCAAGTAGATTGCTGGCTGTTGATGAAAAAGCTACGCCTGACCCATCTGGCGAGATGTCAGGCCAAGAGGCGATTTCGTCAGCAAAGGCATCTGAAAAACTGTATGAAACAGGGTTTGATTGATTAAATGGCAAATCAAACTTATAAACTTGAGCGACGTTGTTTGTGTTGATAAAGCCGCCTGCCCCATCTGATTTTGTATTGGTTGCAGTAGAGCTAAATGCGATATATCGGCCATCTGCACTGATGGTTGGACTGCTGGAGGCTGCATTCAGCTGCTCCCCTTCTGAATTAAGTGACACTCGTTTCGTACCGCTCACTTTTAGGGTGAAAGAGCTATCTTTGGCCGTGAAGCTGGTTGGCTCATAGTTTAAAACTGCTATGCCTGCACTTAGATCGTCGAGAGTAAACTGAGTGTTGAGTGAAAGTGGAGAGCCATCATTTACGGCAAGCGTGCCGGACTCTGGAAGCTGGATCACTTCAAAAACGATTTTGTCAGTATCGAACCCTGTATAGTCGGCTGCAACGGCCGCCTGCGGAATAGTTTGAGCGGTATCGGCCGCATATTCAAAGAACTGGCAGTCTTCAACCAAGTGCTGATGGTTGCTGTTAAGCTCAAACAGGGCACCACTGTTGCCGACAGCGACAGTTTTTCCTGTAGTGGCTTTTTGGAAAAAAGGTATGACGATTGTTGTATGGTAGTACTCATCATTCCCTTGATATTCGACCGGATCTACTTTTAGGTCAGCGGCAGTCACAGTTATCCTTTTGCTCGCACCAATTGGATTGAAATACTCTTTGGCCAGCGGTGGATCAGCTTCACCCGGCCGAAACGACCAAGCATCAGCGATATCACCATCGAACACGAGTGGAGGTAGGATACGGACCGTATTATCTTGATTAAGGTTGTTAATATCACCTCGCGTGACATTAACGATGGAAACCTGCACACCATCTTGGCAAACTTGGTCAATGCGGTAGGGTGCGTGGGTTGTGTTGGAGACCCAGCCACCGGTTGCGCTGGCTTGCCATTGGATCAGCAGGCTTAAACTGCAAAGGCTTATGAATACTGACCCTAAAAGATATTTTTTCATTTAGTCTCCTATAAATGGTTTGTCAAACAGTCTACGAATAA
This sequence comes from Anaerolineae bacterium, assembly GCA_045105475.1. Taxonomy (GTDB): domain Bacteria; phylum Chloroflexota; class Anaerolineae; order Promineifilales; family Promineifilaceae; genus WTJY01. The sequence goes on from JBGCDP010000035.1 coordinate 37,540, forward strand.
TAGATCGGCAGCAATCAGAGAATTCTGATATTCGATAAGTGTTTTAACTTTACCAATCTCTTTGTAGAACCGATTCAGCTTGTAAGACTTTAAAGTTGGCTCCAATCCTTTTGAAGACAATAGCTGCTTCTTCAATTAGGTGTGTGCCAGACTTGAACTGCCTTTGCTCTAGCTCAATTTGGCCTTTAAGCAGTTTGGCTAAGGCTTCTTGATAAATGTCTACACCATTTAGCTTACTTAAACTTTCGTCAAGTAGATTAATTGCTTTTTGCTGCTGCTGATCATGCCAACTAATTTCTGCATTTACTTTTAAAGCAATGCCTAATCCGTGTGAGTCACCCAATTGTTGGAAAGATTTAATTGCGGCCGCTATTTTTGAATAGGCTTGTTTGAAATTTCCTAATCCTAGCCAAGCTTCAGCTTGATGCATCATTGCGGTTGCTATATGAACTTGATCATTTTTAGACTTCGCATCTCCTTCGGCCGTTAATAAGATTTCTACAGCTGGTTCAAATTCATTCTGGCTGATGAGCAAGCGACCGATGTTAATTTTTGCAATCATGGCCTGATGCGCTTTGGCAGGTTCTCCAATTTCTAAAGCATGATTTAAATGTTGCCATGCAAGATGGTGATTGCCTAAATCTGAATAGACACGCCCTAAATTGACGCTTAAGGTCAAAATGTCATTGTGACTGCCTAATCTTCTTGATATCAGGAGCGCTTCTTCCAACGCTGACACCGCTTGATTCCAGTTGCCCATGAGGAAATGAACGTAGGCTACATTCGAATAAATGCGAGATGTATCTAAATGATTCCTTTGATGGCGGCTTAGCTCTAAAGCCTGATTTGCATAATTAAGTGCCTTTGGGAATTGGCTCAGATGCATATGGACAGAAATCAAGTTTATCCAGCGCTCTAGTTGTAGCTGCTTCGCTTGACCCAACATATCGTCAGTCACTGTCTCAAATGTTTCCAATGCTCCGCCCAAATTCCCCATGTGCATCATCATTGTGCCGGAGCGAATATTGAGCGCGGCCGTCAATTCCGCCTGTTCACCGCTTCCTTTTTGAGAGATAACTTCTAACCCGCGCTGTGCCCACGTTAACGCATCAGATGGGGATTGCCGTTCAAGCAATTCTGCCATGTGCAGGCAAACACGGGCTTTGAGCACATCGGTTTCGGCCGTTACCGGCAGCGCCTGCAGCTTATCGGCCGCTTTTTGGAGCACCTCTTGCGCGTTATCAACATCGCCTAAAAGCGTGTCCAACTGAGCCTGCGCTAGCCATAGCTCAAACAGATCATTTTGTGCCAGATTTCCCTCTTGAATCCCGTCAAGAATATCTGCTAAGGGCTTAGCCATTCCCTGATTAACAATTTCCCATAGGTGGGTTGAGGCCAGCCTTGTGGCCCGTTCGCTATGATCCCCTTTAGCATAGTGCAGGGTTGCTTTAAAGCGATCAACCTCTTCCAGATCATAAAATTCGGCCGCCCTTAAATGGAGCTCGCGACGCACTCGCTGGCGAGGCTGCTCATAATAAAACGACTGAATAATCGCATGTTGGCTGTATTCCCGGCCGAACTCGCCGTCTGCAACTAACAGCAGGAACTGACCGCTTAATTCTTGCAACGTGCGACGTACGTCTCGCTGATTTAGAATTTCTTCGAGCGCATCACGACTGCCGGGATAGCCGCCTAGGATCGCAACCCCTTCCATTACCCGCTGCTGGTTTGCTGAGAGCCGATCATTCACTTCTTCCATCAAAAACCGTTCGATGTTGTCTATCGTTGCGAGTTTGGCGATAAGATCGGCCGGGTTCGTGGCGTGGCGCAACATGACGGCCGCCAATGTCAGGAATGCTCCGTTTCCGGCCGTGTGTGCATGTAAATCCGCAATCAACCCATCTGACAATTCAACTTGGCGAGCGGCTAGCAGTGCGCCGGTGTCGGCCGCAGATAAACCGTCTAGCTCTTGAAGTTGGCTGCTGACAAACGCAGGAAAACGGCGGGCCGTAATGATAAGCTGAATCCCACAGTTTTGTACCCGAGACATAAACTCAGCAAACTGTGGGTCATCATCAACATATTGGAGGTCGTCTAAACAGAGTGTCACGTCTAACCCATCGAGCTGGGCCACAAGGGTATCGAGGCTTGTTTCGATAGTCGGAGGTTTTATTCCGGCCATGCGAGCAGCTTCGATCATCTCCCAAAGATCGGTCCGGTCGTGATTGGCTAGGAACCCGGCTAGCCTACGCATAAATGGATTGAGATTGCCATCATGAAACGGATGCCAGAAAACTTTTTCCTGGTTTGGGATGAGACTGGCAAGCCGATTGGCCAGCGTCGTTTTTCCCATGCCCGCCATCCCGCAAATCAGTGCTGTGTCGGTTTCATTTAACTCTTTTTGGAAACGGATGAGCTCTGCCTCACGGCCGACAAAGCTTTCAAGATGTGGTGGTGCATAGGCGGCTAAAGGAGGTGGTGGATAGCTGGCAAACGGTGCGGCTTTATTTTCTTCTGATTCGATGGGTTGGGATGCGGGGTCTGCTGCTTCGGCCGGAAAAAGTCGTTGGCATACGACCTCTGGAAACGGATGTCCACCACTTTCTAGAAACGCCTGGAGCCAAGCTTCATCGTGAGTCGAGCTGCCATATTCGATGATGGCTTTTGCCAGCTGTTCAAGGTCGGGCAGGGCTGATGGGGGTTTGCGATAGCGCCAGCTTTCGATAGTGACCCCGGTTAAAGGTGGCTCAAACGTATACCCGATTTCATCTTGAATAATGCCGATTTTTTTTCGGGTATGCAGCTTCACCTCGTGTAAGGCATTAGATAGCAAGTCGCCGAAAGTTAATCCCATTGTTTCCTCTTTTCATTCGAAAAGCAGTTTTCTGACCGCTGTTCAGATTTTCCTAATATGGCTCAAGGTATCTTTTTGCATGTTAATCTTAAGCATTAGGCAATCTTATTTAAGCATAGAAGCGGTTTGAAAACCATTCTTTAATTAATTGATTTTTATCTAGAAATTTGGTGGGTTCTGTTCATTTAGTAAGGAATAATGGCCCATTGTGTACTGGGTGGCTGTTTGATTAAGATCAACACATTTATAAAATCTAATTGGCTTAATCCTATGCTTGTTTTAACTGAAGTTTCTTGCCCCAATTGTCTTGCACCTATTGATTTACACGACCAAATTGGTAACACGCTGAGTTGCGGTGCTTGCCGTACTAGCTTTGTTCTTGAAGGACACCTGTGCCCTAGATGCAACTCATATCACAAAGAGGAAATTGACAATTGCGGCCGATGTGGAACCTCGCTAAAGCGGATTTGTGGCAAATGTCATACATCAAACTGGGCTGGAGACGAGTACTGCAAATCTTGTAAAGTCGCAATGGACCTAATCGATCTGACAGTCGTGAACTTTCATAAGGAAAGTGCTCAACATCGCGAGGTACGCTTGGAACAAGTGCGCGATATGCGCCTCCGAGAAGAAGCGCGTTCAAAAGAGCGGCGGATTGAGATGGAGAAAATTGAACAGCAGAGGCAGATTGAGGCTCGGGAGCGTTTAGAAACACAAAAAAAACAGGATATTAAAATATGGATTTTTGTGATTATAATCGGATTCTGCGGGCTGGGTGTAGGGCTTTCAATTATTTTGGCACTTTCTATTTAATTAAGTTAAAGATAGGCCTACTGTTTAATTAGTACGGTTCTGCATGCTTCACTCCTGCCTACTGACCTACGTTTTGTTTTATTCTTCGGCAACCTCTTCTCTTGCATACCTACAATCTCTTTGTCTGAACATGCTCATGCTCGCTTCTAGTATAGGCGCGGGGTTGAGCTATAAAGCTTCGCCTTTCTAAAGCTGACATACTGGAGCCATTCTCCCCTGAAAATTATTTTCCCTACAAATCATCAGATTCTTCTGACGGAGCTTTTAGTAAGTTATTCCTGATAGTCAAAGAAATCAGAATTAATTATTAAAGGAATCAATTTGATGAAGACGAAACCAATTATTTGTTTTTTATTTTTAAGCCTAATATTTTCAGCCTGTAGTTTAAACCCTGTGCAAAATCTAAAGGAAGCTGCGGCCGAAAAAGTAGTTGAAAAAGCGGCCGAGACCATTATCGAACAAACGGCCGGTATCGAAGATCTTGACATCGACTTCGATGAGGATTCTGCATCATTTAGCATGACTGATGAAGAGGGGAACGAGGTCAGCGTTTCAAGCGAAGTCGATACTGAGATACAAGCGATTGAAGGGATGGGATTTGTGATTGCGGTGCCTACCGGACTTACCAAAGGCTACATTCAACGCATCGGAGAAAACGGAGAAGATAGCATGGTGACGGCTACCTTTGAAGTGACTGAAACAACGGCCGATCAATTTTTTGATCAACTACATCAAGAGTTAAATTCGGCCGGATTTGTCTACCTGGATGCCTTTGAAAGCGGCCTTGATCATCCTGACCCATCGGCCGAAAGTTTCCTACCATTTGTTACCTACGAACACCCTGATGGATACAACTTCACCGTTATTTGGGGAGAGGAGTCAGCGATTTTAGGGCTTTCTAAAGTGTAAACTGGTGATTAGTAAGAAGTAAGGGATTAACCCCTGCGGTGAGCTAATTCGCTGTCCTGGGGAGGGCCATTATTGATAACCTGGAGGTTTTAATTATGCGACTTATCGATTTGTTTTCTGGAAAGAATTTAGTCCGAATAGCAGCATGTGTCGGACTGTTCGCTGTGGTTCAGGCTGCATTGGCGGCCGAACCTGCATCGATTGTGAATGAGGAAGCGGTTTATCAAGAAGTGATGAGCGAGGCGCAACGTGCCCCACTGGCCTGCCCTGCCAACCCGGCTGGATTGCCTGACACCATCGAACGGCCGAATTTTTGCGTCTTTTATGACGATGGTGACACAACCGATGTTCAGGCAACCTTCGTTGCGGACCAAACCCAAATTTATTGGGACCGATATGTGGCCCTTGGCTTTCAAGCACCGTTCGTAGCCGGATCAAAATTAGAAGTGCACATCAATGATGCTGCCTGTAACGGCTCAGCTTGGGATGACAATATCAAGGTGAATAACGGCTGTTTTAGCGTCAACTTGTCAATGAATAATGTAGTTGGCCATGAAGTATTCCATCGAGTGCAGATGGCATATGACACCGATTGGCAAACCAACGCTACCGATCACTTATGGTTCTTTGAGGGGACCGCCCGTGCGATGGAAGACAAAACATTCGCTAACATCGATAATTGGGCAGAGTCTATGGCGGCCGCATTTTCATTTAACCAAGAGCTAAATGACTACTTGGCAAATACCAATACTGACATTACAAGCGACCCAATGCGATATGAAAGTGCCATGTTTTGGACCTATTTCATGGAGCAATATGGGACAGATCCTGATCAGCCAGAATTGGGCGTGGACGCTGTTGAAACACTGTGGGATCAAACTGCTACGAAAAGCGACCTCGCCGCGGTGAATGCCGCTTTGAGCAGCTTAGGCACTGGCGAAACATTTGACTCATCGTTCCGCAAATTTACGGCCGCTAATTGGTTGAAAGACTTGAATGGTGCTTCGGCCGAATACAACTATATCGATGAAGATGAAGCTGGGAACCCAGCCCCTTACGGCCCGATTGTGCCAACGACTGGTGGAACTATTTCCGATGCCCTATCGGCCAATTGGAACAACCAAGCCATTAGCCGGTACGGCGCCCAGTATTATCGTGCGGCTGTTGATAACGATTGTAAATTGATTAGTGCTAGCCTCAATACTGACAGTGGCCCTGCTTTTTATCATGTCATTTCTGAGAAAAATGGCACCCTCGGCTTTTTTGATACGAGTACCGCCACGAGCTGGAACCGCAGCTTTTTCAACGATGGCATTAGCCACATTACGGTCGTTGCGGGAAGCACGGGTAATTCTTCAGTGGTTGATGTGAGTCTGACCTGCTTAGATCCGGTAATTGAGGTGAAGTTGCCTAACACAGGAGCAGTTGCTTCAGTTGGCCCTGCTGCCGGGCCTGGTAAATTTATCGCCCAAGTGCTTGTGACCAATGGGACCTCAAACGGACCGGTCATTGATGGGCTAACGGTTAGCGACTTTAAAGCAGCTGTGGGTGGCCAAGAATCTTTTGTTACGGCTGGTGGTTTCATCCAAGAGCAATATTGGCTCGTGGTACAAGCACCGGTTCAGGCGGCTGACGGTCTGTATGACCTCGAAATCCGCCTAGAAGAGTCTGGCACCGCCACGACGATTGCGACTGATAATAATGCTAACAGCATTTCATACACGCCTGACAATGTAGACCATTTGCTGGTAATCGACCGTTCTGGCTCGATGAACAGTGATGGTAAGTTTATTGCTGCACAGAATGCAGCCAACTTCTACATCGATATTACCCGTAATAATGATGGATTGGCAGTGGTGCCATACCATACCGATGTTGACCCCGCTCCATTTGCCTTGCAGGCGGTAACGACGGTGCCTAATGTCCGTGCTAATGCGGAAAATTACGTGGACGCTCTGTTCACTGGAAATCTCACCAGTATTGGTGATGGGTTGGCTGAAGCGGTTAACCAACGGAATGGTAACCCAACAGGTAACCCGCTTTGTTCCTTTGTGTTGCTAACAGATGGGATCGAAACGGCCGACACGCGCTGGGCTGATGTCAGCGCAGATGTAATCGCTACCGGGTGTCCGGTGACAACGATTGCGTTTGGCCAATCATCGGCCGAACTGTTGTTACAAGACATCGCTACCCAAACTGGTGGCTTGTTCTTTTACAACGATGTATTTGTGAGTGCGAGAGCACCTGGTGCAACCACCTTGGCTGACATGAATTTAGAGTTGGGGAACTCCTACGAATATGCCCAAGCTGAAAGTGAAGGTCGGGTGCGCTTGCTGCAAGAAAGAGGCGTCGTTCCTATTTTGACCAGTGAATTCCAGCTCCCTCCTGATCAAATCCACAAAGTTTATATCGATGAAACGGTCAGCGAAGCGGTGTTCTCTCTCGATTGGCATTCGATTAACGAGCCAGATTGTGATAATACGGCAGTTTCAAACGGCTGTTTTGGTAAAGACCTTGCCTTTACGCTTATTAAGCCAGATGGAAAAGCGATAGATCCGGCCCAACTCGACTATAGTTTTGAAGATATTGTCAGCGGCCATGTCGGCTGGCGCGTGACGAACCCGATGGTGGGTGAATGGACCATGGTTGTGAATGCGGACAGCTTCTATGTTTGGTATGACATTCCGTATCAGGTCATTGTCAGCGGTCCGTCATCACTAACGGCCGAGCTGCTGTTGGCCGATCGTACCGGTGCAGCGTTTATGACCGGCAACAAAGTTCCTATCCACGCATTTGTCTCATCAGACAAACCGGTAGGCGGTGCAGGTGTGATGGCTGAAGTGACTGCGCCACATGGCATAAAAACGTTAGTGCCACTTTATGACGATGGACAACATGGTGATGGACAACCAAATGATGGTTTTTACAGCGGTGAATACACCCATGTGAACCAGGCAACCCGGGAATTCCCAAATGGGGAAGACGGTGCCAGCAAAGCGGACACACCTGTTGATGAAGGTTCTTACCGGGTCCGATTGTTGGTCGAGCTTGGTGACATTCAACGTGAAGCATTAGGATCATTCTCTGTGGAGGAAGCTCCAGATGAAAACTTTAACGGTATTCCTGATCCATATGAAAAAGAGAATGGCACCGATTCGAGTGATGCTGACTTGGATGGATTAGATTTGGCGAGTGAGTATCAACTGGGGACAGATCCAAACAATAGCGATACAGACGGTGGTGGTGAAAATGACGGATCTGAGTTTTTCAAAGGGCAAGATCCGTTTAATCCTGACGATGACAACATTGTTGCCCCTGAATATCTGAAGGTGGTGCCAAACATTGAGTACAACGAGGTTCGGTATGATGTGGCCCAAGAATATGATCGTCTGATTCTCTATCGAGCGACAAGCCCGAATGGACCGTGGGAATTGCGCAATAGTGAGTTGCCTGACAGCGGTCAATATGAGGATGAGGCGACCAACGGTCAGACTTATTACTATCGTTATTTTGGCATCGACGCCGAAGAACACGGTTCGGCCGTGATCGCTAGCGAGGCGGTGACCCCAGCTGAAGATCCGTTTGCGCCGGAAGCTGACATGTTGATTAACGATGGGGCGGTTCAAACGACCGATCTCAATGTGAAGCTGACTTTTGTCGAGGCAGGGCACAGCCATGATTCTGGCTTGGCTGCGGTTGATTTGTTCGATGACATTACTGAGATGAAGATCAGCAATCAGGCTGATTTAAGCGATGCCGATTGGGTTTCGTTCACTACCGAGGTTGATTGGCGATTAGAGCCAGATGGCTCTAGTGACCTTGCCAAGGTGTATGCTCAGTTCCGAGACGGAGCTAAAAATGAGTCGGTAATCACCACAGCGGTCATCATGATTCCATCTAATTCGACGGCGGGTGGGATGAAGGTGTTCTTGCCGATGATCGGCCGATAGATCCCGTTTTTAAAGTGGTGTGTCAGAGAAAATCTGACACACCACTTTTTTCTGACAACATTCGGACAGCGGTTCAGAATCCTCTTGAACAAGCTGTGACACACTAAGTTTGCCTCGAATAGACAGAGGTAAATTGAGTGAAAGTCATAGTTTATTTCAAGAGGATTTATGTTATTAAAGAATTCAAACTCATTTAGACAGTTGGGCCTACTTATTTTATTTGGAGCGATTATTTTTAGCAGCAGTGTGGCATCAGCCATGACTGGGCAACAAGAGGAGGAAGCTGAGGGGCTTGTGCCGCCTACACCTCGGGCAGAAAGCGGGACACGTGCGGCCGAAACGCTCCCATCTGACCTGATGGACCCGGATGAAATCGGCTGGTTGTCCCTGCGGGATGCCAGTAGCTCAGCTTTTTCCGACTTTTTCCAAAGCAAAAAAGCGACCCACATGATGATCGATATTGAAGTTGATGAGGTTGATGGGGAACAACAAGTCGCCGGGATTTGGCAGGTGAACACCGACGGCCGCGGCTGGGCTGAAAAACGGAACCTAACTTCTGCTCAATTTAGCGAGAACTGGAACACCTACAAAGATCAAGGGTATCGCCTGATCGACCAAGAAGCCTATCTGCTGAATGGCAATCGCTATTATGCTGGCATCTGGATCGAAAATAAAGAAGGGCTGGGTTGGGCGTCATTACGTAACTTAACCAGCGCACAATTTTCCGAGAAGTTTGCTCAATATAGCCGGGCTGGCTACATGATCATTGATGTCGAAGCGTATCTAACCAAAGACAATGAGCTACGCTATTCGATGGTGTGGGTACAGAACAGTGAAGATTTAGATTGGTCTGAATATCGAAATATGACCAGTGCAGAATTTAGCGATAAGTTTGATGCCTTTAAAGCGACCCATCGCATGATTGATGTTGAAGGGTACAAAAATAGCAGTGGTGAAATGCGATACGCAGGGATCTGGGTTGAAAACAAAAACGGCCGAGGTTGGGCCGAACTACGCAACATGACTGAGAATCGCTTCCGTAACGAATGGTACCGTCGGCGTGACTTAGGCTACCGTTTGGTTGACTTTGAAAAGTATGCGTACGGTTCAGGTTATCGATATGCGGGTATCTGGCGTCAGAACAATGACCGGCCGGATTGGGACCAAAAGTCGGCCGTAAACAACTTGATCCAAACTGAAATCACCAATTCTGATTTGTCTGGCATCAGCGTTGCGATTATCCAGAACGGTGAATTCCAGTATGTACGTGGCTTCGGGCAAGCTGATATCGATGCGGATGTTTGGTATTCGTCACGCACTATTAGCCGACTGGCTTCAGTCAGCAAAGCGGTTGCGGGGGTATTAGGCACCCATCTTGAACAGGACGGCCAATTAAACCTAGACACCCTCACCCAAGCTTATGAACCATCAATCCCGGACCATCATACTCAAACATTGCGTCAGCTACTGTCGAATCGAGGTGGTATTGGCCATTACGAGGATCATGGATCAGCCAATGCGCAATTTAATACAGCCTTAGCTGGATCACAGTTTTTTATCAACGACCCGCTCGTGTATCCGCTAGGCACCAGCTGTAAATACAGCACGCATGGTTACACCGTCTTTGGGTTAGGCGTTGAGGGTGCTTTAAACGAGTCGATTGGTGACATCATCGAAGATGAGCTGGCGGCCCCGTTTGGATTAGGGTCGTTGCAGGTTGAAAATCGGAGTGATGGGAATTGGCAGCGGGCGACTTTATATAACGATGACAACGCTGAAGTGACCCCTGACAATATTAGCTGGAAGGTTCTGGGTGGTGGTCTAGAATCATCCGTTTATGACTTGGCTCGATTGGGCAATAAAGTCTTGAACGGGACCATCCTAAACCAAACTTCACGTGATGCGATGTGGTCGATTCCGGCACCTGTCAACTGCTCTAACTACGGTTTGGGTTGGAATGTTGGCACTGATCAGGGCACGATGGTTGTTGCTAAGAATGGGGCTCAAACCGGTGCAGAGAGCTACATCCGTATGTATCCTGAGCACGATATTGTGATTGCGATTTTGACCAATCAACGGGGTGACCACAACCCGGTACAGCTCGGCCGGGACATTGGAACACTCTTGCTCGACAACTTGCCAGCAGGCGTTCAATCACAGGGGCTGCCATTCCAGAACTTTAATCATTTGGCATTGGGTGATGCTCAACTTCTTAAAGATCGTGAAGGGAACTTAGTGGTCAATGGTTTTGGCACTAGTGGTGACGATGGATTTGTTGTGGCGCTTGATGAAGCCAAACTCTGGCGGGCTGAACTCGATTTAGACTTTGCTGAATTGGCCTCTAAAGGGAAGAACGGTGGAGCGGTTTTAAACGCCATCAACATGAACGGGAAGGTTGAATCTACTTTAGATTTGAGTCAAATTGGCAATGGTATGGGAGTCGCGCCGACGTTCCATTCAGAGAAGTACGCGGTTGAAATGACGACCGAGACCGGTGTCATCAAGATTGCAGAAGCGGACAACGGCACGCAGACGGCTCTGATTGATTGGGACGAACTATGGTGCACGCTCAATTTGCCTGGTGGTCTCCCATCTGAAATCTGTCGCATCACGATTGAGTTTCAGCAGAACAATGATGGTGATTGTGAGTGGACGCTGACTTTTGCCGAAGCGGTACCAGCTACGCTAGCCGATGGCAAGAAAGTTGAAGTACGCCAGATGCGGATGGTCGAAATTGAGCATGATCACGGCCATGCCGATGGTCGAGCTCCGGCCGAAGAGATGACATTCTCAGGCATGGAAGTGTTTGGCACAGCGCTTGATCAGATTGTCGTCTATAGCGAAGAGGCAGAGAAAGCGGTTGCTATTGAAGAGTTTAAGGTATTGCTCCCGCTGATTGGCAGATAAATCGGTTGGTAGCTAGTGACCACAAATCACTGGCTACTGGTACCTCGTTTTTTGACGCAGGGCTTCAAACATAATAATGCTGCCCGCCACACCGGCGTTAAGGGACTCACTGGCTTGAGCCATCGGAATTGAGATCATCTCATGCACGATGGCTTTTGCCGTTTCATCGGCCCCAGCCGCTTCACCACCAATCATGATGGCGGTAGGTGGCTTCCAGTCAACTGTAGTATAGGCAGTTTCTCCGGCCGCATCTGCCAAATAGATTTGGCACGAACCAAGCAACTCGGCCATTTTCCCTGTGTCGGCCCAACTGGCATGCCGTATGGGGAGCCGCAAAACCGCTCCCATCGAGCTACGCACCACCTTGGGGTTAAACGGATCAACACAGCCAGGACTTAAAATCAGTCCTTGAATCCCGGCCGCCAATGCAGAACGGATCAACGTGCCTAAATTACCCGGATCACGTACCTGATCTAAGCAAAGCAAAAAAGCTGGCTCTTCCGGCCACGCCAGCTGAGGCAGTGGCAAAACGGCTAAGACCCCAGATGGGGTGCTGGTGTCTGCAACTTCTTTTAAGATGGCGGGTTCAATTGTAAGTGGTGGCTCAGACTCGACCGTGAGCCGCATCGCTAAAGTAGGGTTGGTTTCAAGCCAATTTTCGGTCGCAAACCAATAGTCAGGTGCTGTTCCAGCCCGGGTGATTTCATCAATCCAACGGGTTCCTTCAACGACAAACTGTCGCTCGGTTAACCGAAAGCGACGATCGTTTAGCAGGCGTTTGGCTCGCTTGACGCGATTGTTTGAGGAACTGGTTATGTCTAACATGAGGATTGTGGACTTGAACCACATCGATTCAAAACTAAATTACGCTAATCCTACCGGCTGTAAGTGGGTGGTGCGATTTTTTAGATACCATTCTTGCGCACTGAATAGCTCATCTTCGGCCGGGATTTCTTGTGCTGTGGGGACATATTGCCCACCCGGTTTCAATAGGTAGCTTTTCGCCGTATCTTTTTGATAGATGTGCAAAATATGTTCAATGATCTCTTTTTTGAGCATGTCGTTTTCGATGGGGAAAATCGTTTCGATGCGGCGGTCTAGGTTACGTGGCATTAGGTCTGCACTGCCTGCATAAAGCTTTGGTTTGCCGCTATTACCAAACATGAAAATACGAGTGTGCTCTAAAAATCGGCCGATGACGCTGCGTACGATGATATTGTCACTAATGCCAGGCAATCCCGGCCGCAGACAGCAAATTCCACGTATCGTGAGGTCAACTTTCACCCCAGCCATCGAAGCTCGATATAAAGCCCGAATCATTTTTGCATCGACAAGATGATTGATTTTAAAGATGATCTCCCCTTTTTCGCCTAACTTCGTTTCCTCTTCGATCATCTTTGTTAATTTTGCTCGAGCAGAAACGGGGGCAACCAGCATTTTCCGATAGTCAGATTGATTTGAATAGCCGGTGAGCACATTAAACAGCTCAGAAATATCGGTGCAAATTTTTTGATCCGTTGTCATAAAGCCGATATCTGTGTAAACACGGGCGGTAGAGGTGTTGTAATTGCCTGTGCCTAAGTGGACAAATCGCTTGAGCCCTTCTCGCTCGCGCCGCACAACTAGGGTCACTTTACTATGTGTTTTGAGGCCGATGAGGCCGTACACAACATGGACCCCCGCATTTTCCAATGCTCTGGCCCACTCAATGTTACTTTCTTCATCAAACCGGGCTTTTAGCTCAACCAACACAGTGACCTGCTTCCCATTTTGTCTTGCCTTAATCAGGGCTTCAAGAATGGGGGAGTCTGTATCGACGCGATAAAGTGTCTGCTTAATGGCCAAAACATATTTGTCGTTGGCCGCCTCCTCAATGAAGTCGATGACCGGATTAAAGCTGTCATATGGATGGTGAAGTAGAGCATCTTGCCGTTTAAGCGTGCGGAAGATGTTGTCACCACTGTGCAAAGGTGGGAGGGTGATCGGCTGGAGCGGCGGGTCTTTTAATTCCGGCCGGTCAATCGACATGATCTGGAAAAGACTGCTCATGCCGAGGGGGCCATCTATCGTATAGATGTCAAGCGCTGTCGCTTCAAGATTCGCCATAAGAATATCGCGAATACGATCTGGGCAGGACGATGCGATTTCAAGCCGGACCACAAAGCCAAACGGCCGTTTGCGTAGATTGGCCTCCATCGTGGCTAGCAAATCGTCCGCTTCATCCTCTTGCAACTCAAGGTCGGAGTTGCGAGTAACGCGGAACGGATGTGCCTGCTCGATGACCATGCCTGGAAAGAGGCGATCCAAGTTGGCAATAATGACATCTTCCAGCCAAACAAACTTTTGGATTTTTGGTTGTAGCAATTCATCTGGGTCAAGCGGATTTAGCGGGACCAATCTAGGCAGCGTGCTAGGGACTTTAACCCTCGCAAAATGAGTGTCTCCTTTTTCAGGATCACGTACCACAACGGCCAAGTTTAAACTTAAATTTGAAATATGGGGGAATGGATGGCCAGGGTCAAAAGCCAGCGGGGTTAGCACAGGAAAAAGCTCTTGCTCAAAATACCGGCTGATATTTTTCTTCTGTTTGGAGCGTAAATCATCATACTTCAACAGATGAATACCATTCTTTTTGAGGTTTGGATTAAGCTCATCACGCCAATTCCGCATTTGTAGCGTATACAGCTCGTCAACCGCTCGGTGAATGGATACAAGCTGCTCGCGTGGGGTAAGACCGTCTGGAGGCGCTTCAGGCACGCCTAGCACAACCTGCTGCCGAATACCTGCTACACGCACCATGAAAAACTCATCCATATTGCTGCTAAAAATCGCATTGAACTTGGTTCGTTCGAGCAGCGGGTGGTCGATATTGAAACTTTCCATCAGCACGCGTCGATTAAATTCGATGGTGCTTAGCTCGCGGTTGATGTAGTAGCTTGGGTTTCTTAGATCGTCTTGTGGTTCTGCTGTTTTAGTTTCTTGTTCGTCCATACGTTCCTGTTTAGCCGCTTGGTGAGCTTAGATGGTTTTGGAATAAACCCGAGTATCTAGTAAGTCGTTGCTGATGTGGTGCCTGCGATGATTTTTGAAGATGGTGTCTAATGTGTAACCGGCGCGTTCAGCCACGGCCGCGCTGGCCTTGTTTGTGTCGGCACAACGGATTTCAACCCGCATCGCTTTGAGTGTGTCGAACGCAAAGTCGCTGAGCGCATTGACCACTTCGGTCATGTAGCCTTTGCCGGTGTAGTTGGGGTTGAGCCAATAGCCGATTTCAAATGAGGGGGTTTTCCAATCTAAATTATGAAACCCACTGCCACCAATCACTTTGCCATCCGCTTTTAAGATGACGATCATGGCCATATTTTTACGGGCTATAAAGTCGATTTGATTTTGGCGGGCCCATTTTTCGTACCCTTGTTCATCGGGTAGCTCAACCGCCCACACCATCCATGGCTTTAGGAAATCCTGACTGTCGCATGCAGATTGATGTACGGCCGTACCGTCACCCGGCTGGGGTGATCGAATGATGAGGCGTTCAGTTTCAATGTGATCTGGAAAATCGATGAGTATTGGATCGGCCATAGCTGGTTTGTTTCGCTCGCTTGATTTGCGAGACTAGCATTGAATGTTTAGACAAATGCAACGTGTTATTTGCAACTTGTTTTGGGTAATAAGAATATGAGTAATGTATATCGTTTTTGGCTACAATTCAAATCAATTTACTGATATTTTGGAGTGGGCTTATCGAGTCAAAATGGTGACAGTATGGATTTAACCTTTATTCTTATTGCGGGTGGGATTACGATTGCGTGGGTCGGATTGATTGTTTTTTATATGCGAGTTGTCTCACGGCAGCGAACGTTGTTTCAAGAGCTACAAGAGCTCAATGAAATGGTCGGTATCGATCCGAGTGATGAAGATTTTTTTGAGGAATAAATATGGAACGTGTTGGCCGAATTCAAGATAAACTACAAGCAGCCAGTTGGCAGAACCTAATCTTTCACCCAATTATGTTAGCGGCATTGGCCCTAATATTTCTAGCCGGGTGTGCCTCCTTTGTAGGGGGGGGCACGGCCGATTGTGGGAGTGATGGCGTCCTGCTGACCGATAATTTTGATGATGGCCAAAACTGCGGTTGGTACGTGTATGAAGACGATTCGCTAACTGGAACCGCTCGTATCGCTGGGGGCAAGCTCGAAATTACCAGCCGTGAAGCGGGGCAGTTTTGGTGGAGCAATCCCGGCTTAACAACGACTGACGTAATTGTGACCGCGACCACACGCAAGCTAAGTGGACCTGATGACAATGCTTTTGGGCTGCTTTGCCGCTATCAAGACCCGAGCAATTTCTATTTATTCTTAATTAGTGCGGATGGGTATTATGCGATTGGGAAAGTACAGACCGGCTCGGACTCAATCATTTACCTCACGGGTGAGGGGGAGTATCAGTTTAGTGAAGTTGTGCAGCAAGGTGTTCAGGAAAATACGCTGCGAATCACTTGTGAAGGGAGTGAGCTAAGCTTAACCGTTAACGGTATTTTGCTCGATACTGTGACTGACGATACGTTTCGCTCTGGCGATATCGGTGTTGGTATTACCGCTTTTGACCAAGGAACGGCGGTGGTTGAATTCGACGAAGTTCGTGTCATTGAGCCTTAATTTCATCTGCTAGTCTTAGCCAGCCATCAGTGACCCACACACGAATCAAAATCTTAAATGCACCCGTTGACACAGTGACAATGCGCCAAACCGTGGCGCAAGTCGGCCGTTGGATGGTGTCAACTGATCCAGATCGTTTGTATCAAATTTGCACCGTTAATCCTGAATTTGTGATGCGCGCTCAGGATGATCAAGCTTTTTTAGAGGTTTTGAACCGAGCTGATCTGTGTTTAGCCGATGGCATTGGGCTGGTTTATGCGTCTCGCTATCAGGGGCACCCTGTGCCAGAACGAGTCCCAGGTAGTGAGCTTGTCTATCACCTGGCAGAGGCCTGTGCGCAAAACCAATGGCGTCTTTTTCTGCTCGGGGCCGCGGATGGAGTGGCGGCCGAAGCTGGGGAAATCTTGCAAGATAAATATCCGAATCTGGATATTGTTGGGACGTGGCCTGGCTCACCCGATCCGGCCGAAAATGATGAAATCATTGAAAAGATTAATGCGGCCGCGGCCGACATGCTGTATGTGGCCTATGGGGCACCTAATCAGGACAAGTGGATTGCACGCAATCGAGAAAACCTAAAAACAGTGCGGGTGGCAATGGGCATTGGAGGATCGCTTGATTTCATCACCGGCCGATCTATACGCGCTCCCCAGTGGATCCAATCTATAGGGCTTGAATGGCTGCACCGCTTGTGGATGGAGCCATGGCGCTGGCGTCGGATGCTCACGTTGCCAAAATTTGCGTTTCGAGTGCTGTTTTCTGCAAAATAATAGCTGATCTATAATTTAGAAAATTATTTTCTGTGGAAGATGGACAACCGATGGAGACCGCTTCAAACGACGATCAAACAGCTGGGGAATCGAAAACAGAAGTAACCCTGCGTCTAAAAAAGGGGCAGATTGTTCGTATTCAATCTGTTGCACCTGACCCTGAAGCTGAAATCATGCTGGTGGCTGATGATCGTGATGGGAGCTTGAAAACAAGCCGTAATCCGGCAAGCTTTCCTGTCGAAATTGTGCCGTCTCACGACGAAAAAAGTGACTCAAACAGCAATGTGCAGCCTGGTCCACTGGGGCTTAATCTGTCGGATTGGTCATACCCGGCCGTTTTATTTGTGCTCTCTCTCGGCATTTATCTTCTGATCCGTACCGTTCGGCTAGCCGAATACCCGATCTTCTTTTTCTCAGATGAAGCGATGCCGGTTATCCGGGCTCAAGAATTCTTGGGCAATGGTTTTCGCAATCGTGATGGAGTCTTTTTCCCAACGTTTTTTAGGAATACGTTTCAATTTAGCCTGAGCACAACCGTCTATTTGCAAGCCATAGGCTATGTGCTCTTCGGTAAGACTGTCTTTGTTACCCGCTTGATTTCGATGCTTTCGACGCTCCCGGCCGCCGTTGGGATCGGACTTCTATTTAAGCAGGTTTATAAAGCCAAGCATTGGTGGGCGGCAACGCTTATGTTCTCGCTGGTTCCAGCCTGGTTTCTGCATTCACGGACCGCGTTTGAAACAGTGACGGCCGTTTCGCTGTATGCGTTATTCGTTTACTTCTACTTTCGCTATCGTCAAACTGAGAATCAGTCCCAGCTCTATCTTGCTCTAATCAGCGGAGCACTTTGTTTTTACACCTATAATCCGGCTCGCTTGGTTATTGTTCTATCCGGTTTTTTCCTATTTTTGTCAGATATCAAATTTCATTGGAATAATAGATCATCTTCACTGATTGGCCTTGCCTTACTTGTCCTGCTGGTTCTCCCTTATTTTCGCCATCAATGGCTTTACCCGCAGTCGATATCTGAACACCTATATGGGCTGGGCTCTTATTGGGTACGTGAGACGCCGTTAACTGTTAAGTTCAGGACTTTTTTCCAAGAGTATATTTGGGGTCTAAATCCGCTGTATTGGTATCGGCCGACTGAATATGAGTTGGTGCGCCATCACATGTTAGGATATGGCCATTTGTCCCGCTTTACTTTGCCTTTTGCCGGATGGGGATTAGCTGTCTGCTTTTATAACTTTCGTAAACCCCATTATCGAAACCTAATTTTGCTTTTACTAGCAGCTCCAGCTGGTGCGGCTTTGGTCGATATTTACATTACTCGGGCTCTGTTTGTCGTCGTGCCCATGACACTGATCACGGCCGTGGGTCTGTTTGATTGTGTAGAACGTTTAACCTCATCCCAATGGTTTCAACAAAAGCTGGCAGGGTGGCTGTCTCCACGTCGTGTTGCTCTATTGCTTTTCGTGGTTCTATCCTTTTTTAACGTTCGTATGGGCGCAGATGCGCTTACAAATGGGGCGACGTGGTATGAAATCTATGGGTTAGGTGGTCTACAGTATGGGGCGCGTGAGGTCTTTGGTAAAACGGCCGATCTGTTGGAAGAAGTGCCCGGCCGTCAAATATATGTTTCTAGTGTCTGGACAAATGGAACTGATACGGTTGCTCGTTTCTTTTTTGAAGAGCCATTGCCTTTCGATTTGGTCAGCATTAAAAATGATCATCTCAAAAAACGCTGGCCGATGACAGATGACACGCTGTTTATCCTGACCAGAGAAGAATATGAGCTCATGCTTACCAGCAATAAGTTTAACAATATAGGTGTTGAGGATACGATTTTGTGGCCGAATGGGGTAGACGGTTTTTTTGTGGTGTCGGCCGATTATGTCCCCAATATCGACGAGATTTTTGCGCAAGAGGCGGCCGAACGCCGCAAGCCGTTGATTCGAACGCTGTCGGTTAGTGGGCAACCTGCCACAGTCACCTACCCTCGCATGGATATTGGTGACATTGATCAACTTTTTGATGGGGATGAACTTACTTTGGCTCGAACTGAAGCCGGTAACCCCGCAACGATTATTGTTGAGTTTGAGAATGCTGTTACAGCTTCAGGCTTGCGTTTTAATGTTGGCAATCGAGCGGCTGATATAACGGCAACGCTGCTAACTACCAATAGCCAAACCGTGATAAACAGCGGTAGCTTTCAAGGAACGGCCGGGGACTCAATCCGACTCATTTTATTTGACCAGAGCTATCAAATCGATACACTGACCCTCCTTATTCAGGACCCTCAACAAGGTGAAATAGGGCATGTGCATTTGTGGGAAATTGAACTGATCGATGAGTGATGTTGACTGTTATTTCCAGAGAAAACTTTAAAATTAACCAAATATTCGTAATAGATTGGTCATTTAGGACCAATGCCCCATAAATGCGAGATTGTTATCCGCAATAAATTATTTATTCAATAATAGAATTATTTAGCCTGCCCAAATGTGGCAGGGCATAAAAAAGGAAAGATTATGCGCGTACTTATTACAGGCTCAAGTGGACAAATTGGCTCAAACTTAGGATTGCATTTACAAGATAAAGGCCATTACGTTTTTGGCGTAGATAAACGCCGCAATGGCTGGACTGACAAAATTGAAACGTTGTATCAAGATCTTTCAATGCCTTATCGAGATTTTGATACAGGCATTGGTAATGTTGAGTATCCCGAGAATATTGATGCCGTTGTCCATTTTGCGGCCCATGCAAAAGTACATGAATTGGTCGTCAATCCTGCTCGTGCACTTGAAAATATAACGATGACGTTTAATGCGCTTGAATATTGTCGTAAGCATAAACTCCCGATAATTTTTAGCAGCTCGCGTGAAGTCTATGGTGATATCCACCGCTACATTACGGAAGAATCGCATGCTGATTTCGCTTTTACTGAAAGCCCTTACTCTGCAAGTAAAATTTCTGGAGAAGCGCTTGTTTATTCCTATGCACAATGCTATGACATTCCATACTTAGTCTTTCGATTTAGCAACGTTTACGGCCGATTCGACAATGACATTGAACGAATGCTGCGGGTAATCCCTCACTTTATCAAGTCAATTAATAACGATAAGCCGATTACTGTCTTTGGCGAAGAGAAAGTACTTGATTTTACTTATGTAGATGATTGTGTAGCTGGGGTGACGAGCGGGCTTGAGAAATTAGTTAGTGGTGAAATTAAAAACCACACAATTAACTTGGCGTATGGCCATGGCAATAGTTTGGTTGAGATGGCTCGTTTTATCGGGGAAGAGCTAGGCAAAGAGCCAAATATGACGATTGAGCCAGCGCGTGTCGGTGAAGTAACACATTATGTTGCCAACATTGGCAAAGCTCACGCTCTTTTAGATTACGCACCCAAAGTTAGCTTACGCGAAGGGATAAAAAAATCCGTTGAATGGTCTCTGAATTGGTGGGAAGAGGCAGGTTCTTGATAGAAATTCTTTTAATTATATAAGTCTAGTTGTGAATAATATGACAGCTTTTTTTCCTCAAAAAAATCAGCAGAAAGAAGTGCCAGATGAGTCTGGCACTTTTGAATTCAAGGCGGCCGAAGTCAGCCTGCCATCAAATAAAAGTAAGCAGCCTCCACTCTTAGAGGAAAATATCAAAGTACTGTATATGGATGATGATCCTAGTTTGCATTACTTGGCGAGGTTCATCTTAGAGCGCTCAAACTGTGTTGTAGACATCGCTCCTAACGGGTTACAAGGGCTTGAGATGTATGAATCTGGTCGCTACGATGTGGTGACTGTAAACCGTGAGTTAGCGGAGCTGTCAGGTTTAGAAGTAATCAACTTAATTACGAATGCTCATGACCATCCACCCGTCATTATGATAACGGCCGAAGGTGATGAGCAGATGGCTGTTGCTGCGATGCGGTCTGGCGTAAGCGACTATATTGTTAAAGATGGTGAAGGGCGATTTCTACAGCTGCTGCCGAAAGTGATTTTGCAGGTTGTGCAGCAATATCGCATGAAAAAAGATTGGGCTGATACACAGCTTGAACTTGCACTCGAAAAAGAACGCGGCCGTTTATTGGCAGACTTTATTACCAAAGCATCTCATGAATTTAGAACCCCGCTCACAATCATATCAACTGTGGCATCCTTGATTGAAAAAGTGGTCGAGGACGAAAGGGCTCATAAATGGGTCGGCCGTATTCAGGACCAGTGTAAAGGCATCGACCACCTGATCGCTGACATGCTTGTTTTGACACAACTTGACCAAGGCTTAAGCAAAGAAGCCCCAGTTGATTTAGAAAGATTATTGCGATCAGTTGCTCAAAGATGGTCTTTGTTGTGTGATGATTCAAAAATTACGTTTCAATATATCAACAAAGGTCTGTTACCTTCGATCATGGGTAGCTTAGACGAACTAGATCGTGCGCTGGATGAACTGATTCAAAATGCATTTCAGCATACACCGCAGGGACAAGGTGTTGTGGTTATTGCTTCAGTTGACGAATCCCGATCTCAAGTGCTAATTAAAATTGTTGACACTGGAATCGGTATTTCACCCATTCACATTCCACATGTGTTTGACACCTTTTATCGGGTCGATGAGTCGCACTCAACTCGCGGGTTTGGTTTAGGGTTGCCTATTGCACAGAAGATTATCGGACTGCATGGTGGGACTTGCGAACTTTCCAGCTTGGAAAACGAAGGGACAACCCTTACTGTTAGACTGCCTGCATATCAAAACAAACAGTCATTTTAGATAGGTAATTGTTGAAAGACTGATAGACAGATTTATTGATTATTCTAAACGTGGATATGATGTAGATTCAGAATAGTTCAATCACACCTGTAACTATTTTGAGAAAAGCTATTGGTTTCAATTTGTTTTATGCAATTTGTGTAGAAACAGTTGGCCATCACACGGACCTGTTTGTTGGGAGAGCCGCAGAAAACTTGAATTCTGCCTGAAATTGACCTATTCGTTACGAAAGGATTAACGTTAAGTCAGTTCCCGTAGATATCTAAGTTTTCGAAACGTCATAGAGACATGGTGATGTGAAACAATAGCTTGTTTTGTAGACTAGGGATTTATGAGGTTAAGGCATGAAGAAAGAAATTATTATTGGTCAAAATCAATCGAATAGTTTGAAAACTTTGCTCCGCTACTTCTCCGGAGAACGTTATTCGGTTAGGATCGCTGCAAATTTTGATGCGGTTGTTAAATTAGAACAAGAAAAACCATCAGACTTACTGATTTTTTCTGCGGAGCTTTTGCCTGAAGCGGTTACACCGTCACTTACTAACCTGCGAAAATTGATTCCTGAAAGCCAAATCATTTTGACTCATACAGATAGTTTGATCATCAAAAAACAGTTGGGTGGATTGCTCCCCTCTATTCACTTATTTGATTCGCATATTGATGAGGAATTACCGGCCGATATGGTCAACCTAATCGAGGCGAAGAAAAAACGGCCGACATTGAGCAGCTTATTCTCCAGCTATCTGCCACATTTAGAAGAATTAGACCAGCTTGTGCCATCTTGGTTCTTGTTTTAGTAGAAAGATGCTTAACGCATAGATTTACCTTGCTAGATCAAGCATTTTTCTACTCTAATTCAGGTCATAATCGCTTACATACCAGCTCTTCACCCATTCTCGTATAGCTAAGAACATAAAAAATACTCCCATGTCTGGTTGGTAAGGTATAATCTTGTCAGCTATTTAATGGATTTGCGCATTATCAACCCTCAGGGTCTTTGTCAGTCACCTGCCTAGCTCTTATTCGGCAGGCTGTTAGAAGCTTTTATTTTGTTATGCGCCCATTTTTTTACCCTGACCTTCTAGCATGATGTACTGCATCTATCTGACAATTTACTTTTAAGGAGTTTTAACCAGTGGCAGATCAATATGATGTCGTTGTAATTGGGGCTGGCCCTGGCGGATATGTCGCCGCCATCCGTGCCGCCCAACTTGGGCTGAAAGTAGCCTGTGTCGAAAAGCAGTGGTTAGGGGGCGTTTGCTTAAATATAGGCTGTATCCCTTCAAAAGCACTGCTGAAAAATGCCGAGTACATTCATACCGTTAAAAAGCGGGGGAAAGAATTCGGTTTTTCTTATGACAACCTGAAAGTTGATTATGGCGTCGCGTTTAAGCGTAGCCGTACCGCTTCAAGTCGGCTTGTAAAAGGGATCGGTTTTCTCTTCCGCAAATATGGTGTTGACCACATCGATGGCTATGGAACATTGGTAGATGCCAATACGGTTAAGGTTGATGGCGAGAAGGGTGAACAAACCTTAAGCGCTAAAAATATAATTGTCGCAACCGGTGCCCGGCCGCGTCAGCTTCCAGGCCTTGAATTTGATGGTGAGAAGATCATCAGCTACATCGAAGCGATTATGATGGACCGCTTGCCGAAAAGCGTTGTTGTCGTCGGGTCTGGCGCGATCGGTGTTGAGTTTAGCTATATCTGGGCCAATTATGATGTGAAAGTCACGATGGTTGAGATTGCTGATCGTATGTTGCCTCGTGAAGAACCTGAAATTAGCGCTGTGATGCAAAAAGCCTATAAAAAAATGGGTGTTGATTTCAAAGCGAAAACAACAATCACCAATGTTGATAAATCAGCTGTAGAAGGGGTGAAAGTATCTCTTAGCGATGGGTCTGAAGTTGAAGCTGACTTTGTCATGGTTGCGGCCGCTTTTGTACCAAACGTTGAAAAAGTTGGTTTAGAAGCAGCTGGTGTGCAACTTAACGAGCGTGGCATGATCGGTATCGATGGCCAAATGCGGACCAATGTGCCTAATATTTATGCGATTGGTGACTGCACTGGTGGCGGCGGTAAAATGCTGGCCCATGTTGCTTCAGCGATGGGGCATGTCGCGGCAGAAGTGATCGGCGGACATGAAACGGTTGAACTTGACTACCGTATGATCCCAGGTGCTACTTACGCAATGCCTCAGGTGGCCAGCTTTGGCTACACCGAAGCGGATGCAAAAGAGGCTGGTTACGAGGTCAACATTGGGACTTTTCCATTCAACGTCAACGGCCGTGCTTTGGGTATGGGTGAGAAAGAAGGCTTTGTTAAAATCATCTCGGACAAGAAGTATGGTGAGATTTTAGGCGCTCATATGGTTGGCCCTGATGTGGCAGAACTGTTGCCTGAGCTCACGCTGGCCCAGCAAATGGAAATGACGGCCGAAGAGATTGCCCGAAACATCCATGCTCACCCAACTTTAAGTGAAGTGATTATGGAAGCAGCTTACAACGTTGAAGGTCAGTCGGTACACAACTAGAACCAAGTAACGGGGTAGTGAAGTGGCGATGTGTGCGAGATGGGCCAACTCTAGTTTGGCAACATTTCGCAGACCCGCTACCTCGCTACTTCGTCCCCTTTTACATGTCATACATTCTCGTGATCGGTGCGTGTCTTATGGACACCAAAGGAAAACCTCATGCTGGGCTTGATCCTGGTACTTCTAATCCAGCTAACATCAAAACAACGTTGGGCGGTACGGCCCGCAATGTAGCTGAGAATTTGGCAAGATTAGGGGTGGAGGTCAAGCTGGTTTCGGCCGTGGGTGATGACATGATCGGCCGTCAGCTGGTCAAAAAGACGGCTGCGGCTGGCGTTGACACAACCCATGTACAAGTGGTTGAAGGGGCAAACACCGGTAGTTACATCGCCTTGCTAGACGCCGGGGGTGGTATGTCTGTCGCTTTAGATGACACCCGAGTAATGGCTCATGTGACAGCAAATTGGATGTATCAGAATCGAGCCTTGATTCGTGATGCGGCTTTCGTTGTTGTCGATGGGGGTGTTATACCGGCAACTCTTGACACGATTGTGAACCAAGCTGCAAAAATGAATGTGGCGGTGTGTGCAGATCCATCGTCAACTCGTTTAGCAACTCGTTTATGCCCTATCCTAAACAAGCTCAGTCTGGTCGTTCCCAACGAGTTGGAAGCCGCCGCAATATGTGGCTCTGAGTATGAAGGATATGACCCTGACAGCAGCCTTGCGTTGGCGCGCGAGTTGGTAAAAAGTGGCGTTGATACGGCTGTGGTGACACTATCAGATTTCGGTTTAGTGTATGCAACAGGTGACGAGAGTGGCTATCTGCCGGTGCCTGCGACAAACGTTGTCGACAGTACTGGCACTGGTGACGCGATTACGGCCGCCATTTTGTTTGGGATGTCTGAAGGGCTACCTACGCTTGAATGCATGAAGCTAGGTGTCGCTGCTGCGGGAATGACGCTACAAACGGCCGACTCTGTCTATCAAGATATTTCATTGGATGAACTCTATAATCATTTAGTGGTTTAGTAGACTGGAGCACGACGAAATTAGAGAGAAAAAAGGTAGCCTTCTTGCCAATGGGAGAATGCAGAATCTTGTTTCCTATGTAACACCCCAAAATATCATTATCTGGGCCAAGTAGTAAGTACTCATCACTAAAAAATCGCGATAGGGGATTGGCCGCCAGAATTTTTGAACCGCAATCAAACTATCTGACAATATAAATAGGATGGCACCTGCAATTAAAACCCAATTTAAAGGATCATAAACGGCCGCGCTTACCCCCATCACACCGCTGACTAAAATATAAGCCAATACCGGCATTTTTAGGCTGCCTAACTTATCCCATATTTGGGTGGTGAGCCCTACGGCAAGAATCAGAATAATTAGGATAGGCAAGATGGCAATTGGGTGAAATGCGGCTGTTTGCAAAAATGTCAGGACATAGAAAATGTGGCTGACTAAAAAAGAACCTAACCCCAGTACAAAAAAGGTTTCTCCGTCTGTATCATGAGCCAAGAATATGTCACCTGCGGCCGAAAATAGGAGAGCTGTGAACAGAAACCATCTAGGGAGTTCAGACAGGGTTCCGCCTAAAAATACGGCCGTCGCTAGCAGTAAAATGGGTGCAGCTTTTAGTAAGGCATGTCCAGGATACTTTCTAGGTTGAAAGGCGATGTAGGTGATGGCGAGCAGCGCATAGGCAACGAGGAGCACTAATCTATTCCAACCTCTAGTGCTGGCTCCTGCTCACTCTGAGTTGATTTGATCAGCCGGCCGACCGTTAACCCCTGTACCAAAATCGAAAAGACGACGATGATGTAAGTAATCGTCAATATTTCAGCACGTTCAGGCCCTGCTGGTAATGAAAGGGCGAGTGCAACTGAAATCCCACCACGCAGACCGCCCCACGTTAAAATTTTAATGACCCCAGGGCTGAATTCACGTTTCCGGCGCATCAGTGTGACCAGGCTGCTGACGCTGACGAAGCGGGTGATTAGGGTGATGACGATCATGATCAACCCTGCAAACAAGTAGCTCCAGTTGAGTGTGATTGCCAAAAGCTCAATACCGATTAGTAAGAATAGAACGGCATTAAGAATTTCATCAATGAGGTGCCACGTTTCGTCTACATGCTGTCGGGTTGTTTCACTCATGGCAAACAGGCGGCCGTGGTTTCCGATAAGCAGACCTGCCATAACCATTGCCAATGGACCAGACAGATGCAGCGCGCTGGCGAGCGCATAGCCCCCCATAACGATAGCGAGCGTAATCATGATTTCAAGCTGATAGTTGTCAATTGTGCCTAACAAGCGATAGCCGATAAACCCAAGACCTAAGCCAAAGATGATACCGCCAACAGCTTCTTCAAAAAACAGAAAGGCGATTTCTGATCCACTAATTTCACCGCCACCGCTCAGAATTCCCAGCAAAACGATAAAAACAACGACGGCTACCCCATCGTTAAAAAGAGATTCCCCAACGATTTTTGTTTCGAGGGTTTTAGGTGCACCAGCCGTTTTCAGGATGTTCATGACGGCAATCGGGTCTGTAGGAGAAATGAGTGAGCCGAAAAGCAAGCAGTAGATAAACGGCAGTTCAATACCTAACCAAGCGAAGATGTACCATGCCGCGATACCAACGACAAAGGTTGAGAAGATAATACCGACACTGGCCAGCAGCAAAATCGGCCCCATTTGTTTAATAAGGTCATTGAGGTTGACGTGTAGAGCTGAAGCAAATAGCAGAAAGCTTAGCATCCCTTGCATAAGTGCGGCATTGAAGTCGATGGCACCTACGAACGATTGGGCTGAAACAACAAGCCCAAATCCAAACAAACCTGAGACGAGTACTGCTAACGAGACAACTAGAGCGATCGCCATGATGCCAATTGTGGTTGGCAGGCCTATGAAGCGATAATTTAAGTAGTTAAAGCAGGCGGCTAAGGTAATGAGCAGGGCGATAATATTGAGAAGTTCCATAAGATGGGAAATACCTTAGCGATGTAGCCGAGTTATTTGATAAAAATTATTTAAGTGCTTTTGTTATTGATCAGTGACCAGATGCCATTTTGAATCGGCACCTGATCACTGATTTTCTAAGCCTTCTTATCCACCGGATAGTTCAGCAATAGAGCCTGGTGCGATAAACACATTTTCATAAATGATATCACCACTGCTATTGCTAATGTTATAAACACCCGGTTCGAGGTCAATATATTGACCACCTACAACGCCACGTGCAACGAAATTGCCTTCTGCGTCAGTGACAATATAACCGACTGTCATGGCGCCTTCAAGAGCCGTATTCAAAAGATCAGCGTCTGAAGCATCGTAGAATTGCCCGTTGCCTAACTCGGCCCACTGAGCAAATTGCTCTTTTAGCTCATCATCTAGAATCGCAAAACCGATGACGTTCAGCGAAACCTGCGTTCCTTCGGCCGCCAATTGTTCGATGACTGCGGCCGGGTCACCACCACAAGTTTCTTGACCATCAGTTAGAAGGACAACGATCTTTTCGCGGTCAGTGCCTGCTAAGTCATTGCTAACCTGGCTAAGCGCGGCCGCAATCGCTGTGTTGGCATTAAACTGCGGCGTAATACCAGCTACTGTGGCTGCTAAGCTTTCGCGATCAAGTGGTTGAAGCGTTGACATGAGATCGGTGCGGCATGATAAGTTGCCTTCAATGTTACCGAATGCACGAACGGCGACCGGTACGCCTTCTGGCAACGTATTCTCGATGAGGTTGACCATGGCTGTCTGAGCAATTGCGATGCGGCTATCTGGATTGTCGGCCGTCAAGCGATCTTCTTCTGCATTGCTATCAAGTGGGAATGTCATTGACCAAGATGCATCTACAATCAGTTCAACCGCAGGTGCGCCGGTAAGTGCGCCCAAGTCGCCATCTTCACCCGTGCCGTCCGATGTGCCACCGTCGGCCGTGTCACCTGACCCCGAACCAAACGTGAGCCGGAATGCAGCTGCATCGTCTCCAGTTGTGCTGGTAGTTGATTGGTCAGTTGAAAGATCGAATTCAAGCGGTCCAGCCATCGCAACTGCTTCACCAGAGGTGTCGCCATCACCATTGGCGAATAGAGCAGCTTCGATTGAATACACGCGGTCAAACAAAATATTGTTGAATGACCAAGTGCCATCTGCACCAATGACTTGAGAACCAGCGAATGCCCCATCGATATATAGGGCAACTGTTTCACCCGGTGACCCATCACCTGAAATCGTAACGGCAGAGCTGCTTGTTTCTCCAGCCACCGCATCGATGATGTTTAGACTGTATTCAGGAGCTGCAACAACTTCTTCTTCTGATTCAGTTTCGACTTCAACTGCTGCATCTGTCGTATCAGGAAATGCAAGAGCCAGATTCAGTATGTCAGATGATTCTTGATCATCACCATTGCCAACTGATACGACCTGTAGGTCATAGTCACCTTCGGCCGCTTCTGGTAATACAAATAGCCAATCTCCATTATCTTTTGCTAGTGCAGAGGCTGTTTCGATGCCGTTGACAAACAAAATATGTCTGCCATTTGGCGTGCCTGTTCCAGTTAGGATGAGGTCACGTCCGGCCGCAAATGATGAGTTTGCTAGCCACCGATCAAACTCTGGTTTGACCAGCTCAATCTGTGGCGTCGCGTCTTCGATCGTAAACGACATACGCTCAGATTGATCAAATGCTCGTCCTTGATGCGAAGCAACGACTTGATACGCTCCGGCACCAAGTCCGGCTGCTGCGTAGCTCCATTGGCCGTTGCTGCCAACCAATGTACGACCAACCCGATTACCATTGACAAACAGTTCAACCGTTTCGCCGGGCTCACCACGGCCGTTAAATTCAGCCGTATCATCACTCACATTGACACTCGCAATAGTCGGAGCATCGAATTCGACAGCCTGAGCCACCTCTGCTAACGGTGCAGCGGCTGGTGGGGCCGCAAAGCAGCTACGAGAGTAAAGGATCGCAATTAGTATTGCGGCGACCCATACCCCGGTACGGACTAAGTTGATGTTGTTTTGTGTGCCTGCGCCAATTGCTGCGCCATCTGTGTCACGATCTTCTTGATTACTACTCATTCCTTTATTCTCCTAAAAGCAGGTTGGTGGCGAATATTGTCGCCAACGCTCGGCCGGAATATCAAATAGACTTCCGGAAGTTTACTACCTTTGATTGTTCAGTCGTTTTTTATTTTAAAAGCAGGTTAGTTTCCCTAATGGTTGAATTATGGCTCAGATTGTCTAGATAAAAAAAAATCTGATAAAAGTGACATAAACAGAACTGTAGACTCCTACTTATTTATACACCTATTTTATCGATTTGTAGCATGCAGTCGCAAGCCCATTCGAATCCAACCAATCGAGCCATCTTCCAATCGTACAATTTCACCTTTGGCACCTTTGCCGGGGCCATCTTGCGCCATAAGCACATTGTCAGACACTAAGGCGATCGGGAACCAAGGAGTGGCTGGCCGTGGAGGAACATCGGCCGTTGGGAAGCCTTGCTTGGGAATATGACGCATCATTAGCTGATTGCCTTCAAGTTTTACTTCGATGTCTTGCATCGGCCGAGAGTAGGTTCCTACCAGTTCGTTTAGTTGTTCGGCAGATGGATTGATTGGCTCGGTAACTGTTGGCACAATGCTACAATAATGCTCCAGTACCCACCTCTCAAAATCTGCGTTGAATAATCGGCCTGTTTCTCCATTGGTTAAGGACGTATAGGCAAAATTCAATTCAGGAATAATTTTGAACGCTGAGAGTTGTCCGACTGTGGCTCCGCCATGGCAATAGCCGTTGTACCCCCCATCATTTTCAACAAACCAACTGTGTGCGACCCAACCACGATCACTAGCCGTATCAAACTGAGGCTTCCATAACTCTTGTATCGCTTCAGGGGCTAAAATTTGGCTCCCATCGGCCGTTTTGCCATGATCCATATAAAACTGCGCATAGGTGAGCATGTCGCCGGCTGAAGCTGCCACCGCGCCCATCGAATGCATTGCTCTTGGCAAAGGCCAAGGGCCAGCAACCTTTGCCTCACCTTCTGGGGTTATATCATGCCCCACGGCAAAGCTGTGTAGCATCACATCTCCTGGCTCAATCAAACTGTGTGCCATGCCTAATGGTTTAAACAGCAACTCTACAAGTGCTTGCTCATAAGGCTTGTTGGTAAGCGTTTCGATGATGAGGCCTGCTACGGCAAAAGCGGCGTTGTTGTAAGATGCGGCCACATCTGGCGGGGCAAGCTGCCCCAGTTCAGCCATTGACTCAACATATTGCTGGTAAGCATCTGCACCCGCACCTGTCTCGACAAAATGGTCACCTACCCATCCAGTAGAGTGGGTTAGTAGTTGGCGCACGGTAGCCGCGGCCGAAACTGACTCATCTTTAACCTTAAAATCGGGCAATATCGTTTGGATTGGGGCATCGAGATCAAGTTTGCCGTCATACGCGAGCATCATCAGAAGGGTGGCAGTCATCGTTTTTGTGTTGGATCCGATTTGGAACAGCGTATCGTCGGTGACGGCCATAGGGTGGTTGACGTTCGTTACGCCAAAGGAGTGTATCTCGCGCCCTTCGGCTGTTAGAATCCCAATGCTCACACCGGGAATATGATGTTCCTGCATTTTTTGAGCGACAAATTTTTTAAGTGCATCTTGTTTATTCATTTACCCTTTCCTCTCCTCTTTTATTTAATCCTTGGATTAAAGCATATTTGCCTTTTTCATTTTGCTCCATGACAACCAATTGGCAATTGGTCGGGTTTTTCAGGTTTAGGAAATCTTCTACTTTTAGCCGATACCAGCGCATTAAAAATACACGGATCGCTGCACCATGGCTCACAAGTAACGTGTTTGGAGAATAATCAGGTTGTTCAAAAGCTCGGTACAAAGATTCCATGAAGGTGCTCATCCGATCATACACATCGGCTGGAGATTCTCCATCTGGCAGCCGATAATAGAATTTCCCATAAGCCCTGCGTTCAGCCATTACCTCTTCTACACTTTTAGTATATGAGTTTAGATGGCCGTATTCTTGCTCTCGAATGCGCGGATCTTCAAGCATGTCAGCAATATTTGATCGAATGCCTTTTTCAATTCCTGCATAAGTTTGACGTGTTCGAGTTAATGGTGACACATAAGCATGAACTTTTTCCGTACCAATAATCTTTTTGATTTTAATTCCTGCCGCCAGCGCTTGCTTTTGCCCTTTTTGGGTTAATTCCACTCGGTGATCAGGGATAGTTGTATAGATCGATTGATCAGCGTTGCCTTGAGATTGGCCGTGGCGGACAAGAATAATGCGTTTTGGTTTCATAAGGTTATTTAATTGTAGGAAGTGAAGTATGGAAGAAGAGCTTTGGCGTGCGAAGAAATTGGGAGACCATAAACTTTAGCTACGGCAGCCTTCTGCTCGCTATTTTAGATTCAGCACACTTAAAGGTAAGTAGCATGACACAACCCAGTTGGGTGCATCCACAATTTCGCTGATTTTAAGATCGGCCGCTGCGCTACATAAGCAGTAGGCTTCGCTTCTAGTCAGATCATGATTCGCAACGAGCCAGTCGAGCATATAGCGAACCGCGTTCTGAGAATTAACAAACAGGTCAGGACCATGTGCGGTTGTTGCAAAATACCCGGCCGTATCCGCTTTTGTAAGTGGGCTAGGGGTCGTAAATTGTAGCTCTTTAACCGTTTGATTCTTTTGGAGCCCAAATTT
This sequence comes from Anaerolineae bacterium, assembly GCA_045105475.1. GTDB lineage: Bacteria > Chloroflexota > Anaerolineae > Promineifilales > Promineifilaceae > WTJY01. Next base: position 69,439 of record JBGCDP010000035.1, read on the forward strand.
GAGAGTGACTGTCATAGGGGATTCAATCCCCATACCGCTGACTTCTCCATCTCCCTGAGCCGCATGGCAGTCAGCTGTTGAGAATAATGCCCCTGGCACGTGAATTGGGAAATAGGCAGTTGCCCCCGCTACGAGGCCGCGAATATCAACATTGCCTGCATGGAATCCTGGTGGGCCAGTGCCGATCGCTCCATTTTCCCTGGGGGCAACTCCCATTACGCCGCAGAATGGCTCAAACGGTACTTTGACCTTGTCATTGTCCTTAAAATAACAAAAGTCACCCTCAAGCCGCCATAGCTGCATAAAAGGAAATGAGAGATCGGTATCTGTCCCAAGTAGGCCAAAACCGGGTACATGACCGTTCCAGCCCCAACCCTTGTGCTTTAAATCTAGAATTTCAACCACAAGCGTATCATCAGGCGTGGCACCTTTGACATAAACTGGCCCGGTCAGTGGATGACCACCGCCCCTGGGGCGATTGGCAAAGTCGTGTTGGGTTGAGTCAAAGAGGACGTGGTGATTGCTCGCATCTCGGCATTCAAATATGACCGTGTCACCAGGATCAATTTCGAGGCGGGGGGAGAGACTGTTGTCCCACACACTATGAATAATGCTATCGTCTAAGTAATGTTCGGCCATTTTATGATTCCTCTTGCGAAAGTTTTTATTGTCGGCCGATTTTACAGGGTAAATTCTCTCGTGGGTAATTTAAATCTTTGGTAGCTATTTGAATCGATTTCCCCCGTACTTACACAATTCATACCGGAAAAATGTAATTCCCCCTTGATATTGATATACCGAGTCTGTATACTTCCAATCCTGTTTTCGGGGCATAGCTCAGCTTGGTAGAGCGCTCGCTTTGGGAGCGAGAGGCCGTCGGTTCGAGTCCGGCTGCCCCGACAGCATCTTTTAACAAAGAAATGATGAAATAATATTGAGTGAGTATGCTCACTCAATATTATTTTGTTATTTTTTTATAGCTCGCGGGTATAGCTCAGTTGGTAGAGCGCCAGCCTTCCAAGCTGGATGCACGAGTTCGAGTCTCGTTACCCGCTCTTCATTTGGGCCTATAGCTCAATGGCAGAGCGCGCGGCTCATAACCGCTCGGTTCTGGGTTCGAATCCCGGTGGGCCCACAAATGAATCATATTTCGATTCTTGTTAGTTAATTTAAATTTGACCTTAAAGGAAATGGGTTTCGAGAAATCAAAAAACCTGTACCAACCCATATAAATCGTGTCCGAAAATTCTGACTCGTCATCAAATTTATCGTCATCTGACGAAGATGACCCAAGGCCGTTTGTTTTAGTTCTAGCCAATTGCCCCGCCTACAACATCTACCATACACTCACCCAAGAAAATATAATCTACAAGGTAAATTTAAGCTGCCCCCTTTTAGGGGAGCTTTTGGTTTAAGCCATGTCACTTTCCGCATCTCTTTTAACTCTTCTCATCATTATCGTTGTTATCGTTGTTTTGGTCGCATTCAATGCACTTTATGTGGCCGGGGAGTTTGCAACTGTTGCGTCCCGCAAGACCCGTATTGCTCATTTAGCCGATGAAGGCAACCCGTTAGCGAAACAGTTGCTGCCCATTATGGAAGACCCAGCAGGTCTTGATAATTATGTCGCAACCTCTCAGATCGGGATTACCATTTCATCTTTGATGTTAGGTATTTTTGGCGAAAAAGTTATCGCAGAGGCTCTTGTCGATGTTTCTCCGCTAATTTCATATGGACTTGCCTTCACTTTGACTCTCATTCTTACAACAACGCTGCAGGTTGTTTTGGGCGAGCTTGTTCCTAAATCCCTTTCAATTCAATATCCAGAAACGATTGCGATGTATTTGATTGTTCCGATGCGGATATCGTCAACGGTTCTAACGCCGCTTTTGTGGCTATGTAATGGCAGTGCTGCTGTGTTATTGAAATTATTCGGCTTAAATCATGAAGGTGGACACGGTCATATTCATTCCCCGCAAGAAATTGAAATCTTAGTGGGGGAAAGCCATATTGCAGGCGTACTTGATAATGAGGAGCAGGAGCTGTTAAGAAACGCTTTTCGTATGCGTGATCTTACAGCCAGACAGGTGATGATACCAAGGCGCCGTATTGTTGCTGCGCCCGTTAACTCAACTGTGCAAGATTTACTTAAATTAACGGTTGAAACCGGAAAAAGCCGTATCCCACTTTTTGATGGTGATATAGACAATATTATTGGATTTGTTCACGTACGGGACTTGTTTCGCTTGCAGGTGAGCGGTAAGAAAGAGTTACCGACGGAAATGCGGCCGGTTGTGCTCATTCCTGAGGCAATGCCTGTTTCAGATGTTTGGGACAAGCTAGAAGAAGCCAAGCAGTATTTCGGTATTGTCTTCGATGAATTTGGCGGCACGTACGGACTCATCACTTTAGAAGATTTGATTGAAGAGATTTTTGGCGAACTGCAGGATGAGTCTGATGACGAGGCCGCATTGCTATACCGGGGCATCCACGGCCGATTACGTTTCCGTTGGGATTGGCTCGTTGCAGATATCAACGAATATTTCGATTTAAATTTGGATGAAACCTATGACACCCTTGACGCATTGGTCATCGGTTTGTTGGGTCGCTCTCCGGTAGATAAAGATGAAGTTGTAACTGAGGGAACCACAATTCGTGTAGAGAAGATTGGAGATCAAGGTATTGAAGAGCTTTCTCTTGTTAACTCAAGCCATCCGAAACTAGGAGATGAAGAGGTGTTTAACCTGTTCTCTCAAAGTGTGGCTGGGTCAGGCAAAATCAGAAAGAGGGACTCTAAATCATAATGAAAACGTTTATTTCAATTCTTTTACTAGGTGCTAGCTGGATCGGCTTAGCATCCGTTCTTCCAGCCGAAGAAGCGGTGACGCTTACGAGCTGGCTCATTCCTGTTGCGATTATTATCGTCCTTATTATCGCCAACGGAATATTTGTGGCAGCTGAATTTGCCATTATCGGCGTACGTCCCAGCCAGCTCGAAGCTATCATACAAGATGGTGGAGATCCTCGTTCGCAGGAGATCTATGAAACAGTTGTCTCTCCTGATAAGCAAGATCGGTATATTGCTACAGCCCAGCTGGGCATTACGATCGCATCGCTAGGTTTAGCCATGTATGCCGAACCTGCAATCGAGCATCTGCTGGTGCCGTATATTGAAAATTGGTTTGGTATTACTGACCACGTACGTGCTCAAAACATCACGACATTTGCGATTGTCTTACCGATTTTGACCTATTTGCACGTTGTTATAGGTGAGATGGTGCCTAAAGCATTTTCGTTGGCTAATGCGATCGATACCGCAATGGTGTTGCAGGCTCCGATGCGCTTTTTCCGATTTATCCTTTCTCCATTAATTACAGTTTTAAACTGGATTGGAAATGGCCTGTTGGGCTTAATGAATTTGCCACCGGCACAACCTCGGCCGCATTCAAGTGAAGAAATTGAGCATTTAGTCGCAGAAAGTGCTGAAGGCGGATTTATTGACGAGGATGAACAAGAAATCATCCGTAATATTTTCGACTTTAGCGAACGTCAGGTTGTCCATGTGATGACTCCAAGACGCAAGGTTGAAACCTTCCAACTTGATACTCCGGCCGATGAATTAATTCGCGAAGTGGCGCAAAGTACGCACACACGTTTTCCGATTTACGAACGCAACATTGATAACGTTGTTGGTATTTTGCATATGCGTGACCTAATCCCATGGAGCTTAGATAGTACGGGGGAATTTGTTCTAGCCGATTTGCTTTCACCTACGACGGCCGTGACTGAGAATACGATGGTTGAGACGATGCTCGAGCGCTTTCGCCAAGAGCATTCCCATATGGCCATTGTGCTAGACGAACGGGGCGGTATGGCAGGGGTTGTGACTTTAGAAGACTTAATCGAAGAGGTTGTCGGTGAAGTCCGGGACGAATTCGATGTTGAACGCGAACCGGTATTTGAGATTGAGCCAGGTGTCATTGAAGTCGATGGGGACGTTCTTGTTCGAGCATTATTTGAGCTAGGCGCGGTAACCGAAGAGATGGACTTGCCAGACGTCGAAACAGTTGGTGGATTGATTACAACCCGTTTGGGTCGGCCGGCCGTTGAAGGTGACGAATGTGTTTATGGGCCGCACTCATCCGCTCCAGCTATATTTAAAGTGATCGATGTAGACGGCTTGGCTGTCACACGTGCCAGAATCTTTTTTGATCCTTCTGCTGAAGAGACGCCTAAAGAAGATCCTCATTAACGCCCAGAATTTGTGTGAATTGAATGCAAATTATCCGATATCCGCTTTATCGTTTAACTATAAGACCGGTTGATAGCTGCTACTGTTGCTGATATGAATAACCGATTCATATCAGCTAAGACCCGATCGATTTTCACTGTTTTTTGGAGTCTTTCTGTCTACTTTCATATTGTTTCAGAATATAAGCCATTGCATCACATATCTGCTGGAGATTTTAGTGGTCCTGTTTTTTGGCTTGGTTTGGAATCCCTTGCGTTAGGAATTGCTGCACTGATACTGTTATTCCGGCCTCAAGACGGTCGACTGATCGTCGCTACTGCGGTCCTTCAACTCATCAATATTTGGATGTTAGCTCCATTTATCGCTAACCACTGGGTCTTGGGTGCACTTGTGAGTCTGGCAATTGTGGTGTCTGCTGTGGGTGCAGGTTTTTACAATACATGCTCTGAGCTTACATGGGCAGATCGATTTTTTACATTCGTTATTCCTTCAACCCTGCTCATTCTTATCGCATCTTACCCATTTGCCGCCTTTGCAAAATGGAACAGTGCATTTCTTAACCCAGACGTCAGTTGTGCCGTTGATATATTTGTGCGCGGGTATGAGCTGTTCGGATTAGATCAACTGGCCCAATTTTTAGCGGTTCGATGGGGGTTAATCGTAATCGGCCTAGCTTCTGAAACGATTATTGCCATCTTGATCCTTGTCCCGAGGACACGGGCATGGGGAGCCTTTATCGGGCTCTTCTTTCACTTTGTTGTGGCATTTGACCCCATTATTCCGTTCTTTGATTTCTCCTCAATTCTGTTTCTCTTTTTTGTTTTATGCCTACCGGTTGACATCATTGAACATTTAGTTGATCAGGCTGAATCTCAATTTGCCGCTCGATGGAAAAAGATTGTTGCCGTGGGCATGATGGCTCTGATCCTTTTTGTACCGCTTATAGACCAGGAAGGAGCCAGACTTCTATTTGCGCTAGGGCGTCAAGGTATTTGGCTGTTTTTTAGCATTGCGATTTTAGTCTGGGTTTTCAAACGAATGGCCCTTGATCGGCGCCAGTTGAGCCGGTCAATCCTGATCTGGCCAGAAAAGCACGATGCCAATGGTAGATTCGGTCGCATTCAAAAAGCGATTCTTGTGACTCTGCTTTGCTGCACGTTGTCTATCGGCCTTTCTCCATGGTTTGAAATACAAACGGGGTATGGGTTGGTGATGTACAGCAACTTGCTCACTGCGGGTGGCGAAACGAATCATTTACTTATTCCTAAGACGTTCCCAATCGGGCAAGGCTACTTTGATCTAATTGAAGTAACCGCTTCAAACAGCAATACGGTGCAGGATTTTTACATTGACTCTGGCTGGCAGGTACCGGCCGTGAGTGTAAGACGGACATTGGCGCAATACCCTAATGTTGATGCAGAAATCATCCGTGATGGTATGAGCTCAACCATCAGTAATGAAGTAGACCTCTTTGAGCCATTGCCTTTGTTCCAACAAAAGCTTCAAAATTTACGGCCGGTCGACCTCCATCAGCCGACTCGGTGCCAATTAGCAACCCACCCTCTACAAATCACAGATTAAAATGGGCGTTTAATTTTGCAACCTCTCTTTTATGCAGGCGTATTGTTCCTATCAACTGTGTGATGTGAGAGTGGAGCTAATTATTGATTGTGGAGATTGGTTATGGATATTGGAAAAACACTTATTCGTTCAGAAAATGATGTTGAGGGATTAACTCAACTGGCTGCCTCGATTCAGGCTACCCTTTTAAGCGAAATTAAAACCCCCATTCACTTACTTGCAAGCCGTGTGCGCACGATTTTTCTTGCAGCTGACCTTTTAGACGATGCGCTTTTGCGCGAGTTTAATCAGGCAATGACCCGTGAGGCGAGTTTGCGTTTGGCATTAGACGAGCTTTTTAGCCGATTTGCAGCTCCTACTGAGAATTTGAAACTGGCTCAGACTGATGAAAAAGTTGAATGGCTTGTGCTTGTCACATTGGCGTGTGCGGCCCAAAAAGGATATATCATCGAGAATTTGGACCCAGCTTCACCGCCGCGTACAAATTCTCCGGCCGGTATTATGTTGAGCCAGATCGCTGACTATTTCCGTGCCCAAACACGGCGGACCGCAACTGAGCGGGATCGTTTGGCTAAGAAATTGGCGTATAATCCATCACTCGCTCATGTGCCTTTAACCTCAGCTCCATCTAATCAAACAGGCAGCACAAATGCGGAAAATGTACGGTCGCCTGCGCCAGTCACTTATTTTGAGCATAATCCTGCGATTAAATTGACTGAAGCGGATTTGGACTTACCACCACAAACGGTTGTAACGACACCGCCTGTCTCTGTTGATATGCCAACTGCGCCTCCGGCTCAACCTGTGGCTCCTCAAACGCCTAATCCACCTGTAACGCCACAGACAATGCCACCTATTAAGATTAGTCGTGATTCAGTCACGCCGCTAAGTGAAAAAGTAACCGCACAAGCTTCAAACGCGTGGCGCGAGATTGGTGCCCCGGCCGTTAATTCAGTCGCCAATAAAATGCGTGACTTATTGGCAACGGAAGAGACGACGACAACGCTTTTAAGAGTCAACGTTTTAGATCGGCCGGAGGGTAATGGAATTGTCGGTGTGCAGGTGACGGTGACGTGCAAAGGGCTGCGTAGCCATGTGGCTGGCATTACTGATCGAGACGGCCGGTTTGCATGTGAGCTTCCGGTGCGTGAGGCAAGCGGTTTGACCTATGATGTTATGGTTTCTTGGCCACGCGAAATGGGTGCGGACCGTGAGAAAAAATCGATTACACTCAGCGGCGATCGCGGTGATTTCGATCTGCCATTTTTCAGAAGCCTAACCTAAAGCTCGATCTTTAGCGTATCGTACGCAAAGCGAATATTTTTTCCTTCAGCCTGTAACTTAGTCTCTACTTGCGCCAGAATTTCAGGCGTCATATCAAACGCTTCTTCGAGATGGGTGATCCAAGTTTCGGTTGCCCCAAGCTTGTCTACAATCTCTAATGTCTGCCGAAAAGTCGCTTCACGCTTTAATAAGGGATGGTTTGCCTGCATGATGCGCTCTCCTGTTACTGGATGAAACTCAAACAGCCCCGCCGGTAAAATTGCTAGATCAGGATTTTTGAGCTCATCGGCCGGTTCCCAGTTATACATTTCGTCAGCCACATGCACGAGTCGTTTGCCACCCGTTTCGACATTGAAACCATAAACATAGTCTTCGTGTAAACGAAATGGAGTCATAGCTACTTGGCCACCGTTGCCATCATCAAACACCGGCCGATCCCTATCTTCTAAAACATGAACGTTAATCACCTTTAATTCGTCACGGTGGTACATGAGTGAATCCCAGATACCTAGCCATTGCTGTGCATCGATAGCGACTTGCTGGGGCAAGTAAACATCAGTCGGTGGCATCATGGTAAGTGGCAGGGTGTTGTAACTACGAATATTTGTTTCGAAAACCCGCTGCCCGGCCGTGTGGTCAGGGTGCCAATGGGAGTAAAAGCAGGTGTTGATATAGTCGATATTTGAGGCAATAAGCTGATGACAAATGTCCTCAGACGTATCGATGAGAATGTCGGGGCCATGTAAAAATAGCCCTGGCCCTGAGCGGGTCCAAGGAGGGGTTTTATGTTGGCGGGCGAGGCGACTGGCTTCGGTTGAGCTACCTGGCCGGGGAGTGGTTGTGGCACCGCCGGTGCCTAAAAATTCAATGATCATATTTGAGGAGTTGCTTCGTTGGCTGGTTTGTCTGTTGGTTCGCAGAGGGCTTAACCAACTAACTAACAAACCAATTTTATTTAGCGGTGGATTTGGCTAACGTCTTGCCGTAATTCGGCAAAGATCGGTTGGAGGCAAATGATAATGTCAGCCATGCGGCGGCCGAGCTGCTGCTGATAGTCGGCCGAAATAGGGGCTTCTGGCACCCGTTCGTAAACTTTTGCCCAGCCTCTGTCCCAGACTTCTGCCTGAATTTGTGGCCCAAGTGTATCTCGAATCTCAAACAGATGGCGCCTGAATCCGGTGAGCAGGTAGCGATTGAGCGTTTTGTCTTTCGATTCAAAGTGGTAAGCGAGCTCTAAATCTTTGCTGTGCGCCACCCGGCCGATTTCGTAATGCAATCTTTGCTCACCAAAATTAAACTGGATGATCCATCGGAAGGGTTGATGAGGTTTAATGCCGCTGAGGTGGGCTGGGATGTGGGGCAGAACGGCCGCAGGCATGGTGCGCAAAAATTCGAGATATTTCATAACGTTTTATCGGTAATCATAGTTGATTCGGCCGTTCGCGCTCGGATGCAGCAATGTTCCATCTAAATATCTATATCCAGTGTGGTCAAGTATCAAAATATCAGCAACGATCGTCCAGTATGAAGCATTTTCCCCATTTTGTAGCATCGATTCTGCATCTTCAAGCGTTTCAGAAATATGGAGCACTTGTACCCAAGTCGACGTTGGAATGTGGTTTCTGACTGAAGCGATGACGTAGTAGGTTTTATTTTCAACTTTAGGAAATGGCCAATAGAGGATGCTGCTAACCTTTGAGTTGCTTAAATTAATGCTGACACGGGTAGAGATATCTTTTTGGCAGGCTGGGCAAGTAGCTGTTGCACCAACTTCAGCCCAGTCATAGTTTTTACCGGTTGGTGGGTAGTTAATTTGTGAAGCCTTAATCGTCCATTTGGTGAGTTCTCCACAATGGGGGCAGATATGATTTTTTATGCTCATAAAATTTCAATTGTTTGCTTTACTTTTTTTATTCTAATACCCGTTGATCACCCTTGATTTTGATCAAGACTTGGCTCTTTGTCGTGCCATCGGCCGGACCTAACTTCCCAAAATCAGCCTCTACAACCCCTTCACTCGTCAACACGTTAAGCTGATCACTTAAAACTGAAATGCTGACCACCGGCTTGCGTGAGATCACCAACGGCGGCCGAATATTGTGTTTATCTGCCAACGGCACATCAGCATAATTGATCCGCTTGCCATGTCCTGTTGCCGTTAGTACGACCAACTCCTCCCCAAAACCATCTGGCTTTACATGTAACGAGCCAACAATCGTCTGCCCATCCTTCCAATTGATCGCCTGGACCCCACGATAGCGAATGCGTGCCTCTCCGCACGGATAACGCAGCATGCGTCCCTGATCGTTCACAATGACCAACTCATCGGCCGGTTCTGTGCCGTATACGTTGATTGGAACCCCTGGCGGCGCATGGTCAAACTTATAAGGGGCTGGGCTCTGAATACGATCCGCAATCTGTTCCATGCTCAGTGAACGGGCATAGCCACGTGATGTAACAAATGTTAGATGGCTGGCCTCTGCGATATCGGCCCAGCGTGCTCCGGCCGTTACTTCTTCCAACGGCCGGAAATGGTACAGCGTGGCCAGATCAATGCCTAGCTCATCGATTTCAGCTAGGACGCGGGGCGTTGTGAGTACAAAGCGGTAGAGGTTTGTCAGGAACAAAAGTTGTTCATCGAACCCGGCCGATAGCGTACGCGCCCACCCTGCAATTTTGAGCTGAAACGGCACAGCCGTTGACTCAGCCGGCTGACTGACCACCAGTTTGTTGCTGGCGATAATGATTCGCACCCGGTCAGGAGTTTCTTTCGGTTCAACTGCTCCTTCTTGAAAAGCGACCCGTCTTTGGAGTAGATCCAGATTGATCGGGCTGACCTTGGTATCCCGTTGTAGACTGTGACTTTTTAGATCGTCGGCCGTCCATTTGCGCATGTTGAGTGAGCCGTTCGCGATTTGTGCGGCACAGATACCCAGCCCTGCTGTGACACTGCTAAATGTATCGACGGCACGTACTTTCTCACGGCCGAAGCGGCTCAATAGCATTGTTTTAAAAACCGGAATTTCGGCTGAACCACCGGTTCGAATGACCGAATCGATCTCATCGATGCTTAACCCCGACTTGGCTATGATTTCATCCAAGTGTTTATCAATCGCCTGCACCTCTTGTCGGATGATCGTTTCAAATTCAGTTCGGGTTACCATTTGACGAACATTGAAGCCGGGGCCATCAAAATGGATGATGGTGCCCATGTCTTCAGACAAGCGCCGTTTGGCTTGTTCCACTGAATCAAACATTTGCAGCCCGTAATTGTCACTGACTAGTTTTTGCAGGGCGGCGATTTCACGCGGCCGATGGGCCGTTTTAGCAATCTCGTCCAAAATCTCCCTGTTTTCAGGGTATTGCAGTTCAAGCAATCGCTGCCAATCTGAAAAGATGTCATAAATCCAGCCGGGAATCGGCATCTTTTTATGTTCGGTTGAGTAATGACTTCCTTCGCCAAAATGCTTGGGTAGCTTGGCTCGAGTCATCTTTTGGTCAAAGACGTCACCCGCCACCGGAATACCGCCTGTGGCTAAGATTTCGTGCCCTTTGGCTCCTGGTTCTAGGCGCATAATGGTAATGTCGAGCGTACCACCACCAAAGTCGAAAACGAGTACATTTTCGGTTTTTTCAATGGTTTGAGCATAGTCGTAGGCGGCCGCTACCGGCTCATACTGGAACCAAACCTCTTCATATCCAGCCCGCAGTGCCGCGTCGAGGAGACGACGTTGTGCCAGCTCGTCGTGTTCTGGGTTAAAGGCGAAGCGGACAGGGCGGCCCAGAACGACTTGCTTGATTTCCCGTCCTAGCTGCTGTTCGGCTCGGGTTTTAGTGACGGTTAGGTAAAGTGAGATGATGTCTTCTAGCGGATAGTAAAATTGGCCGATGATGGTGCCCAGATAAGACTCATCTCGCAGGCCTGACTTAATTGAGAGAAACAGCCGGCCAGGAGAAAGGACATCGATGAACACATAGACGTCTTGGACGTAGTACATGTCTTCAGCCCGAACTTCAATTTCACCGACCCAGACTTTTTCCATACGGACAGACCGGCCGGTGTTTTGGCTGGTATAGGCGTTGACCGCATCACGGCCGATATGGATTTTTTGATCGTTGGTGATATAGATCGCAGTGCGTGCGACCTTGTCGTTACTGGCGGCCGGATCGATAGGGATGATTTCGAGCGTACCGTCAGCTATAGGCACGGCGATACCGGAATTGGTTGTGCCGAAGTCCATGCCGATGATGTCTAAGCTGTCGATCTTTGTTTCTGTAGTCATCCCCATATTCTACATGGAGCGGTTGCGCTTTTCATTCTCAATTGCTCATTCATCGTTGTTTATTGGTCATTTCCAGCAAAAACGTGAATTTGAACCCCTTACCTTGCTACGTTAAAATTTTATCAATCAATTAATGGCACTCAACTGGTAACGTTATGACTAACGAATTAATCCTTTACATTTCAGCCGCAAACGACCTACTCCCTGAACGTGACCTTATCAATCGAGCTGTTGCTGAAATTCCGGCCGACTTGCGCTGGCATATCGTGCAATCGCCTCTGCGTGAGGGTGAAGTTGATGCCTTGGCGATCGAAAACGCATTCTTTCATTTACTGATTTTGGGTGGGGATATTCGTGCACCAATCGGGCATGAATGGGTGATGGCTCGCCAAAGGGGAAAACGGCCGACTTGCTTGCTGAAACGGGGCATTAATCGCACATCGGCCGCTATTGATTTTCAAAAGTTTGTCAGATTGGAATCTACATGGGAGCCGTTTGCAGATGGGAACGGGTTACGTAAGCTGTTCCTTGAAAAAGTAGGTGAGCGATTATTGAAGCAGACTTTGACGATCGGTTTAACACCGGCCGAGTATGATCAAATCTCTGAATGGCTTGAAAAGCTAGATGAGGGAGAGCAGGATCCTATTCAAGATCGACAAAGTAATTTAGGTGAAACCAGCATTATTTTGTCAGAAAGTAGGCTCGTGCCAAAAGGCGGCCATTTGCTTAAGAATGACTCAAACTAACCAGGAATGATTAGCTTAAAACAAACAGCCGCTCAGCTTCTTCTAGTTCGGCCGGAGTATTGATGTTGCGAAACGACTTGCCTGTAGGTGAGAACTTGGCGATATCTGTTTCGCCGATTGTCATCACATTTAGACCGTCATAAAAACTGGTCATTTTCGCTTCGCCTGCGCTCAAAGCTTTTTCAACTGCGGCTAAGCAAGTCTCTTTGCGATAAACCGTGTGCATCGTTTGATATCGACCGTCCCAATGGGGCACAACCACATCTGCACCTGTATCAAATGCTTTTTCAATTTGAAATTCAAGCAACCCACGATTGATGAACGGCATATCACACGCAACTACGAGAGCGAATGAGCCCATCGCTCCTTTTAAAGCGGTGTGCAGACCGGGCAATGCGCCTGCGCCTGGCTCTTTATCGCTGACCATACGGAGGCCGAACTGAATATATTCATTGATATTGTTTGTGGTAATCAACACATCGTCGGCTAAATCGGCAACTTGGTCGATGACATAGTCAATCATCGGCCGGCCGGCGATTTCAACCAATCCCTTGTCGCGTCCCATACGGCTAGACTGTCCCCCCGCCTGGATAACTACTGCTAGATTTCTGTTCATAGTTTGAGTTTACAATTAGATGGTCTAATGTGGCTGTGAAGATGTTGTTTAACTTTACATTTTATCAATTGTAATGCAGTGAACCTGCAAAAAATATAAAGATTATGGCCCACTGATCCCCCAAAAGTTACACTCTGCGCATGAGCGAATTTCTCCAGCTACTTCCTCCACCTCAGGCACTTGAGCTATTTTTGAGCCATATTAATTTTACCCCTCAAACCGAACTGCTCGCACTTCATTATGCAGTTAAAGATATTACAGGCCCCATTACAGGGCGAGTTCTGGCTCAGGGTGTCACAGCTCCATTTGCGTTGCCGTCATTTCCACGCTCAACGGTAGATGGCTTTGCCGTACGGGCGGCCGACACGCATGGGGCCAGCGAAACCTTGCCCGCTTATCTAAAAATGATTGGGGAAATCCCGATGGGTAGCACGCCTGACTTTGAGCTTGGGCGAGGTGAATGCGCCATCATTCATACAGGTGGGATGGTGCCGGCCGGCGCCGACGCCGTAGTAATGGTGGAGTATACGCAGGTGGCTAGGCCAGGGGAGATTGAGATTCTGCGCGCTGTGAGTACAGGGACAAACGTGCTCCAGCCAGGGGAAGATGTACAAACTGGTGATGAGGTCATTTCTGCTGGGGTTCGTTTGCGTCCGGCTGAAATTGGTGGGTTAGCCGCAATCGGCTGTACAGAGGTCGAGGTAGCCGTCCGGCCGAAAGTTGGCATTATCTCGAGTGGGGACGAGGTTGTCGCGCCAGGGGAGCCGATTTCAGCAGGGCAAGTTTATGATGTGAATAGCTATAGTCTGCACAGTCTAATCGAACAGGCTGGTGGCGAACCGGTTCCCTACGGAATTTTATCTGACGATGCGCAAGCGTTTAAAACCACCGCTGAACGTGCCAAAAGCGAGTGTGACCTGGTGATATTTACGGCCGGATCCAGTGTGAGCGTACGAGATTTAACGGCAACTACCATCGAAGGGTTGGGGCAGCCAGGCGTGTTGGTCCATGGGGTAAGCGTCCGGCCAGGGAAACCAACTATATTGGCTGTAGCAGATGGCACCCCTGTGATTGGCTTGCCTGGGAATCCGGTTAGCGCGTTGGTGATCGCCCGCATTTTTGTAGTCGCCACAATCGAAAAGATGCTGGGTTTAAAAACATCACGGCCGAAAGCGACTGTTGCGGCCCGGCTTTCGCTTAACTTGGCGTCACAAGCAGGGCGTGAGGATTGGATCGGTGTTAAGTTGTTGGAAACGGCCGATGGATATACGGCTGAACCTGTTTTTGGTAAAAGCAACTTGATATTTACGTTGGCTCAAGCCGATGGCTTAATGAAAATTCCGGCCGCTGCAAATGGGATAGATGCTGGTACATTGATCCTAGTTGAGCTGCTTTAGGCTTTTTAACCTACTTTTGCATACCCCACTTTAGTCCTGTTTGACTTTTTCGTAAGCTTTTCCGCTAGACAAGCTGCTTATATTGAATGTATAAATTTGTAGAGTACCGATTAGATTGATGCGGGCAGCGTCAAGGAGATAATCTCAAATGATTCGAACTAACCAGCCAACTCCAATTCAAGCAACAGACGATTTAGATCGATTTTGTGAGAGTGGTCATTATTGGACCGGGTAAATTAATTTACCCATTTAATTTAAATCTTTAGAGCTTCCTCAATTGCAATATTGGGGGAGCTCTTTTTTTTTGTAAGTGTCAGCAGGTTAAATGCGGAGCGAGTCATATAATTACGGACTGATTTTCAACATGCGATTAAGAGCTACAGAGTTTGAATTATGTCCGTATATTTGCACGATATCCCTTTACACCAGGCGCACGAAGCGCTTCAAAATGCACTGCAGTCGGCCGGGCTAGATGGCTTGCTTGGAACTGAAACGGTTTTGCTTGATGAGCATGCGGTCGGCCGGGTAACGGCTGAACCGGTGTGGGCCAAAATCTCATCCCCTCATTACCATGCTAGTGCCATGGACGGCTTTGCTGTTCGAGCTTTTGAAACTGATGGGGCCTTCCTCACCCAACCAAAAAGCCTCATCTATGGCCCTCAAACTCAATATGTTGATACAGGTGATCCGCTGCCAGAATGGGCGAACGGGGTGATCAAAATCGAAGATACGGAGCCACTCAGTATTGATGGCGACTTGACAGACGAACGGCGCGAACCGTATGCGATTCGCATTCGAGAAGCGATTCCGCCGTGGCGTAATGTACGGCCGATGGGGGAAGATATGGTTGCGACTCAACTGGTTTTGCCTGCGGGCCATGTCATTCGGCCGGTTGATTTAGGGGCTATGGCGGGATCAGGCCATACTCATGTAGCTGTTGCCAGACGGCCGAAAGTGGCTGTTTTGCCAACTGGGAGTGAGCTTAAAGCGATTGGTGAGCCGGTCCAAGCAGGTGACATCATTGAATACAACTCTGTCGTATTGGCCGGGCAGATCAACCAGTGGGGTGGGAATGCGGTTCGCTATCCGATTACGGTTGATGTGTTTGAAGAGATTCAAAAAACGGTTAAAAATGCAGCGGCGACGCATGATTTAATTTTGCTCAATGCGGGATCAAGTGCTGGAGCTGAAGACTTTTCGGCCGGAGTAATCGAATCGTTAGGCGAGTTGCTTGTTCATGGGGTTGCAGTCCGGCCGGGGCATCCGGTGATTATCGGCATGCTCCCCAATGGGATGGGGCAGAACATTCCGATAATCGGCGTGCCAGGTTATCCAGTGTCGGCCGCCTTAACGGGTGAAATTTTTGTAGAGCCGATGTTGGCTCGATGGTTGGGAAGACGGCCGAATGATCCTGCTGAAATCGAAGCTGAGCTAACGCGCAAGCATGTTTCGCCGTTGGGCGATGATGAATATGCTCGCATGGTTGTCGGGCGAGTTGGTGAACGGATTTTGGCCGCGCCGCTGTCACGTGGGGCGGGGGTTATTTCGTCGCTTGTCAGAGCGGATGGGATTACGATTTTCCAGGCGGGGAATCAAGGGCATCCGGCTGGAGCGAAGGTCAATGTTCGCTTGTACACATCACGGTCGGCCGTTGATCGGACTATTTTCTCGATCGGCTCACACGATATGACGCTTGATTTGTTGGCCCAGTTTTTAAGCGGCCGTGAGCGTCGCCTTACTTCTGCCAATGTGGGCAGTTTGGGCGGCTTAGTGGCATTGCGCCGCGGTGAGTCCCATCTTGCTGGGAGCCATTTGCTCGACCCTGAAACGGGAGAATACAACGTGACTGATGTCGCTAAATATTTACCTGACACACCTGTCAAAATTGTGACGCTGGTCGGCCGGGAGCAAGGGCTAATTGTTCCAGTTGGGAATCCGAAGCAAATAAAATCCTTGGCCGATTTGGTGCGGCCGGATGTTGAGTATGTCAATCGGCAGCGTGGGGCAGGAACGCGTGTGTTGCTGGACTATCAGCTTGAGCAGGCGGGGTTAAGTCAAGACGATGTCAATGGCTACGGCCGGGAAGAATATACCCATCTGGCCGTGGCAGCGGCTATTGCTGGCGGCCGAGGCGACTGTGGATTAGGCATCACTGCCGCAGCACGGGCGCTAGAGCTTGATTTTGTCCCACTATTTCAAGAACGGTATGACCTGATTATTCCGGCTGAATATGCAAACTCTGACCTGCTGGCCCCCTTGTTTGATCTGCTGCATGATGCTCAATTTAAAAGTGAAGTCTCGCGCCTGCCTGGCTATGATGTAACCGAAATGGGACACGAGATTCAGGTTGAAAACTAACTTCTAAGCTAGTTAAAGATCGTCATTGGAAAGAACAGGCTGTAGCTTGCTTCACTCACAGGGTCAGCCGGGCTGGGGCTAGGCAATAGAGTGGCTGTGACGGTCGGATTTAGGGGGGGCGATACAGATGTTGGTGTCTTGCTTGCAGGTGGCGTCACTGTCATAGTGGGACTAGCGGTTGAGGTCAGAGTCGGCATAGGTGAGTCGCATCCGACCCGTTCGAGAGCGAGGTCGTCAACAATAATCTCTCCACCAGATGCACTATTCACCCAAAATCGCAGCTCTGTCGTTTGGCTTAATGTTTCTGTCTCGAGCGAAAATGGCTGGTATTGACTGTTTCCTGCCAGTTGGAGTGCTGATTCGCCGATTTTTTGGCCTGCGCTGTTGAAGAAGTCGATGCCAACGCCGGTCCAACCAATGATTTTTGGGGATCTGAACTGCCCGGTGAGCAAGAGATTTTCTCCGGCCGGTATAGTGACCTTTTGCCCAGCCCATCCTTTAGCGACATGGAGCGCTTGCTCCAAGTGGTAAGCATCAGACCTTAAGGTTAACGTGCCATGTTTTTCCCAATGTAAGGTGCCATTTTCAAAACTGCCATTTTGCAGCAAGTTGCAGCTTGTTTGTTGCGGTATTGCTGTTGATGTTTGGGTTGGATCTGGGAGAGCCGTCTTAGTTGGGATTGGACTTGAAGTATTAGTAGGTTGAGGCGTTTGTGTCCGAGTGGGTAACGGAGTGTTAGTTGGGGCTGTCGTTTGAGTGGGTAGTGGCGTATTAGTTGGTTTCCGTGTTGGAATTGGTGTGTTTACCCGAGTTGAGGTTGCAGTACTCGTTTGGGTAACGATTGGAATAAATGTCTGGGTGGGTGTTTCTGTGGGTGGGTCCGCCTGTGTTGATGTGGCGGTTGGTGTTTGAGTGGGAACCAAGGTGTTTGTTGGATTTGGTGTGTTTGTTGGATTTGGACTGGGTGTGTGGATCTGTGTTGATGTCGCAGTCTCTGTTGGAACATGTGTGTTTGTTGACGAAGGCGATGGAGATACGGTTGCTGGGGACCATGGAATCCCGTTTTTCTTGATGCTCGTCATGGTCACTTGGCTGCTGTCACGGACTAAGATGTAACTGTAAATTTCATCTGATGGAGCGACCCAAGCTTCGTTTGTGCCATTAGGGCCGTAGTTGTTATAAACATGGGTGATCGCTTCGGAAACGGTGTCTTCGTGAAAGCCATGAGCCAGGGTGTTGTACCAAAAATGGCGACCTGAATTTGCATTATTCGCCATCCAATCAAATTGTGCTTTTACTTGGCTAATGTCTGCACTATTTTCAATGCGATAGTCCCGGCCGAGCGGTCCGTTAAGCTCTAAACCTTTGGCCGTAATGTTGTTGGCGGTATACGTTGGGAGGCTGTTGCTGCCATGCGGCCGGACATGTGCCGTATCTACCATTCGCAGGTAATCATTTCCACTTTCATAAAACTGCAGATCTCTGCTGCCAGATTGGATGATTCCCATAATGACCGGTGTGTATTCACTTCTAAAACAGGGCACTGCAAATGAAGTGATGAGATAGTCTGGTCTAGCTGAATCGTCAACAATGTCAGCCAAAATATCTAATGCCGTTAACTGATCAGATGTATTGTAGTCGCTGCAATCGGAGGCATATCCATGGCTGCCAACGCCCCATCCTTCTGCTAAATAATTGAGTAAGTCCGGTTTGTCTACGATCCAGGGTTCGTTGCGTGTTTCCTCGATGTCGCTTGTGATCATGAACACGGTTGCCTGCCACCCGCGTGCATTGAACGCTGCAATCGAAGGTTTGATGTTGACGTTGTCATCAAATCCATGTGACCATGCCCACTTTCTGTCGTCCAAAAGCGCTGCTTTTGAAACTGTTGGCGGCATATTGGCGTCTTCTGCCCCATCAACCAATAGGGTTACGTTGCTGCCACTGGTTGTAAATTGAACAATCCCAGTGGCATTGTCGTATGTTGAGTTAGCTGGTGATCCATCGACCTGAACGTTAACGCTGCTGGCACCATCAACCTGGATTTGTACGGTTAGTTCGTTGTAATAAAGGTCTGGCACCTGTGAACGATTGATTTGATATGTAATCTCCCAGCTATCACCAGCGGCCGCCGCGTTCCAAACCGAGCTGTTTGTCGAAAATATGACAATGCACATGAAAATAGAAACAAAGACAATGAACGGTAATCGGGTGACAGGCAGCCTCTTTGTAGATCTTGAGTGTAAGCGCACGTGTTACTCCTATGGTACTTCTAAATAGGTTTTAATCGTTAGGTTCCGCTTGGCGTAGACCTAGATCAGTTGTCTGGCTGGGTTCAATTAAGATACGCTCAGCCAAGAATCGATCTTCGTTTTGGAGTTCTTGCCATACTCCATCAACTATGAAGAATAACTCATACCGGCCGGATGGCACATCTTTAATGTGAAATAAGCCGGTTGAATCTGTTTGCTCTGTATATGATTCAACTGAATCTAGACACGGGTTTTCTATTGGCTCAGAGTAGGAGATATAGCCATTGAAACAAAGGGCAACTGTGGTGTTTGCTAAAGGCTGATCGGCCGTATTAACCAGTTGACCAACTAATTCTCCCATCGGCTTTTGGTCTGTTTGCGGCAGACTTGGCCCATTCCCGATGATCACAATGTCTCGAAACCGGTTGTTCACCAGTTCTGAATTATCCATGCGGAGTTGAGTCCAAGCTTGCCCATCAAAAATATCAATACCGGTTTCGGTCGTGACCCAAATGCGCCCCTGATTGTCAGACTCAACTAGATCGACTTTGTTGCGTGAAAGCCCATCTTCCATTGTCTGGTTACTGATTGAATCTTGGTCATAAACGGCCAATCCTTCGCTAAAGCTTGTCTGATAAACCCGTTGGTCAATCGCGACTTCTATGTCACCGAATAATCCAAAATCACCCTCTCGTGTACGCCATTGATCACCCTCACGCCAGATATACCCGCTGCTGTGACTCAGATAAGGGCTGCCATCTTGGTCGAGTGTGATCGCATCAAAGAAATATTTGTCGTTTAGCCCTTGCCCTTCGGCATAAATCGTCCAATCTGACCGGCCTGGAGCAAGCGATGCAACTTCATTAAAAGCCATTACCCATGCAGTACCATCTGGCGCAATTTCAAGCCCTTGAAAAACAGTTTCTGTATCTTTGACGATCTCTGACTTCTCGAAAAATTCCCATTTGTTGTCGCGGAAGAGAGATATTCCCTCAAACTCATCTATCCAAATTTCGCCGTTTGGGCCACATCCGATGAGGTCTGGCAGGCTAATATCTTCTGGTGGCTCGATAGATATGAACTCAACCCCGTCAAATAGGGTGATTCGGCGCACATCGGCCATGAGTATCCGGCCGTCAGGACAGCTGGTCATAGCAAAAATCGAATTCGAGGCTAAGGCTGAGTTTTCTTCTGAGAAATGGGCCCATCGGCCGCTGGGTAAAATGCAGTTTAACCCGGTTTCAAATCCGCTGAAGCACGCATAACCATTGGCCGACTGGCCATTAAACGGCGGAATGCCTAGGGCTGGCGGCACCTGGGTTGGGGAGGGGGTAGGTTTGGGCCCAGGGTCTGATTCGTTTTCTGTCTTCCCATCTATGGCGGGGAGATTTACCTGCGTCGTGGCTGTATCATCAATTTCAAGGGTGCTAATCATTGCAGAAAAATCACTGGACCCACCTAGAATCCAATCTTCTTGGCCCATGACAGCAAATATCAGATAGTCTCGTTCGGCCGTTGTTAAGGCAATCACCCGGCCGGTTAATAACAAACCTGATTCATCTTCTAGGGAATATCGGCTGCCTCGGCCGCTTATCCCTGAGATCTCTTCACTATCGATCAAACGATTCCAGCCACTTGGTAGGTCCAGCATATATGTTTCAATGAGCCGATCGGCCGTTTGGCCGCTGCTGTCGCTGATCCGCAGCCCGATGAGCATGGTGCCTTCATCTCCCGTTCCGCTTAGTGAGACACCATCTCGCCCATTTTCAACCAGATACCCTTGTGGTGGAACAACCGTAATGGGGCCTGCTTCAGCCCTGATGCCTGTGGCGCCATCTGTTAACGGCTGGGTGGGGATAGGTTGAATAGGATTCGTGCTTGTGCATCCAAATGAGAATAGGACGAGCGGGATGAGTAAATGCTGCAGTTTTAAGGGAGTGTGCATTGTAGAAAATGTAAATAATTTAAATCAGGTGAATTTGAGATGGGTATGTTGCAAACGGTCAGCTGAAAAGTGGCTGTCTAACATTTTTTTGGGCAAAATGAGCCGGTCTAAATTGAGATTGGTTGTCCAATCGACCTGATTATGACGTTTGGCCGACATTTTTGCATAGTTATCTGTTCCAGGAAAATAATCAGTCAAGATGGTTGGGATAATACGGCCGGTATGTTGTGCAATCATTTTAAGGTCTGGTAACAACGAAGGGCCTGCCACGACTAGATCAATATGCGGTTTGCGTGACGCATTAACGGCATAAAGCAACACTTGATGGTTGCACGTGAGCTTGAGTTTTTCAGCTTCACGGCCGGAGACACGATCACAACCTCGAATATCTGCTCGTTTTTCTAGAAAGACGCGCATGTCTGCTGAAATCATGCTTGGCTGATAAATTTTTTCCCGGTCTGGCGCGGTCTGGAATTCAACTTGCTGAGGCGGCATTAGGTCAACCAACTGCTTTTGCAAAGAATGTAAAAATGGCCCTTTTTCAATTTGAATAACAAGTTTGTTCCCAAGCTTAGCCAGCTTGTGTAAGCTTAAAATTGCGCTCATGTGGCCTAAATGCAAGCTTTGGTTGTGTACGCCCGATATGTGCCAGAGTACGGTTAGCTTCCCATTTTCCCCTTTTTGGCTAATCGTTTCATCGATACCAAAGCTGTACTCAGGGGGAGAACTTAAGAATTCAGCTTGTTTAAACTGATTTCCTCTTTGGAAAACGGAAAAGGCTGTGTAGTTTTCCCTATTGTTGGCAATGCCTAATGCAAGTGGCCGTAGCTGATGTGCTCGACCGGCCGCTTCTGAGCAAATTGCACCGGCTCCTTCTTCGGCCGCGGCCAAGGCGACACCCCCGGCTGTTGAGATATCAGGGCGAGCGATAATTTCGATATGGTTAGGAAGTTCATTCAGCCAGTGACTGACTTGAGGTAAAACGGTATCTTTGGTGTAGATGCGCTTTAAATCTGAAACTGTTTCAGCACGGCCGAATAAGCACATGCGTGTTTTTAGTTCAAGCGATCCAATTTCTTCAAAAAGCTGAAAGCGTGCAAAATCATAAACGATTCCTTGCTCTAAGTTATAAGTTGGGATAATCGCGGCCGCATCTGAGTTGTTGGCTACCTGCTCAAATAGCTCACTCGCTGAGCCAAGCGGTTCTAAGCAAACATTTGCGACTGTTTTGATTGTGCGTTTAGCCCGTAGAGCGGCCGCATGGGACCACGTATGCTCTGGGCCAAGATAAAATAGTGTTGAGGGCATAAAAAGTTAAGACATTATAAAGTTCTTAGTAATTTTAGCCGAGGTAACAAAAAAGCGGATAACACTCACTTAATCTTTCGATCAGGCGTGCTATCCGCTTTTTATCGTCGGCTTGGTTAATTATCTAAACCCATCCGACGTTTATTTTGATCACAGCTCTTTAAGATACTGCTAGAAGCTCTAGGATTATTTCCCTTTTGCTTCTTTCGCCAAAGCGTTTACTTTTTTGGTTAGATTTGCAATCTTTTTGTTCAGAGAATCAATGTCAGCCTTGGTAGGGATGTTGATTTTGTGAAGCGCTTTTTCGATTTGCGTATCTACAGTTGAACGGATGTCGTTAACTGTGTCTTCTGCTTGCGATTTGCGGGTGTTGATAGCTTCATCGATTTTTTGACGATTGTCAGCACCAAATGTTTCACCGCGAGCAACTAAGTTGTTGAAGATTTCTTCAATATCAACTTGGGTTTTTTCAAGAAGATTGGTTACTTCTTCACGTGCCACATCAACAGCACCTAAACCTGCGTTCATCGCTTTGCGTGCACCTTCAAAGAAAACGTTTGCTGTTTCTTGTAAGGTTTCTTCTTCAATTACTACTGTTTCTGATTTTTTTGTGTTTTCACTCATCGTTGACTAACTCCTGATAAACCAAGGGGTAAAATTTCCCCTGATATTGTTTTAAATTTCAAATACAATTGGAACTTAATTAATTTAATGTTCCGTAACGCACTGCGTTAAAAACTATTATGACACATTGCGTCAAAACTTGTCAACCCCTTTTATGTTAGAATTTCCTAAACACTACCCAGCCTTTATTTTGCCCCTTTGATCAATGAACCAAACTAAACAAAAAACTATCAAACTGATCTCCACAGTTACCCTTTTTCTTCTCCTGATATTAATCAGTGGTGGATCGATGATGCTGGAGGCTGCCGAAGATAAATACGAAATTGAATATGAGATTGATCGGTCCGCAGTGCCCAATCTGCCACTGAATGACATTACACTCAATGTTGCAGTAGGAGAGGCAAACGCGATATCGGCCGTTGATGAAAACGGGGAAGATCTTCTCACACTCTATAATGAAAAAACCGGTGTGGTCTCAATCACCACAGCTGGGGATTTGATCAAGCTTTCATTTTTTACAGAGACGGCCGGGAATCCGCTGATTGGTAGCTATGTTCCAGCTACCCTAAAAAATGACTTTCAATGGGCATGGTCACATGGCATTGATGACAATGAGAATCTAGAGGGATCTATTCGCCAACTTCAAGAGCGAGACTGGACTGGTACATTATTTTTAATTGGCGAGCTTATAGAAGAAGCGACGACTAATCCCGAATTCATCACTGCGACTCGGGCACAAGAGCTACTAGCTGAAGGCTGGAGCATCGGAAATCATTCGTATGATTATTTAGATTGTGAAGCTCGCCCTGGGACTTATGAACAGAATATTCTAGATGGCCAGCAGGTTCTTGATGAATTGGTCGCTACCTCAGAAACCCCTGAACATATTATCCTTTCCTTTGCCGCACCTTGCTTTTTGAATGGGTTTCACCCTGCGATGCTAAGCCTGAGAGATTCTGGGACTGTGTCATTGCGAATCAATGAATCAGGGGATAATTCTCCTGTTCTATTAGACTCTGGTAGCTTCGATCAACAAATTGAAGGTCGGCAGATTGCCACTTTTGATTTTGATTCTCCGCTGGGGCGCAAAGGGACAATTGATCAAGGCACCCTGCAAGATACGATCAGAGATGTTGACTGGGTTGCGCGGAACTCGAATGAAACCCAACATCTCTGGTATAACTCATTAAGCCATGGTGAAAGAGAAGACAATGAAGGTGTCGAATCACGGCTAGGCGGCCTTGTTGAATATATTTATCGAAATTATGGGCCTATAGGCACAAACGAGGTATGGGTTGCCCCTTCAGATCATATTATTAGCTATATAATAATCCGCGATTTAGCTAAATTTGATGTGGTAAGCGTGTCGAGAAACTCAGAACTTTTAGATAAAACCATCATACGTCAGGTTGAGCCAAACAGCGCTGGAAATCTAGAATCATCAGGATTCTTGCCTACTCGTATTCGGCCGGTAGACACTCCAATTCCAATTGTGGTTGAGATTGCTAAAGCGAGTACGCTTGTGCCGACTGTCCCCCCTACAATTGCGTCTGCTGCGATATCTACTCCAACGCCAGATCCCGCTTCCTCTGAGCCAACTTTAGTTGCAGAGCTTCCTGAATCTGACTCAGGCGGCAACAATCTTGGTGATCCACCTGCTTCGGATAGCCAAACAAGTTCGGCCGATGATATGGCAAATATCGCTGTATGGTCGGTAATGGTCGTTGCGGCTCTGATTAGTCTGACGTTATTTGTGCTACTTACGATTTTCGCTTTACGCTTTTGGCGCACCCGAAACAGACGCTCTTAAATGCGTTTGTTTACTTTTGCAGAATTTTCCGAATCATTTCAACATCGACATTGATCTGATTTTTTAACTCTTCTAGGCCAGAAAATCGTTTTTCGCCGCGAATTCGCTCTACAAATTCTAAGGTTAGCTCTTGCCCATATAAATCGCCTGTAAAGTCGATAAGGTGCGCTTCGATGCGGACGCTCTGTCCATCAACCGTCGGCCGTACACCAACGTTTGTGGCGCTAATGCGGCGACTCCCATCAGGCAAAATGACCCATGTGGCATAAACACCGTTTGCAGGAATCACTTTCTCTTCCCACACATCAAGATTTGCAGTCGGAAAACCGATTGTACGCCCACGTTGATCCCCCACAATGACTTCGCCACTTAGGCTGTAGTTGCGCCCTAGGCAAGCTGCAACATCTTCAATGTTACCCGCATCAAGGCTTTGCCGAATTCGGCTGCTGCTGACTGAATTACCTGCGGCCGTAAATTTGTCGCCATATTCAACGACTTTAAATGGTGTCACAGTTGTTAAGCTTCTAAGATATTCGGCGGTGCCTTCTTTTTCGTAGCCAAAGCCAAAATCTCCGCTCCAAATTTCAACCATGCCTAAATGCTTTTGCATCAGCTCAACATACTCGGCTGCGCGGATATTGCGAGTCGTATCATTGAAGGGGGTAGTGATAATTAGATCGATATCACAATCTCCAACAAGTTCAGCGCGCTCATCAACCGTTGTTAAATACTGTCGGCCGAAGCGTTGTAGCAAGACAGCGCGTGGATGGGGAAAAAATGTAAGGGCTGCGGTGCGCAATCCTTTAGATCGAGCATGCTCCGCCATCGTTTTTAAAAGAGCTTGATGGCCTAGATGGACACCATCAAACATGCCCAATGCCACCGCTGTGGGTTGAGGGTCATTTAGCTCATTGAGTCTAAGAAAATGTTGCATATAAAAATTATAGCCTACAAAGGTTGGGTTTGAGATTGGTGATTATAGCCAAAAACGCAGCTAATCTATTGAAAAACGCACTATCAAACAGACTAAGCCTGAAACATCTTTTTCGCTTTCCAAAAATCCCCATGCGCAGTTACAAGTCCGATAAATCGGCCGGATGGGTTATATGTTTGCATCAACGTCCCGTTTTCATACTCGTTGTCACGTGCCACGAGTTTACCGTTCAAAAGGTTAATCTCATTTTCAAAACTAACATCCAATTTAGGTAGATGGCTGACCGCTAGTTCAGGTCGTTGTAAATGCAAGTTAATATTTTCAGCAGTTAGGGAGTCAAGTGGTACGGCTGTGTCTAGTCCAAATTCTCCAACTTGTTCACGCCGTAGGCTCGACAGATGCCCGCCACACCCCAGCAGTTCGCCCAAATCATAAGCGATGGAGCGGATATAGGTGCCTGCGCTACATTGAATGCGCAAAGTGATTTCGGGGGACTCAACTTTAAGTAAATCAAGCTGATAAATGGTGACGGGGCGAGGAGGACGATCAACCGTTTTACCTTCACGGGCCAATTCATAGAGCTTTTTGCCATCTTTTTTTATGGCAGACACCATAGGAGGGATTTGCAAAATATCTCCCCTGAACTGTTCAAGCAATGATTCAATGATGTCAGCCGTTAGTTCCGGGACTTCTTTTTCTGAGAGGATTTTTCCGTCAGCATCATAGCTATCGGTTGTTTGCCCTAAGCGAACCGTTCCGAAGTAGGTTTTGGGTCGACCGACGAGGTATTCAACCAAACGGGTAGCACGCCCTAAGCAGACCACGAGTACACCGGTTGCCATCGGGTCAAGCGTGCCACTGTGACCGACACGGCGCATTCCCGCGGCGCGCCGCACGCGAGCAACAACATCGTGCGAGGTCATTCCGGCCGGTTTATCGATGTTTAAAATACCTTCTAACATCTAGATAGTTAATTTTTGAGGTCTAATTTTTGCTGCGCAATGGTTTCTTTTGCAAGCGTCACAACATTTTGAACCACATCTTCCAATGGGCCATGCTGCGAACATCCAGACGCGAACCGATGCCCACCACCACCTAATTTGGTTGCCAACGTAGCAACATCCCACGGCGGCCGCGAGCGGAAGCCGATACGGATCTCCCCATCATCTTTTTCGGTGAACACAGCGCTCATCGCGACCCCATGAATGTCAGATATCATGTTGCCTAAACCATGATTACTGACCGGCTCGTCACTAATCGCCTGCTGATCTTTAAGTGAAATAGCGGCCCAAGCGACCCCATCTTCCACTTCCATTTTATTTAGCCCCTTGGACCACATTTTAATGGTGTTGAGTTCTTGTAGGACCAAGGCTTTGAGCATGATCTCAGCCATGTCAGCTCCGGCCGCAATAAGTTCCCCCGCAATTTTGAGTGTTTTGGCCGTGACACCTGTCACACGAAAGCCCAACGTGTCGGTAACCATGCCGGTTAAAAGGCTGGTCGCAATCCCTTTATCCAGTGGAACACCCATCATAGGGATGAGGTTTGCCAGTATTTCAGCTGTTGACGTCGTATCAGCTACAACCAAATTAACGTGGCCAAAGTCGTTGTTGCTAATATGATGGTCGATGTTGATAACGAGGGGTTCACAAGTCAAGCGGCTGTAAACATATCCCATGCGCTGTTCATCACCACAATCAACCGCAATGAGCAGGTCGTAGATTTTTTTGCGGTCTACGCGTCTGCGTACATCCTTAGCTAGGGGTAAATATTCAAACTTACGCAAAATGCCATCGTCACAGATCATGTCGAACTGTTTGCCCATCGCATGCAGCATCTGCCCAACGGCCGTTAATGACCCCAGTGCATCGCCATCTGGCCCTATATGGGTGGTGACAAGGATTTCAGAGGCTTGTTCAATTTCCGCTTTAATTTTTTGTACGATTGTGCTATCCAATTCAAACTCCTGTTTTGCATAGGCGCACCAATTGATGTGTAGGTTATTCTGTATCGTTATTGGTGTCAGGTTTAGGTATTTCTGTTAATGGGTCTGGTGTGGTTTCTGTCGGAATTTCAGCCGGGGGTGGGGCTGGAATTTCTAGGCTGTTAAGCAAGTCTTCAACTTCTAGAACTTGCTGGAGTGAATGGTCCCAATGGAAATGGATTTGGGGAACCTTCCGAAGCTTTAGACGCCGTCCTAGTTCTCTGCGGATGAAAGAATGTGCACTGGTAAGCCCTTCTAGAACTTCAGCCTGACGTGACTCATCCCCTAAAGCGTTGACCTTTACGTCAGTATGCTGTAATTCTCGATCAATGTTTACATCGGTTACAGTTGTCCCTTGTACACGTGGATCATTAATCTCAAAAAGTATCAGCTCGCTAATCGCCACACGAATCTGCTCTGCAACCCGCTGTTGTTTGATTTTTCCCATCTTGATTGACGATCTCAGATTATCGATTGACGATTGGATTGATTAAAACAATCCAAAATCGCCAATCATAAATCTAAAATCAAACTACGGTTGAACCTGTCTCGTGATATAAAACTCGATGAGGTCGTTTTCTTGATAGTCTTCGAAATCACCGACTTTGACACCGAACTCAAATCCTTCGCGAATTTCGCGCACGTCATTTTGAATGTGGCGCAGACTTGAAATCTTGTCATCGTGAAGCAGCTTTTTGTCACGGATGACTCGGCCGTTGGCGTTCCTTCGACCTTCACCCGTCCGCATAAAGCAACCGGCGATGTTTCCAATTTTCCGAATCGGGAAGACGGCGCGGACTTCTGCACGACCGATGATGACTTGCTCGAATCTCGGAGCCATCAAGCCCCGCATCGCTTTTTCGATATCTTCTAGCAAGTGATAGATGATCGTGTAATTGCGAATTTCGACACCATCACTGACAGCGGCCACTTTTGCAGCCGAATCGGTTGAGGTATTGAAGCCAAGAATGACGGCTTCCGACGCGGAGGCGAGCATCACATCACTTTCTGTCACAGTACCGGTGTCGGCACGCAGAATTTCAAGCTCGACTTCTTCATTTTCGAGTTTGTTAAGCGATGTCACAATCGGTTCAAGCGATCCTTGAACATCAGCTTTCACAATCAGGCGTAGTGGTTTTTGATCTTCCGACTGTAAGCTAGCAAAAAAGGCATCTAAGCTTGAACGCGTTGATTTTGCACCTGCATTCACTGTGTTTTGTTCATTCACAATTTTGCGAGCAACCTTTTCACTTTCAACAGTTTGGAATTGATCTCCGGGTGAGGGTGTACCGTTCAAGCCAGAAACTTGTATCGGCATTGAAGGTCCCGCCTGCTTGATGCGTTTGCCCGTATGGTCAAACATCGCCTTGATCCGGCCGTAATGCTCATTGATTAAAAGCGTGTCACCTACTTTGAGCGTACCGTTTTGTACAAGCAATGTTGCCGTAACACCTTTGCCACGCTCTGTTTTAGATTCGATAACGGTGCCAGAAGGAGCTGCTTCCGGGTTGGCCTGTGGGTTCAACTCTTCGGCCGTCAACAAAATCGCTTCCATCAAGTCATCGATGCCGATTTTTTCTTTGGCTGACACTTCAACCACCAGCGTATCGCCGTCCCAGTCATCAGGTGTTAGCCCAACTTCTGCAAGCTGTTGTTTCGCACGATCCGGCTGAGCGGTAGGAAGATCGATTTTGTTTAACGCAACAATAATCGGAACTTTCGCTGCTTTTGCATGGTCAATCGCCTCACGCGTTTGTGGCATCAAGCCGTCATCAGCTGCTACTACCAAGATGGCAATGTCAGTTGAACGCGCACCACGTGCCCGCATTTGTGTAAATGCAGCATGGCCCGGAGTGTCTAAAAAGGTAATTGTGTTGTCTTCGTATTTGGTCTGGTAGGCACCAATGTGTTGAGTAATGCCACCATGTTCTCCATCAGCCACATTCGCTTGGCGGAAAACATCTAGCAATGAGGTTTTTCCATGATCAACATGTCCCAACATGGTAATCACAGGTGGGCGACCCACAAGGTCTCGCTTTCTTTCTGATGCGAGAATCTTGCGCCATTCCGGCCGGTCGCTCCCATCATCCTCTTCAACCTCTTCTTCAAATTCAACGGGATCAAATCCCATTTCTTCAGCAACAATTGATGCTGTGTCAAAATCAATTTCTTGATTGATGTTGACCATGATGCCGCTGCCCATCAACTCTTTAATGATATTGATCGGGCTGACATCCATCAAAGTTGCCAAGTCACGCACTGTAATGAAATCAGGGATTTCGATTATGGTTTTTTCTGCCATTCACTCCTCAATAAACTGCGGGTTACTATACAAACGACTCTAGTTACAGAGACATTCGCATCCCAACAGTTTTTGAAATCTTGAGCCGTGCATGCGTGAAGAGGTGATATCAGATGATAAGTAATCTTCTACATACAGGGCTCCGGAAATATTCGGGTTATCGACCGATTCATGCGGTTGAGCCCATATCGTTTCGTAAATCCTCAAATCGGCTTTTGAGACTAACTCGGTCTTCCGATTTAATGGGGGTGCGTAATGCACCATTTAATATGCTGGTTTCTACTACTTTGTCCCAGCAGACCGTCTTTGTACACACATATGCACCACGGCCGGTTTTCTTCCCTGTTAAGTCAATGGTAATGCCTTCTTCAGGGTTATTTACAATTCTGAGCAGATCTCGCTTGTCCATTTTGTCTTTGCAAACGACACAAGTTCGCTGCGGGACATGTTTTTGACGGCGAGGCTGCTTCTTTTTAACTGATGCCATTGTTGGTATTCAGCAAGCTGTGCTTTCACCGCTCAATTTGTTGAGCGGTGAAACGCATTTAGCCTTAGACTTATACGTCGTCTGGATCAACCCAATCGTCTTGGCGTTGTCCTTTACGTTTACGGCGGGCAACGACACGACCGGCATCTTCATCAAAGATAAGTTCACGAGATTTCTTCGTGTTTTTCTTCGCTTCTTCTTTTGCTGCTTCTTCAGCGCGAAGTTCACCACGAGTTTTACGGGCAACAACCACTTTCTTCTTACGTGGTTTAACCTTTTTCTCTTCTTTTGCTTTGAATGGAACGATAGGTTCTAAAGGAATAATCGGTTCGAGGCCGACAAGTGGTTTTTCGCCGTCTTCAGCAACAACCGTCTTTTCTGGTTCCGCAGTTGCTGTCGGTTCAACCGGTGCAGCTACTTCTTCCTCAACCTCTATAACCTCTTCTTCTTCAATTTTCGCTTCGACGACTTCAGCTTCAGGCGCTTCAGTAACTGCTTCTTCTTCCTCTTCAACTGCGTCTTCAGCAGTTTCTTCAGTTTCTGTTGCCGGTTCAGCTAAGAATGCTTCAGCAATTTCGGCCGCGACTTCTTCGTCAACCGGAACTTCATCTGCTGTTTCTAACTCGTCTGAAGCAATTTCCGCGACAGCTTCAACTGCTTCTGGCTCAGCAACAACAGCTGGTGCTTCTTCTACTACAGCTACAGGCTCTGCAGCGACTGGAGCTGCTGCCTTAGCTTCTTCTGCGGCCGCTCTTGCTTCTGCAATCGATAGCTTAACATCGTCGCGGTCCATGTATTCTTTTGTTTTCTTGCGGAAGTCTTCGAGTGCCTTATCGCCAAACCCGTCCATTGCCAACAGGGTCTCTTCACCCATGTGCATTTGGAAGAGGGCGTCTCCTACCGTTGACTTACCAGCTTCTAGCAAGATGGCATGGTAGCGGTGGATAAGATCAAGCTCTTCAAGATCATGCTCAAACGCGATCGCGGGAATCCGTTTGCGGACCTCCGCCCGGTCTTTGCGAATCTCATCATGTTTAGCGGCACGGATCGCAATAATGCGACCTTCGACACCGGTGACAAGCTTCTCAAGCGTTTTATAGTCTTCGTTTGTGATCGGCCGGTTGCCCCGACGTTTTTCGATCACAACATTTGCCAGAGTATGTAACTCTGTGTCCGCCACAATGGCTGGGTCTGCATCTGGATGATCCAAAGATTTTAGTGAATCGGATGCTGACTCAGTTAGCGATTTAATATCGATACGCCAGCCGGTAAGCTTAGCTGCCAAACGCGCATTTTGCCCTTCACGACCAATGGCTAATGAAAGCTGGTCATCTGGCACAATAACGACGGCCGTTTTCCCTTGGTCAGGATGTTCTTCTAAGTAGACACCTGAAACACGGGCTGGGCTGAGCGCTTTGGCGATAAAGTTTTGTTGATTTGGATCCCACTCGATGACATCAATTTTCTCATCGCTGAGTTCGCGCACGATACTTTGGATACGCACACCACGCATACCAACACATGCACCTACAGGATCAACCCCAGGTTGAAGGGCAACAACGGCTACTTTCGAGCGTTGGCCCGCTTCACGGGCGATACTTTTAATGTCAACTTGTCCATTATAGATTTCTGGAACTTCAAGCTCTAGTAAGCGACGAAGCAAGTTGCGGTGACTACGGCTAACAATAATGCTAGGGCCGCGATTGGTTCGGCGGACTTCGAGTACATAAACCCGAATTTTGTCATGAGCCCGATACCGTTCGCTTTTTACCTGTTGGCTAGCTGGGAGCGTTGCTTCCGTCCGGCCGAGGCCGATGGTAATGCTGGTTCCGCTGGTGCTCTGAACCGTACCGTTGACGATCTCGCCATCACGTTCAGCAAAGTCATCAAATAGTTGATCACGTTCAGCTTCACGCACCCGCTGGAGGATAACTTGCTTGGCGGTTTGGGCCGCAATACGGCCGAAGTTGCGTGGCGTGCTTATCGCCATCACTAAATCGCCATATTTTGCATCGGTTAAACCTTGTGCATGGGCATCTTCTAATAGAATTTCCGTTTTTGGTTCGAAAATGCTATCGACTACCTCTTTTTCTGCGTAGATGGTTGGGTCTCCGGTGACAGAGTCAATTTCTACAGTGACGCCCTGCATGCTGCTAACAGCAGCATTACGTCGATAGGCAGACACAAGCGCCGTTTTTAACGCTTCAATTACAGTATCTTGTGGAAGACCACGTTCCTGGCAGATTTCGTTGAATGCCAAAAGGAATTCACTTTTCATTCTGATCCCTACTATTTTTCAGAGCTGGGGCCGATCTTAATATCAAATTCGATAAGATGGGCCTGATTTCAATTTATTTACAAAAAGGAAAGTTAGCTAAAAAACAAAAAAAGTGGGGGAACCCACTTTCGTCATTAGTGTATTCAGCTTTTCAATAGTATAGCACAATGTATTTGAGGTTTCCACACCCCTGTTTCTATTTTCTTATATGTTAATGAGCCTTTATTTATGGGAATTGATCTAGCCATTGACTAGACAAATCAGAACAAATATTCTAAAATCGCAACGAGCTAGATCTTGAGGTGATCAATGACAATCGGCCGAATATTAACCAACCTATGCAGCAACAATTTAGAGGCATCGACTTATTTCTACACATCGCTTTTTAACTTCACAATTCAGTTTGAAAGCGATTGGTTTGTCCATTTGCAGGCAGAAAACCAAAGCTTAGAAATCGGGATTATGCAAGCTGATCATGACCTAGTCCCTCAGGAATTCCGTGGGAAACCGACTGGCATGTATATTACATTTGTCGTTGATGATTGTGATGCGGTTTTTGAAAGAGCGAAGGGGTTGGGAGTTGAAATCGTACAAGCGCCTGAAATGACCTTTTATGGTCA
This sequence comes from Anaerolineae bacterium, assembly GCA_045105475.1. Classification (GTDB taxonomy): domain Bacteria; phylum Chloroflexota; class Anaerolineae; order Promineifilales; family Promineifilaceae; genus WTJY01. The sequence continues at coordinate 102,500 of JBGCDP010000035.1, forward strand.
AAATCGACTTTTGCTGAAAGATCCGGCCGGAATTTTGGTTGATGTCTCGTCAGTACCAACCAAATAAAAACTTATGGACTCATTCAGCAAACTCGCAGACGTCGCCACACACATGAACCTTGAGCCAACGGGTGAACCTGCTTTGGTTCAGCCAAAATTAGGCTTTGATCAAACGGTTGCTGCCTGTGGGGCCGTCATCCAAAAAGACCCAATTCATTTACCCTTAGGGCACTCAATCGGCGAGCTGGGTATTTCGAATGCGGCCGTATCTGGGGGCAAAACGATCCCCCTGCTTAAAACGATGATGACGACGGCGTGCGAACGGGACTGTTTCTACTGCCCGTTTCGGGCAGGCCGTAGCAGCATGCGTCGCCAAACGTTTAAACCGGAAGAAATGGCGAAGGCGTTTATGCAGGTTCACAAAGCGGGCAAAGTCGAGGGGTTATTTTTAAGTTCTGGAATCATTAAAGGAAGTGTGACGACGCAGGATAAGATCATTGAAACGGTCGACATTTTGCGAAATAAATATCGTTTTCGTGGCTACATCCATCTTAAAGTGATGCCAGGTGTCGAAAAAGATCAGGTACGTCGATCAATGGAATTGGCTTCTAGATTGTCGGTGAACTTAGAAGCTCCTAATGACAAACGATTGCAGATGTTGGCACCGAAAAAAGAGTTTGTACGTGAACTGGTCCAGCCGCTGCAGTGGATCGATGAGATTCGCCAAAACGAGCTGGCTCACAATAGTTGGAACGGCCGCTGGGCGAGCAGTGTGACCCAGTTTGTGGTGGGGGCTGTCGGTGAAAGTGACCTTGAATTGCTCAGCACCAGCGAGCGGATGATCAAAACATACAAGCTTCAGCGGGTTTACTACTCAGCCTTTAGCCCGATCCGTGACACCCCGTTTGAGGAGCTTCCGGCCGAAAACCCGATGCGCCAACACCGGCTCTATCAGTCGTCGTTTTTGTTTCGTGATTATGGG